>NZ_JBHSIU010000010.1:21864-252231 GCF_042653625.1 Dactylosporangium cerinum | reverse complement strand
GCGGGGCGGGTCACCGCCATCGGCACGGCGTTGAAGGCGGGCGCGCTCACCGCACGACACGGCGTTACGGGCAGGCGCGCTCACCGCACAACGCGGCGTTACGGGCGCCCCGGGGTCACCACCATCGGCTCGGCGTTGAGGGCTCGGCGGGGTCACCGCACGACGCGGCGTTGGGGGCGGGGCGGGGTCACCGCCATCGGCTCCAGGACGATCGCGATCCGGGCGCCGTGCAGCGGGCCGCGCTCCACGACGAGCCGGCCGCCGGCGGTCTCCGCGACCCGGCGGACGATGTCCAGGCCGAGTCCGGTGGAGCCGGCGCCGCTGGAGCCGCGGCGCAGCGCCTTGGCCGGATCGGCGATGCCGGGTCCCGCGTCGTCGACGGTGAGCCCGCGCGGGGAGACGTGCACCTCGAAGCCGGTGCCCTCCGGGGTGTGCTGGAAGACGTTGCCGAGCATGCAGTCCACCGCGGACACCAGGTCGGACTCGGCGACCGGCACCCACACCGGCTCCTGGCCGCCGACGACCCGCCAAGGGCGCTGCTGGTCCTCGGCGAGCACCGACCAGAACGCGAGCCGGTCGGCGACGACCTCGACCAGGTCGGTGCTCTCCGGCACCCGGTCCGCCGCCGAGCGCCGCGCGGTCGTGATGATCTGCTCGATCTCATCGTCGAGGGCGTCGAACGCCTGCCGCATCCGCTCCCCGATCGGGCCGGGCGGCATCGCGTCGGCGTCCAGGCGGAGCGCGGTCAGCGGGGTGCGCAACCGGTGCGACAGGTCCGCGGCGAGTTCGCGTTCGGCATCCGCGAAGGCGACCATCTGGTCCGCCATCCGGTTGAAGCTGCGCGCCGCGTCCCGCAGCTCCGGCGGGCCGTCCGGCTCGACCCGGGCGTGCAGGTCGCCGTCGCCGAACGCCCGCGCCCCCTCCGCCAGCTGCTTCGTCGACTTCACGATCTGCGCGCCGAGCCGGTCCGCGACCAGGGTCGAGCCGCCGATGAGGACGACCGCGAGCCCGACCAGGGCCAGCCACGCCGCGCCGACGCCCCGGCTGAGGTCGGCGTCGGAGACGTACACCTCCACGACCGCGGTCCGGTCGCCGTCCAGGACCACGGTCTGCAGGTACGCCACGCCGCCGGGCGCGTCCACGGTCAGCGACCGGCCCTGCGCGGCGGCCCGGTCGACCTCCGCCGCCGGGGCATGACTGGTGCCGACGGTGGGCTCGCCGACCAGGTGTACGGCAAGGCGTCCGCTCTGCCCTGCCGGTACGGTGGCAACCGCCCGATCCAACGCGCCGGATCCGTTGCCGGAGGCGGTTGCGAGGGCGGCCACCATCGCGTCGGCCTGGTATCGCGCCTCGGCGAGCGCCCGGTCGTGCGCGATCTCCTTGGTGACATACGCGAGGGGAACCAGGAACGCCAGCGCGATCATCGAGGTGATCGCGAACGACAGGCGCATCAGCGCGTTCCTCATGGCTGCGCTGGTGCCTGTTCCGGGTCCACGAGCATGACCCCGACCCCGCGGAACGTGCGCAGATACCGCGGCGCGGTGGCGCTCTCCCCCAGCTTGCGGCGCAGCCACGACACGTGCACGTCGATCGTCTGGTCCTCACCGGAACTGTCCGGCCGTTGCCACACCTCGGTCAGCAGTTCCCGCCGGCTCACCACCCGCCCGGCCCGCTGCGCCAGGTACGCCAGCAGATCGAACTCCTTCTTCGTCAGCTGCAACGGCTGCCCTTGGATGGACGCGAAGCGCTGCTGCGGGTTGACGTGCAGTGCACCGATCGTCACCCCGGCCGGCACCGCGGCGGGTCCCGGGGTGCCCTGCCCGCGACGCAGGACCGCGTTGATCCGCGCCGACATCTGCGCGCTGGAGAACGGCTTCGTCACGTAGTCGTCCGCGCCGGCGTCCAGCAGCCGGATGATGTCCCGCTCCGAACGCCGGGCCGTGGCCACGATGACCGGTGCGTTGGAGATGCCGCGCAGCATCCGCAGCACGTCCAGACCGTCCATGTCGGGCAGCCCCAGATCGAGAATGACCAGGTCCGGCGGGTCGGTCGCGATGACCCGCAGGGCGGATCCGGCATTGCCGACCGGACGCACGACATGGCCGGCGTCGGTCAACGCCCGGGAAAGGGCGCCGGAGACGGCGACGTCGTCCTCGACGAGCAGGATCAGCGGCATGGCAACACCGTAACGCCGGGTTTGACGCTGACAACGGTGCGGGTGAGAAGATCTGCCGGTGCGGGTCAGACGAGCGGCGGTGCCGGTGCTGCTGTGGTGCCTGGCGACCGCGGCAAGCATCGCCGTGGCGTCGCTGGCGCTGCGCCCCGTGCTGCACACGGCCGTGCCGTCGGACTCACTCCCGGTGCCCGCCGCCGAGGCCCGCGGCCCCGGTGACCTCATCCCGCAGCCCCCAGCCCCTTCTTTTGCTTCCCCTGCCACCTCCGCCACCTCCCGCCCTGCAACTTCAGCCCCGCCACGCACCTCGGCCCCACCCCCCACCACCAAGGCCACCACGGCCGCCCCTGCCCGCATCGTGGACGGCTGGACGGTGACCACCGACGGCGATGGCGTGGACACGTACCTGCGCTCGTTCCGCTCCGAGGGCGGCGACGCGGTCATCCGCATCCGCGACGCCGTCGTCTCCCTCGTCACCGCCACCCCCCGCAGCGGCTACTCCGCGTCCCGCGCCCAGACCGAGCCAACCCGCCTGGTCGTGCAGTTCATCTCCGACAGCGGCAACGCCGCGTACCTCGTAGACGCCATGTGGTGGCAGGAATCCCCCCACGGCACCGTGACCCGCATCGGCACGTAGCCCCCGCAGCCGCGCGGCGGCGATCCGATCCCACAACGGTCCGCGACGCATCCGCCACACGGGGCGTGCGCTTTCCCCTTTGGGCGGCGCACATCGCACCCAAGCGGACCACGTCGCTTCCCGACGCGCGCCCGTGCCCCGTCCCCGCGGACTGCACCCACCGACCGCTCCACGTCACGTCCAGGAGGAACACGCGGTGCTCGCCCGAGCGCGGCCATGTCGGGTGCCAGCGGACTGCATGTGCCGGTCGGGTCACGTCAAGGTCCCATCGGACCGCCGGATGTCCGGTCGGCCCGCGTTGAGTTCGGGCGATGGCGTGAAGTTCGGCGGCTGAAGGCAGTCGGCGCTGTTGGTGCAGGGCAGGACGTAGAGCGATCCGTTCAGACGCAGCGTTTCCACCGCCGCACGGACGTGAAGATGTAGGAATGGGCTCAGGTCAAGGTGGACGCGACCTGAGACGCGACACCCAACGGCCGCCAGTCACGTCGTGATGGCCGAACCTGCACGGAGTGTGTAGACGGCGCAGGGAACGATGCCGGTGCGGAAGGCATCGCCGTTCGATGCATGGGACGGTGGCCGTCTGCCGCTGGGGTCGCGGCGGGAACGACGTTGCCACGTCCGATGACGCGGAACGACACCGCGGCCGAGCCCCCACGTTGCCACAGCGACCCGGTCCGATGCTCGTGGTTGGCGGCATTGGGCAAACTCTCGGCGCAGTCACCGAGGTCGGAACCGACGTCACCGCTGCAGCCGAAGTAGGTCGCAATGGCTGCAACGGAGCTGAAGGCGGCGATGGCGGCCGGGGCGGTGACGGTCGTAGCGACGGCGATAGCGGCGATGGCCGTGGCGACCACGACCACAGCGACGGCACGGGCGACGGCGGCGTCGACGGAGGTAGCGGCGGTGACGGCGGAGGTAGCGGAGGTAGCGGCGGTGACGGAGGAGGTAGCGGCGGAGGTAGCGGCGGTGACGGAGGCGGCGGCGGCGGCGGAGGCGGCGGCGGCGGTAGCGGCGGTGACGGCGGTGATCCCTGCGCGGACGCTGGCGACAAAGTCCGCGACAGCGACGGCCGCACGGAAGACAACAACGACGACCGCAGCAATGGTGCCGACGCAGCCACAACTGACGGCGGAGACAGAGGCGGTGGCAGAGGCTGCAGCGAAAGCGAAGGCGAAGGCGTCGGCGCAGCCGTGACAGCACGAGCAGCGCTCAGCGCGACCGTGGAAGCACAGGCAGCGCTCAGCGCGACCGTGGAAGCACAGGCAGGGCTGGGCGCGGGCGTGGAAGCAAGACCAGGGCTCGGCGCCGCCGTGACAGCACAAGCAGCGCTCGGCGCAGCCGTGGCAGCAAGGGCAGGGCTGGCTTTCGACAGTGTTCGGGCCGCCTGGAGCCGGGCCAGCTTGGTCGCGTGGCGGGCGGCCAGGCCATGCCTGCGAGCCTCTGCGAACTCGGCCCTGACTCGCAGCTTCTCTTCACGCCGGCGGTTGGCCTCGGCGTGTTGTGCGGCGAAGTGGGCGGTCCAGTCGAAGTCCTCGGCTGGGCCGGAATCTGGTGCGTCCAAAGAAAAGCACGGTCGTGGCACGGGCCGCCTCCCCCCGGTAGGCGCTGCCCCTCCAGTCTCGAGGTCGCACCGCGCGGTGTCCAGTCGGGCGGAGGCGCAAAGACGGATCGGGAAAAGTGTTATCGGCGCAGGTGGAAAACGTCGGGGGGCGCCTGCGGGAATCTTAAAGTTTGGCTAATGCTATCCGCAGGTTCGGGCGCTTACCGTCGATGCGTGACCACCGCCCGGACGGTTGCGGGACCGCCACCCGTCACCATGTTGCCGCTTGCCCATGGGGGCTGCGGCGCGGGCGTCGTGTCCACGGGTTCCCCTGGGGGTCAACCGCCCCACGGGGACCGCACCGCGGCTGTGTCCAGCGCCGCGGCGTCGTCGGCCGGGGCCGCCACCCCGACCGCGGCGGAGCCGGCCCGGAAGGGCGGGGCACAGTGACCGACGACAAGCCGATCACGGCCGACCCGATCACGGCCTACCCGATCACGGCCGACCCGGCCACGACAGACTCGGTCACAGCCGACGCGGAAGCCGCACAGGAGACGACCGAGACCGCGGAAACCACGGAAATCACGGAAACCACCGAAGCCGCCGAAACCAAAGACACAGACACGGCAGACGAGCCGACCCCCGTCGCAAAGCCGAGGCGCAACGTCAAACAGCGCACCGAACCCAGGAAAGCACCGGTCCAGCCGGAGACCACCACAGACGAGGCCGGCGGCCGGGACGTCTGGCGGCGGCTGGGGGCGGTCGCGATCGTGCTCCTCGCCTCGTTCGCCGTCGTCGTGCTCTGGGCACGGCCCGCGCACGAACCAGCGCCGCCCGCCGGCCAGCAACGCAGCGCGGCGCCGCCCGCGGTCACGGTGCTCAACCCGACCGACATCGCCTACCTGCAGCTGATGATCTCGCTGGACACCAGCGCGGCGCAGCTGTTCGAGCTCATCCTCGCCGGTGGGGATCCGGCGCTGACGCCGATCGCCAAGGCCGCCGCCGACGGGCACAAGGGCGAGCTGGTGGCGCTGCGCAAGGCGCTTGCCGACGGTGGGGCGGTCGAGGACTCCAGTATCCACGCCGGGCACGACCTGCCGGGGATGGTCGTCGACGCCGACATGGCCGCGATCCGGGCACTGCCCGCGGCGCAGCAACCGGCGAAGGCGCTCGAGGTGCTCCGCGAGCACCTGACCGGGACGACGGCGCTGTGCGGGTCGGAGGCGAAGAACGGCGCGGACCCCGCGACCAAGGCCGCCGCCGCGCAGGTCCTCGACGCGCACGGCAAGCTGCTGGCGCAGCTGCCGAAGATGTAACTTTCGCCGGAAACACCCGCTCTCACCTGCGCAAACCCGCCACGCAACGGGCAGCCGTGGCTCGGCGTACCAGCGCGCTCCTAGCGTCGAGCAAAACGACAGGAGGGTGCAGGTGAGAAGACTCTGGGCCGCCGTCGCGGCCAGCAGCATGGCCGTCGTCGGCGCGGTTGCCGTGATCGGGCTCAACAGCACGGCGGAGGCGGCCGTCGGCGGCACCGGGACCGGCTACCTGAGCACCCGCGGCAACCAGATCATCGACGCCGGTGGCAACCCGGTGCGGCTGACCGGGCTCAACTGGTTCGGCATGGAGACCGACAACAAGACGTTCCACGGATTGTGGGCCCGGCCCTGGCGCGACCACATCGACCAGATCGCCAGCCTGGGCTACAACACGCTGCGGGTGCCGTTCTCCGAGGACGCGCTGAAGCCGGGCGCGACCGCCAACAGCGTCGACGGCTACACCAACCCGGACCTGCAGGGCCTGACGCCGTTGCAGATCCTTGACAAGGTCGTCGCGTACGCCGGCACGAAAGGCATGCGCATCCTGCTGGACCGGCACCGGCCGACCAGTGCCGGGCAGAGCGCGCTCTGGTACGTGTCCGCCACGCCCGAGGCGACCTGGATCAGCAACTGGCGGTCGCTGGCCCAGCACTACGCGAACAACCCGACCGTCGTCGGCGCGGATCTGCACAACGAGCCGCACGCCGACGGCACCGATCCCAACGGCACCGGCTCGTGCTGGGGCTGCGGGGACGTGAACCGGGACTGGCGCCTGGCGGCCGAGCGGGCCGGCAACGCCATCCTCGAGGTGAATCCCAACTGGCTCATCGTGGTCGAGGGGGTCAGCTGCACCAGTGGCGGCAACGCCAACGCCTGGGACAACATCCCGGACGAGCCCTGCGGCTGGTGGGGCGGCAACCTGAGCAAGGCCGGACAGTTCCCGGTGCGTCTCAACAAGCCGAACAAGCTTGTCTACTCCGCGCACGAGTACGGCAACTCCGTGTATCACCAGGCGTGGTTCGACGACCCGGCGTTCCCGAACAACCTCCCGGCGATCTGGGACGGTTTCTGGGGGTACCTGGAGAAGCAGAACATCGCGCCGGTGCTCGTCGGCGAGTTCGGTTCCACGTTGCAGAGCCCGCAGGACGTGCTGTGGCTGAAGAAGCTCATGGAGTACATGGGCACCGGCGTCACCGGCATGGACTTCACCTACTGGTCGTGGAACCCGAACTCCGGTGACACGGGCGGCATCGTCGCCGATGACTGGAAGACGGTCAACCAGCAGAAGCAGTCGATCCTGCAGCCGTACCTGATCCCGCCCGTGGGTCAGACAGGGCCGACCGGATCGACGAGCGCGAGCACCAGCACCAGCCCGTCGGGCAACACCGGCACGGTGAGTTGCACCGCGACGGTCCGCATCGACAACGCGTGGCAGGGTGGGTACCAGGCGACCATCACGGTGAAGAACACCGGCTCGACGACCGTCAGCCCGTTCGTCATCACGTGGGGCGTGCCGTCGGGGGTGGTCCTGCAGAGCGGCTGGAACGCAACCGTGGCCCAGTCCGGCACCACGATCACGGCGACCGGCCCGAGCTGGGCGCCGTCGCTCGCGCCGGGTGCGTCGGTGTCGATCGGCTTCACCGCCAACGGCCCGTCGACCCCGCCGCCGAGCAACATCAAGCTCAACGGCGTGGCCTGTACATAAGCGAAAACGCTAGATGCCGACCCGGGCCCTGATCACCGTGATCAGGGCCCCCTGCACGTCGGCGAGGGTCCGGTCCGGCTCGAACACCAGCCAGTCGACCGCCACCACGAGGCACACCCCGAACAGCGCCGCCGCCGCCATCCGCACGTCCAGCGCCGCGTCGAAGTGCCCCTCGTCCACGCCGCGCCGCAGCACCTGGGCGATCACGTCGACCGCCTCGCCCCGCAGCAGCTGCAGGGTCTGGTGCCACTCGCGGTTGGTGCGCCACATCTCCGACAGCAGCAGCTGCGCGAATGAGCGGTGGCGCTCGATGTATGCCAGCTCCGCCCGGATGAGCGCCAGGACCGCCTCCGGCGGCGCGACGCCGGAGGCGGCGGCCCGGAAGTCGGCGGTGAGCAGCCCGACCCCGTGCCGCAGCAGCTCCTCGAACAGCGCGTTCTTCGACGGGAAGTTGTAGTAGACGGTGCCCTTGGCGACGCCGGCGCGCAGGGCGATGTCCTCGACGGTCGTGGCGGAGAACCCGTGCTCGGCGATGAGCTCCATCGCCGCGTCATACAGCCGCTGCCTGGTGTCGGTGCGGCGCCGGGTCCGGCCGTCTACCACGTGCAACTCCCTACATCACCAGATCCGGGTGCAGCTTCGCCGGCGTCAGGCGGCGCCCCCGCCACGCGGCCAGGGTCGTCAGCCCGAACGCGAGCGCGGCGAAGCCGGCCAGGACCACGGCCCCGGTGACGACCGTACCGCCCGGGCCGCCGTTGACGAGGTGCCGCACCCCTGCCACGACGTACGTCATCGGCAGGAACGGGTGGACCGCCTGCAGGACGCCCGGCGTGGTCTCGATCGGATACGTGCCGCCGGACGACGTGAGCTGCAGCATCAGCACCGCCAGGGCGGCCAGGCGGCCGGCCGCACCGAGCCGGGCGCCGAACCACTGCACGATCGCGGTGAACGCGACTGCGGTGAGGCACAGGAACCCGTACATCGCCAGGGGATGCGCCGGGTGCAGCCCGAGCGCGAACCGGACCACCAGGAACAGCGCCGTCGCCTGGACCACGCCGACGATGAGGCCGGGCAGCCAACCGGCCAGGGCCACCCGGTGGGCGGGCGCGCCGGACATCAGGTGCCGGCGGGTCAGCGGGCGCAGCACCATGTAGCTGATCATCGCGCCGACCCACAGGGCGAGGCCGAGGAAGTACGGCGCGAACCCGGCCCCGTACGTGGCGGCGGGGTGTTCGGTGGAGCGGTCCAGGGCGACGGGGTCGCCGAGGACACCGGCGCGTTCGGCCCGGGTGTCGGGGTCGTAGCCGGGGATCTTCGCCGCGCCGTCGGACAGGCCGCGGGCCAGCCGGCTGGCGCCGTCGGACAGCTCGCCGAGGCCGCCGGCGAGCCGGTGCCCGCCGTCGGAGAGCGCGCCGAGCCCGTCGTCGAGCTGCCGGGCGCCGGTGGCCAGCCGGAACAGCCCGCCGTTGAGCTCACGGGCGCCGTTGGACGCGGCGCCGGTGCCGGCGTGCAGCTGATCGGCGCCGGCGGCGAGCCGGTCCAGACCGGCGGCGAGCTGGTCGACCTGCGTGCGGGCGGCGGCGACGTCGTCGGCCAGGTGCGGCGCGGCGGCCGCGACCTGCCGGGCGATCTTCGACGCGCGGTCCAGGTCGGCGCGGACGGCGGCGAGGTCCCCGGTCTCGAGGCGGCTCTGCACCGAGACCGCGGCGGCGACAGCGGCGTCCGCCGCGGCGACGGCAGTCCGGTACTCCGTGCTGTCGACGATCTGCGGGTACCGCGAACCCAGCCGCGCCAACGCGGAACGCGTCGCGGTCGCCTGCTGGGTCGCCGTCGTGGCCAGGGCGGGCAGCGCGTCGAGGTGCTCGCGCAGCAGGTCGGCACCGTCGGCGATGCTGGTCGCGGCGGCCTCGATCAGCGCGGCGTTGTCGCGCAGGACCGGCTCGACGGTGTCGGCGGCGGCGCCGACCCTGGTCGCCAGGAGCCGCCCGCCGGCCGCGGCCTGCGCGGTGCCGTCGGCGAGCTGCGCGGCGCCCTGGTCGAGCGCGACGAGCCCGTCGTACAGCTGCTGCGAACCCTTCGTGGCCTGGTCGAGTCCGCTCACCAACGAGCCGGCACCGCCCGCGGCCTGGTCGAGCCCGCTCACCAGCGAGCCGGCACCGGCACCGGCCTGCGTGGCGCCGTCAGAGAGTTTGCCCGCGGCGTCGGCGGCCTGCGTCGTCTGCGTCTTGAGGTCGGTGAAGCCGATCAGCATCCGGTCGAAGTAGCCGCCGGCGGCGGACGCGGCGGCGCTGGCCCGCACCTCCGTGAAGACGCTGCGGGACAGCTGGCCGGTGAGGTAGTTGGTGGCGTCGTCGTTGACCACGATGAGCCGCCCGCCGATCGGATCCCGGTCCGGGTCCGGCGGGGTGACGAGCGAGGCGGAGAAGTCCGCCGGAATCTCGAAGACGACCTCGAAACGCCCCTCCGCGAGGCCCTTGCGGGCGGCCGCGTCGGTGGTCTCCTGCCAGCCGAACACGTCGCGGCGCAGCAGCTTGGCGGTGAGGTCGTCGCCGGCGCGCACGGTGCTGCCGTCGGTGGCGGTCGCGGGGCGGTCCGCGTTGACCACGGCCACCGGGATGTGGCGCATGTTGCCGTACGGATCCCAGAACGCCCACAGGTACAGCGCCCCGTACAGCAGCGGGATCAGCGCCAGGACGGCGAGCGCGGCGACGGTGATCGGCGCGCGGGTGAAGCGGCGCAGCTCGAACAGCGCGAGCCTCATCGGTGTCCCTCCAGCGCGAAGGTCGGGCCCGTCAGGCACTCGCGGGCGGCGGTGACGACGGCGACCCCGTCGTCCGTGAGCGCGCGGAGCGCCTCGTCGAGGCGGGCACGCTCCACCGTGGACAGTCCACTGTCGACGTCGTCGACGACGACCGCGGCAGGGCCCGCGATGCGGGCGAGGGTGAGGCCGAGCAGGTGCCGGCCGAGGACGTCGAGGTCGCGGCCGAGTGTGCCGGGCTCCAAGGGCAGGTCTTCGAGGCGGCGCCCGCGCCGGCCCAGCAGGAGGCGCCGCTCCTCGACGTGCTCGGCGACGGTCAGCGCGGGCTCCGGCTCGTGCACGCCGGGCACGTGGCCGAGCGCCACGACGCCCGTGCGCCGGACCGTGCCGGCGCTGGTCTTGAAGCAACCGGCGAGCGCGAGCAGCAGCGACGTGCGCCCGCTGCCGGCCGGGCCGGTGACGGTGAGCCGCTCCCCCGTCGCGACGTCGAGGTCGACGTCGCGGAACACCCAGCCGCGCCGGGTGCGGGCACCGAGCCCGCGCGCTTCCACAACCGTGGTCACAACAGCCCCCTGACTTGTACTGACCAGTCAGTCTAAAAACATGGGACTGCGATGACGCAAATGGATGTGCCCGACGTCTCAGACGCGGAAGCCGGCCACCAGGGTCTGCACCTCGTGCGACATGCGGGCCAGCTCGGCCGACGTGCGCTGCGACTCCGCCACGCCCTCGGTCGTGACCTGGGCCGCGGTGGCGACGGCGCCGATGCTGCCGGCGATCTCGCCGATGCCCCCGGCCGCCTCGGCGACCCCGCGGTTCATCTCGGCGGTGGTGGCGGTCTGCTCCTCCACCGCGGAGGTGATGGTCAGCTGGTAGTCGTTGATCTTCGCGATGATCTCGCCGATGTTCCGGATCGCGGTGACGGCCGTGTCCGTGTCGGCCTGGATGCTGGCGACCCGGCGGGAGATGTCCTCGGTCGCCCGCGCGGTCTCCTGCGCCAGGTCCTTGACCTCGGTGGCCACGACCGCGAACCCCTTGCCGGCGTCCCCCGCGCGGGCCGCCTCGATCGTCGCGTTGAGCGCCAGGAGGTTGGTCTGCTCGGCGATCGACGTGATCGTCTTGACCACGTTGCCGATCTCCTGCGACGACTCGCCCAGTTTGGACACCGTGGCGTCGGTGGCCCGCGCCGCGGACACCGCCTCGCCGACGACGAGGGCGGCCTCGTTGGCGTTCTGCGAGATCTCCCGGATCGACAGGCTCAACTCCTGCGAGCCCGCCGAGACGGTGTGCACGTTGCGGGTCACCTCGTCGGCGGCGGTCACCACCACGGCGACCTGGCCGCTGGTCTGCGCCGCGCTCGCGGCGATCTGGGTGCTGGCCCCCGACAGCTGCTCGGCCGCCGCGGCGAGGGAGGACGAGGTCAGCCCGAGCGTCTGCACGGCCGTGCGCATGCTCTGCGTCGCGCGGTTCAGCGCGCCGGCCATGGTGCCGACCTCGTCCCGGGTGTCGACGTCGAGCCGCCCGGTGAGGTCGCCGTCGGCCATCCTCGTCAGCACCCCGCCGACCAGGCGGATCGGCCCCACGATGCGGCGGACCGTGGCCCAGCCGAGCAACGCGGCGACCAGGCAGCCGGAGACCAGGCAGGCGATGATGGCCACCCGGCTGTTCGAGTACTGGTCGGCGTTGTGTTTCGCGGCGGCCCCGGCCTGCGCCGACTCGAATGTGGCGAGCGCGTCGAGGGCCTGGTTGGCCGCGGCGATCGGCGCGGCGGCGCCGGCGTCGTACGCCGTGCTGAACGCGAGGTTGTCACTGTTGACCGCGGCCGGGATCAGCTGCGCGTCGCGGACCTCGTGCAGGTCGGTGACCGCCTGCCGCAGCGCGGCGACCAGGGGCTGCTGCGAGGCGTCCAGCCCGAGGGCCGCGTAGGCGTCGATGCCCGACTGCAACCGCTGCGCCCCGTCGAGCGCCAGCTTGCGCTGCTCCTCGGTCGCCGCCGGGGTGCTGGCGATGGTCATCAGGATGAGCCCGTTGATCTCGTCGTCGAGCGCGCCCTGGGTGGCGTTGAGCATGGTGGTCGGCACCAGGTGATCGGCGTAGATCGAAGTGGCGTTGGCGTTGGCGGTGTCGAGCGCGCTGAGCCCGGCCCAGGCCACGACGCCGCCCGCAAGCAGCGCGACCGCCAGCGCTCCGGTGATCTTCACCCCGATCCGCATGTCGCCGAACCATCGGGTGGGTCCGCCGGTGCGGCGGGGCGTCGTGACTTCGCTGTCAGGCCGCATGGGAACCTCATCTGTCGCAGGACTGCCTGTCCGTTCGGCGCCCGCCACACCCACCTGAGCAAATCAATGTTCGAAACGCCGCACCCGGTGCGCGTCGACCAGGTCGAGCAGCGCCCGGACCGCCGCGCTCGGCCGGCGGGCGGACCCGGTCGCGACCCCGAACGTCCAGCGCAGCCGCGCCCCGCTGACCGCCGGCGTCCGCAGGCCGTCCGCCGCCCCGACGGAGAAGCGCGGGAGCAGCGCGACGCCGAGGCCGTTGCGCACATACTGGGCGACGGTGGCGATGTCGGCGACCTCCAGGGCCACCCTGCGCCGCAGCCCGGCGGCGGCGAACCCCCGGTCGACCTCGGTGCGGTTGCCGTAGCCGGGCGGCGAGTCGACGAAGGGCTCCTCGGCGAGGTCGGCCAGGCTCACCGTGGCCCGGTCGGCCAGGGGATGCCCGGCCGGCAGCACCGCGACGATCGGCTCGGCGACGAGGACGCGCACCGACAGCCCCGCCGGCGGCCGGCCGGCGAGCGACACGAACGCCACGTCGAGCTCCCCGTCCAGCAGCGACCTGGCCAGGCCCGCCGATCCTGTCGGTGCCGCCCGCAGCCGCAGGTCGACGCCGGGGTGCTCGGCGCGGAACTGGCCGAGCAGGCCCGGCAGGTCGATGAACCCGACCGAGATCAGCGTGCCGATGCGCAGCGTGCCCCGCAGCCCGCCGCGGACCTCGTCGACGGCGTCCCGCGCGGCCTGCGCCGCGTCGATGGTGGCCCGGGCCTCGGGCAGCAGCGCCGCGCCCGCGTCGGTCAGCGCGACCCGCTGCGAGCTGCGGTCGAACAGCTGCACGCCGAGCTCGCGCTCCAGGGACCGGATCGCGGCCGACACCCCGGACTGCACGACCCGCAGCCGCTCGGCGGCGCGCGAGAAGTTGCGCTCCTCGGCGACCGCCACGAAATACACGAGATGCCGCAGCTCCATCACGTTTCATGATAGTGCCCAGCACGAACATTCGTCGCTGGTGCTGACTGCCCGCGGGCACAGTGTCTGCATGACCACCCTGCTCGCCCGGCCCGCCGTGACAGAAACCCACGCCACCCACCACGAGCGGGGGTTCTGGACGATCGCGGTCGCGTTCGCGGTGTCCCTGGCGTTCACCGTCGTGCCGACCCCGCTGTGGGCGATCTACCAGCGCCACGACGGCTACTCGACGATCGCGGTAACGATTGCGTTCGCCGCGTACGCCGTCGGGGTCATCGTCAGCCTCTTCCTCGCCGGGCACCTGTCGGACCGCCTGGGCCGGCGCCGGGTGCTGCTTCCCGCGATCCTGCTCGAGGCGGCCGCCGCGGCGCTGTTCCTGACCTCGACGTCGCTCGGCGTGGTGATCGTCGCCCGGGTGCTGTCCGGCCTCGGCGTCGGCATGCTCACCGCGACGGCGACCGCGCACCTGTCGGAGCTGCACGCCGCCGCCCGACCGGCCGCCGGCCGGGCCCGGGCCGATCTGGTGGCGACGGTGGCCAACCTCGGCGGGTTCGCGTTCGGCCCGCTCGCCGCCGGCCTCCTCGCGCAATACGTCACGGCGCCGCTGCGCACGTCGTATGCCGTGTTCCTGGTGCTGCTGCTCGCGGCGGCCGTCGCCGTCGCACGGGTCCCCGAAACCGTTTCCGTTCCGACGCTGCGGCAGCGGTACCGCCCGCAGCGCGTCACCGTGCCGGCGGCCGCCCGGCCCCGCTACTTCGCGGCCGGCGGTGGCGCGTTCGCCGCCCTGTCGGTGCTGGGGCTGTTCACGTCGCTCGCGCCGGCCTTCGTCGCCGGCACGCTGCACCACCCGTCCCGCGCCCTCGCCGGGCTGGTCGCGTCGATGGTCTTCGCCAGCGGCGCCGCCGCGCAGGTCCTGCTGCGCCGCCAGCCGGTCCGCCGCCAGGTCGCCGGCGGCCTGGCGCTCATGACCGCCGGGCTGCTCACCGTGACCGCGGGGGTGTGGGCGGTGAGCCTGCCGGTGTTCCTGCTCGGCGGCGCAGTCGCCGGTGCGGGCGCGGGCGCGCTGCTCAAGGGCGCCGTGTCCACGGTCGTCGACCTCGCGCCGGCGTCGACCCGCGGCGAGGCCCTGGCCGGGGTGTTCCTGGGCGGCTACCTGGGGCTCGCGGTCCCCGTCCTCGGTCTGGGCGTGGCGACGCAGTTCCTGCCGGCGCGGATGGCGCTGCTCGGCTTCGCCACCGTCATCGTCGTCGTGATCGCCGCCGTCAGCCGCCGCCTGCTGCGCCACTGACGCCCGGCGCGGCACCGCTCGCGGGGAGCTGGGCCAGCCCGGCGGTCCTCGACTCGGCGACCTGCTTCGCGAGGTCCTTCACCGACGCGCTGGTGCCGTTGGAGAGCTCCGACCGGGCCAGGTTCGCCAGCTGCTCCAGGTGCCCCCGCAGGCACTCGGCGACCTTCCGGTCGAACTCGGCGGTGCCGCCGCTGCCGCTGATCGCGGCGAGGGTGTCCGCGTCGACCAGGCCGGGCATCCGGTGCCCGGCGTGCGGGTTGGTGGCATCGAGGCCCGCCTTGACCCGCAGCGCCTTCAACTGCTGGATCTCGGTGGTGTACCGGGAGCGCAGCTCCGCCGCCAGCCGGGTCATCGCGGGGTCCGACGAGCGCTGCGGCACGAGATCGAGCACGGGCAGCAGCTGCTCGTCCATCGGGATCATCAGCTGCACCCAGGCGATGTCGGTGCCGCCGAAATCGGTGCCGGCGGCGCTGGTCGCGGCGGCCGGCGGGCTCGTGGCTTCCGGGTCGGCCGCGCAGGCGGTGACCGTGGCGCAGGCCATGACGGTCAAGGTCACGGCCACCGCCCGCATGGCGAGCCGGGTGGTAGCTGTCGTGGCGGGCCGCCTGGCGGGGCGGCGGGGTCTGGGTAGCACGGCTGCGGGCTCCTTCCGAGGGCCGGCCGCGGTCCCGCAGTTGCGGCGGTCAGGGCGCCCAGAGCCCGGAGCGACCGCCACAACTGCGGAATCGATACTCGGAACGGTCGCTCTCGCGGTCGTCCCGCCGGCGGCGACCCCAACCCGGTCACCGTCGGTGATGTACAGGTGGAGCGGCCCGGAAATGCCCGGACTGCCGCACCCGGCCGGCGCCGTGAGCGCGGTTCGCGGGCCGTGCAGACGGCCTCAGCGTCCCGGCACCCGACGGACGAGCGTTTCGAGCAGCCCCCGCCTGGACGACCGGCCCGAACCGCCGGTCCTACGGCGTCGGTCAGGTGACCCGACCAACCCCCGTCGATCCGTTCGAATCGTGCGGCCGGCCACCTTCGGCGCTGCTCCCCGCCGGCACCCGACCCGGCTGGAGAGCGCTCTCCGTAAGGGAAGTTTCCCGCTTGCTCCCCGCAGGTGTCAACACCTGCGGGAACAGTCCTGACGGAATCCTGATCTTTCCCGGACCGCCGCATCGGATCGGTAACGCGCCACCACCCGTGGTTGACGAACCACCCGGCGCCCGGCAGACTTTCCTCATCTCGGAGAGCGCTCTCCGAGCGGCAGCGCACTCAGCCAGCGCGGCCCACAAAACTGCCGGCGCGCGTCACTGACTCCAGGTCGCGGCGCGCGCCGGTTCGTGCCTCTCGCCGGTTCGCACCACGCGCTGGTTCGCACCACGCGCCGGTGAACGCCCGGAAGGTCAGGCCGGGAGCAGGACCTGGGCCAGGGCGTGCGCGGCGATCGCGGCCATCTCCGGGTTGTCGGCCGAGCCCACCGCGACGGCCGAGCCGATGCTCAACGCCCACCCCCGCGCCCGCTGCCACGTCGCCTCGTCGAGCGGCACCAGCTCCGACAGCGCCGCGCGGAACGCCGCCCGGCCGGGGGCGTCGAACACCATCCAGGCCGCGGCGAGGTCGGTGGCCGGGTCACCGGACGTCAGGTCGCCGAAGTCGATGAGCCCGGCCAGCCGGCCGTCGGCGCCGACGAGGAGGTTGGCCGGATGCGGATCGGCGTGCAGCCACACCGGCGCGCCCGTCCACGGCGGCGCCTCGAGGGCGCTCTCCCAGACCTCGCGCAGCGGCGCCGGGAACCCGTCACCGGCCAGGCGCTCCCGCACGGCCACGGCCCGGTCGGCCAGCGGCACCCCGCGGAACACGTTCGCGGGTGCCGACGGCGGCGCGGAAACGTGCAGCCCGGCGAAACAGCGGGCCAGGTCGGCGGCGAAGGCGATCCGCGCCGCGACCGGCACCGCAGTGGCGGGACGGCCGGGCAGCCAGCGGTTGATGCTCCACGGCCACGGGTACTCCCCCGCCGGCACGCCCACCGCGACCGGGACCGGCACCGGGACCGGCAGCAGGGGCGCGAGGTGCGGCAGCCAGCGCTGCTCGTTGACCAGGAGCGGCACCGCGACCTCGCGGTGGGGCAGGCGCACGGACCACGAGGAACCGAGCCGGTAGACGGTGTTGTCCCAGCCGCTGGCGACCAGTCGCAGCGGAGCGGCGAACGAGGGGTGCTGCGTGCGTATCAGCGACGCCACCACCGACGCGGCAACGGGGGTCATGCCGCCCCAACCCTGCCACATGATGACCGGCCCGAGACGCTGCGCTGGCCGGTCATGCCGCCCCCTCCGCTGCGCTCCGGCGACGACCTGCCCCAACCCTGCCACATGATGACCGGCCCAAGACGCTGCGCTGGCCGGTCATGCGGACTGGCGCACGACGAGCTTGGGGTCGAAGATCACCGACTCGACCCGCAGCGATGGATCGTCGATGCGGGCCAGGACCAGCCGGGCGCTCTCCGCCGCCATGTCCTCGAGCGGATGCCGGACGGTGGTGAGCTGCGGGCGGGCGTCCAGGGCGGCGCTGCTGTCGTCGAAGCCGACGACCGCCACGTCGTCCGGGACCCGCAGCTCGCGGCCGCGCAGCGCCATCACGGCCGCCTGCGCCATGACGTCGTTGGCGACGAAGAGCCCGTCCAGCTCCGGCTGCCGCTCCAGCAGTTCGAGCAGCGCGGTCTCCCCCGACTCGTAGGTGAAGCCGCCCTCCACGGTCGGGAACCAGGCGTGGCCGTGCCGGGCGAGGGCCTGCCGGAAGCCGGTAAGCCGGTCCTGGCTGGCGGGGACGTGCGCCGGCCCGGTGATCATGCCGAGGCGGGTGCAGCCGCGGCCGATGAGGTGCTCGGCGGCCAGGACGCCGCCGGCGTCGTTGGCGAGGTCCACGTAGCTGATCGGCACCGGCTGGGCCGGGCGGCCGACGAGGGCCGCGGCGATGCCGGCCTCGTACAGCTGGCGGGGCAGCGTGTCGTCGGGGTGCAGGGACAGCACCACCGCGCCGTCGGCCTGGCCCTGGCCGAGGTCACCGACGAGCCGGCCGCGGGCCTCGTCGGTGCCGACGATCTGCAGGGCGAGCTGGATGCCCTTGGGGCGCAGGACCGACATGACGCCGCCGACGATCCGGCCGAAGAACGGGTCGGCGAAGAAGCGCCGCATGAACGGGTCGTCGTCGTGGCTGACGGCGTCGGAGACGACGAGGGCGACCGTGCCGCTGCGGCGGGTCACGAGCGAGCGGGCGGCGCGGTTGGGCACATAGCCGGTGGCGTCCACGGCCTGCCACACGATGGCGTGCAGCTTGGGGTCGACGTTGCGAACACCGTTGATGACGCGCGACACCGTGGCCCGGGAGACGCCGGCGGCTTCCGCGACGTCTTCAAGGGTGGGTTTGCGGGCCGAACGTGGATCGCTCATGGCCGGTTTTATAGCACGGAGCATGGAGAGCGCTCTCCACTACATAGCACGAAATTCGCTGAAAAATACAGACGAAAGGGCGGGTGGCCGAAGCCACCCGCCCGAGTCGCCCTACCTACCGGTACACCCCGAACTCCCAGAGTGAGTAACCGTAGGCCGTTGCCTTCGCCGTGCCGTTCACTCGCACGTATCGGGCGTTGCCGTTGACGTTGATGTCGTCGAAGCCGCCGTTGCCGGTGGTCGTCGACCAGATCGTCGCCCAGTTCGAACCGTCGTCGGACGTCTGGATCTGGTAGCCGGTCGCGTACGCCGCCTCCCAGGCCAGGAAGACCTTGTTGAAGGTCTGCTTGCTGCCCAGGTCCACCGTGATCCAGGCGGTGGCGACCCACTCCGACGCCCAGCGGGTGCCGTAGTTGTTGTCCACCGCGTAGGACGGCAGCTGCGGGCCGTTGGTGCCGGTCGGCTGGTAGGTCGACGCGGTCACGGTCTTGCCCTGGGCGATGTTGGTGCCGGCGATGACCGGCGGCACCACCTTGAACGACTTCGTCTCGATGCCGACGTTGCCCTGGCCGTCGAAGGCGTAGACGTAGACCTTCCACACGCCGAGCGTCTCCGGGGCGGTCACCGTGAAGGTGGAGCCGTTCTGGGTGAACTTGACGTTGCGGAAGCCGGTGTTCCCGGTGATGTGCTTGTCGCTGATCATCACGTTGTACCGGATGGTGTCGTTGTTCGGGTCGGTCGCGGCGACGTTCACCGTGAACGTGCCACCGGCCGGCACGGCGGTCTGGTTGCCGACCGTCATGCTGGTGATCTCCGGCGCCGTGTTGGCGAGGGGCGTGCCGGTGTAGGCCTGCTTCAGCGCGCCGTACCCGAGGCGACGCCATCCGCCGCCGTAGGTGTTGAGCCAGACGCCGCCGAAGTCGTTCTCCAGGCCGTAGTGGAACTCGGTCGCGCCGAGCGCCACGCCGGGGTGTCCCTTGATGGCGTTCCAGCTGGCCGTGTAGCCCGCCCGCTTCTGCAGGTCGGTCGGCTCGGTCGGCACACCGTTGACGTCGTTCGGGACCTCCCACTCACCGGACGGGCCGGCCTCGGTGACCACGTACGGCTTGGTGTAGCCGCCGGCGATCCAGTCCGGCTTGATGTTGTTGATCGCGCCGTAGGAGTTGACCGCCAGCAGGTCCAGCGCCGGGGCGTTGTTCTTGTAGTAGGGCCACGCACCGGTGTACGCGTCGGTCGAGGTGACCGGGTGGTTCGGGTCGGCGGCGTGGATCGCGACCGCCAGCTCGTTGACGAACTTGGCGTACGCCACCCGGCGCGCCTCGACCGTCGCGGCGTCCAGGCCGTGGTCCTGCATCGTGAGGATGACCTCGTTGCCGACGTCCCACATCAGCACGCCCGGGTTGTTCTTGAGCGCGTTGACCCGGTTCACGACCTCGGTCTTGGTCGCGGTCTTGTACGCCGTGTCGTTCACGTAGTCGGCGCCCTGGTTGAGCCAGTGCCCGACGATCACCTTGATGCCCTGCTGCGCGGCCCGGTTGAGCAGCGTCGGGGTGTTCGCGTCGTCCACGCCCCAGGTGCGGATCGTGTTGACGCCCATGTTCTTCAGGTCACGCATGTACCCGTCGGCGGCCGCCTGCGGCGGACCGTACGTCAGGCCCTTGATCTCGTACGGCTGGCCGCCGACCTGCAGCTGCCAGTTGCCCTGCGAGCCGGTGACCCTCACGACGCTCGGGCCGGCCGGCGTGGCCGGGTCGGTCATCGCGGCCGGCGTGGTGCCGGTCTGCTTGGACACCGTGACGGAGTCGACGGACAGGATGCCGCCGGACGTCGTCGTCGGGGTCGGGACGGTGTAACCGGCGATCGCGTTCGGCCATGCGCCGCCGATCGCCAGGTCGAGGCGCAGGTAGAAGCCGTGCTGGACGGCCGCGTTCCACGCGGTGACGCCGACCTGGCTCTTGCGCACGACCCAGGACTGCTTGCCGTCGAGGTAGAAGCGGATCTCCTCGTCGGTCTTGGTGCGGTCGATGACCTGGGTGTACTCGTGGTAGCCGGTCTGGCAGCCGGTGCAGCTGGCCAGGCCCGAGGTGCGGCCGTTGTACTCGCCGCACGGCCCGTCGGGGGCGGTGCCGCAGTGCAGGGTCTGCGACAGCTGGCTGCGGCCGTTGGCGTCGGTCATGATGTCGGTCTCGCCGACCCCCGGCCAGTTGGTGTAGTTGCCGCGGTAGGCGGCGCCGGTGGCCCGGAAGCCCGGCCAGTAGCCGTCGCCGTCGGCGACGTCCGGCTGCTTGAGCACGGCGGTGAACTTGACCTGCTCGCCCGCGGCGGCCTGGAAGTCGGTCCGCTGGGTCTCGATGCGACCCGACGTCCACGCGCCGGCGCCGTCCCGGATGGCCTTGATGTTGAGCTTGCCGGCGCCGTCGAGGTAGACGTTGGCGGTCGACGCGCTGGCCGTCTCGACCGAGCCGGTGCCCCAGTTCGCGGCGCCGCCCGGGTACTGGGTGCCGGTCCGCAGCAGCCAGTTGGCCGCGTTCGGCGACGTGTTGGCCGCGCCGTCGAACGTGTCGGTCCAGACCTGCGTCCAGTTCGGGTCCTGCGACGGCGGGGTGCTCGGCGACGGGCTGCTGCTGGTCGGCGGGGTGGACGTGGTGCCCCCACCGCCGAGCGCGATCTTGAACTCCCACAGCGAGTACCCGTAGCCGCCGGGACGCGCGGTGCCGTAGACGCGCACGTAGCGGCCGGCACCCGTCACGGGGATGGTCTGGGTGCCGCCGGTGCCGGTGCTGGTCGAGTAGACGTCGGTCCAGCCGGTGGCGTTGTCGGAGACCTGGATCTGGAAGGCCTTGCCGTAGGCGCCCTCCCACTGCAGCACGACCTGGCAGATGCTCTGCTTGCTGCCGAGGTCGACCTGCAGCCACTGCGGGTCGCTCCACTGGCTGGCCCAGCGGGTGCCGGCGTCACCGTCGACCGCCGCGGAGGCCGGGGTGCCGGCGCCCTCGATGCTGGAGGCGGTGGCGGTCTTGCCCTGCGCGGCGTTGGTCCCGGTGTTGCAGGTGCCCGGGTTGGTGGTGCCGTCCAGGGAGCCGTACACCTTGAACTCGTACAGCGAGTAGCCGTAGCCGGTGCCGCGCTCGGTGCCGCTCAGGCGCACGTAGCGGCCGGAGCCGGAGACGTTGAGCGTCTGCGTGCCGCCGGCACCCGTCGTGGTGGTGTAGATGTCGGTCCAGGTGGTGTCGTTGCTCGACGTCTGGATCTTGAAGGACTTGCCGTAGGCGCCTTCCCACTGCAGCACGACCTGGCTGATGGTGGCGGAACCACCCAGGTCGATGCGGATCCACTGCGGGTCGCTCCACTGGCTGCTCCAGCGGGTGCCCGCGTCGCCGTCGTTGACGAAGCTGGCGGCCACGTCGGGCGCCTGGTCCGACGACGACGTGACGGGTTTGCCCTGCGAGATCAGGCTGTCGGCGGCGCGCGCGAACGGCGCGACCACGACAGCGACGGCGGCGACGACGGCGACGACCAGGGCGATGCGCCATCGCGAACTGAGCAGTCTCCGCCAGGCGGGGGCGGAAGCGTGTGCCGGTTGCACGTGAGCTCCTTGCTGAGGGGTGAGGAGGCGCGGCGGGCGGTTTTGGAGAGCGCTCTCCGATAGGTCGCAGTGTTGCTCCGCGGTTTCCCACGTGTCAAGAGTCCTGGATTTCTTTGGTGGCAATTTGTCCGGTACGCGGTGAAGCGCGCGCTCCCATGCCTTGACACTCGGACGCGCGACGTCGCAGTCTGGTCACATGGCTTGGAGAGCGCTCTCCAAGCCTCCTATCTGTTGACGTACGGGGAAGTGGTGGTGGGTGTGAGCACGACAGCGGTGCAGACCGCGAAGGGCGTCCTGACGTTCCCCTCGGGGTTCTGGTGGGGCGCGGCGACCGCCGCCTACCAGATCGAGGGCTCCGTGGACGTCGACGGCCGCACCCCGTCGATCTGGGACACCTTCGCCGCCCAGCCGGGCCGCATCGACAACGGCGACACCGGCGCCCACACCACCGGGCACTACCAGCGCTACCGCGACGACGTCGGGCTCATGAAGGACCTGGGGCTGTCCGCGTACCGGTTCTCGATCGCGTGGCCCCGGATCCGCCCGGCCGGCGGATCCGGGGTCAACGAGACCGGGCTCGGCTTCTACGACCGCCTGGTCGACGAGCTCCTCGCCGCCGGGGTACGGCCCACCGCGACGCTGTATCACTGGGACCTGCCGCAGGAACTGGAGGACGCCGGCGGCTGGACCAACCGGGACACCGCGCTGCGCTTCGGGGACTACGCGGCGACCGTCGCCGCCCGGCTCGGCGACCGGGTCGCGCTGTGGAACACGCTCAACGAGCCGTGGTGCTCGGCGTTCCTCGGCTACGGCACCGGCGGGCACGCCCCGGGCCGGCGCGGCCACCTCAACGCCCTCGTCGCGACCCACCACCTGCTGCTCGCCCACGGCCTGGGCGTCGCGGCGCTACGGTCGGCGGGGGTCACCGGGCAGGTGTCGGTGGCGTTGAACGCCGGCGCCGTGCGACCGTTCACCGACGCCCCCGCCGATCTGGACGCGGCGCGGCGCATCGACGGCCTGCTGAACCGCATCTTCTTCGAGCCGATCCTGCGCGGCACGTACCCCGCCGACACTGTTTCCGACATTTCCGATATCACGGATATGTCGTATGTGCGGGCGGGAGATCTGGAGGTGGTGTCGCAGCCGGTCGACGCGGTGTGCGTGAACTACTACCAGCCCGACCTGGTCAGCGCGGCGACGGACGGCACCCTGGACGAGGGCACCCCGTATCCGACGGCGCAGCACGTCCGCTTCCACCCGACCCCGGGCCCGGTCACGCACATGGGCTGGTCCGTCGACCCGACCGGCCTGCGCGACCTGCTGCTGCGCATCCGCGCCGACTACGGCGACCGCCCGATCTACGTCACGGAGAACGGCGCCGCCTACGACGACCGCCCCACCGCCGACGGCGCCATCCACGATCCCGAGCGCATCGCCTACCTGCGGGGCCACCTCGCCGCGGTCCATGAGGCCATCACCGCCGGCGTCGACCTGCGCGGCTACTTCGCCTGGTCGCTGCTCGACAACTTCGAGTGGGCCTTCGGCTTCAGCCGCCGCTTCGGCCTCATCCACGTCGACTACGACACCCTGCGCCGCACCGTGAAGTCCTCCGGCCACTGGCTCGCCGAGGCCATCATCCGCAACGCCATCGACGCTCCCTGAGCTTCCGGCGCAGCGCTGCTCGAACCGACGCCCTGACCGTTGTCTCGACGGTCAGGGCGTCGCCACGTGGCGGCGCACGCTGACGTAGAACGTCTCGATCCGGCGCACGACGTGCATCAGGCTGGCGAAGTCGACGGGCTTGCTGATGTACGTGTCCACCTGCAGCTCATGACTGCGCAGGAAGTCCTCCTCGGCGACGGAGCTGGTGAGCACCACCACCGGGATGTCATTGAGCGCGGGGTCGGCGTGGATCGCCTCGAGGACCGCGCGGCCGTCGACGCCGGGCAGGTTGAGGTCGAGCAGCACGATGTCGGGCCGGGCCGCGCCCGCGTGCCGCCCCTCGCGGCGCAGGAACCGCAGCGCCTCGGCACCGTCGGTGCAGACGGTCAGCCGGTTGGACACCTTGTGCTCGGCGAATGCCTCCCGCGTGATCAACACGTCACCCGGGTCGTCCTCGACCAGCAGGATCTCGATCGGCACGCCCGGCAGCGCATCGTCCACGGTGCTCATCGAGCGGCCTCCCCCACTGCATGTCCCGGCCCCACGATAACGCCAGGCACAAGACCCGCTACCGTCATACCGCTACCCATGAAGTGGAGATTGTCTGATGACGTTCTCGATCTCGACGTTCCAAGGGCACAGCGTGGTCCGGGCGGACGGCGAACTCGACGTCAGCACCGCGCCGCAGCTGCGCCAGACGATCACCAGCGCGCTCGACGACGGCGGCGAGAAGGTGATCGTCGACCTGAGCGCGGTCACGTTCATGGACTCCACCACCCTCGGCGTGCTCATCGGCGCCCACAACCGGGTCCGCGAGCGCGGCGGTGCCCTCGGCCTCGTCTGCCCCGACGACAAGATCCGCAGGGTGTTCCGGATCACCGGCCTGGACAACGTCTTCGCCCTGTTCGACACCGTCCCCGACGCCGCGACCGCGCTGGCCTGAGCGGCGGCGGTGCCCGGCCGCCCCACGCGTCTGGCACCATCGGGGGGTGGAGCGTTCACCTGCCGCCGGTTGCGAGGCCTTCCGCGAGGCGCTGTCGGCACGTCTCGACGGCGAGGCCGAGCCGATCGACGCCGCCCTGACGGATGCGCACCTGCTGCGCTGCGCCGGCTGCCGCGGGTGGCACGCCGACGCTGCCGCCGCCACCCGCCTGGTCCGGGTCCAGCAGGTGCCCGGTCAGCCGGCCGGCACCGACGCCCTCCTGGCCGCACTGGACGCCCACGGCGTGCTGCCCCCCGCCCGCCGCCGCTTCACGGCCGTCCGGTCCCGCCGGACGCTGGTCCTGGCGCTGCGGGTGCTGCTGGGCGCGTTCGGCGCGGCCCAGTTCGTCCTCGGCATCGCCCAGGTCACCAGCGGCGCCACCGCCACCGAACTGCACGGCTCCGGCTCCGGCCACCTGTGGCACGAGTCCGCCGCCTGGAACGTCGCCATCGGCGCCGGCTTCGGCTGGATCGCCAGCCGCCGCGGCCGCCCGGCCGGCGCCCTGCCCATGCTGACCGCGTTCGTCGCGCTGCTCGCCCTGCTCAGCGTCAACGACGTCCTCGCCGGCCGGGTCGAGACCGAGCGCTTGCTGAGCCACGGTTTCGTGCTGGCGGGGTATGCGATCGTCGTCGCCCTCACCCGCCCCGCGCTCGACCCGGACCGCCCGGGCTCCTCGTCCTCCGGTTCCGGCGCCGGCTCCGGTGCCGGCTCTGGTTCCGCCGGCACCACTCCCCCGCCCCGCCGGCTGCGCCTCGTCCCGGGCCAGGCGACCGCCCACACCGACCGCGAAGCCGCCTGACGCCCCCTTTCTCATGATTCGGAAGACCTTGTGCACCCCTGGGTGCACAAGGTCTTCGGGATCATGAGGGGCGGTTGTCGACGACGCGGCGCATCTTGCCGGCGGAACGCTCGACGCCGCCGGGGTCCAGGACCCGGACCGTCACCGTCACCCCGATGACGTCCTTCACCAGCGACTCCAGGCGTGCACCCGCGGCCGGGGCGTCGTCGGGGTGGGTGCCGGGCCGGCGTTCGACCTGGACCGTGAGCGTGTCGAGGCGGTCGGGCCGGGTCAGGACACACTGGAAGTGCGGGGCCAGGGCCGGCACGCGCAGCAGCAGCTCCTCGATCTGGGTCGGGAAGACGTTCACCCCACGGACGATCATCATGTCGTCGGAGCGGCCGGTGATGCGTTCCATCCGGCGCATCGTGCGGGCGGTGCCGGGCAGCAGCCGGGTGAGGTCGCGGGTGCGGTACCGGATGACGGGCATCGCCTCCTTTGTCAGCGACGTCAGCACCAGCTCGCCGGCCTCCCCGTCGGGCAGGACCGCACCGGTGACCGGATCGATGATCTCGGGGTAGAAGTGGTCCTCCCACAGGTGCAGGCCGTCCTTGGTCTCGGCGCACTCGACGGCGACCCCCGGGCCCATCACCTCGGACAGGCCGTAGATGTCGACGGCGTGCATGTCGAGGCGCGACTCGATCTCGGTGCGCATGTCGCCGGTCCACGGCTCGGCGCCGAGGATGCCGACCGACAGTGAGGTCGCGGCCGGGTCGATGCCCTGCCGGTGCATCTCGTCGACGATGGCGAGCAGGTACGACGGGGTCACCATGATGACGTCCGGCCGGAAGTCCTGGATGAGCATGACCTGCCGCTCGGTCATGCCGCCGGAGACGGGCACCACGGTGCAGCCGAGCCGCTCCGCGCCGTAGTGGGCGCCGAGGCCGCCGGTGAAGAGGCCGTAGCCGTAGGCGACATGGACCACGTCGCCCGGGCGCCCGCCGGCGGCGCGGATCGAGCGGGCCATCAGGTCCGACCAGGTGTCGATGTCGGCGGCCGTGTAGCCCGCGACGGTGGGCCGCCCGGTGGTGCCCGACGAGGCGTGCACCCGCACGACCCGCTCCCGCGGCACGGCGAACATGCCGAACGGGTACTGCCGCCGCAGGTCCTCCTTGGTCGTGCACGGGAACGCGGCGAGGTCCGTCAGCGAGCGCAGGTCGTCGGGGTGCACCCCGGCCGCGTCGAACGTATCGCGGTAGTGCGGCACGTGCTGGTACACCCGCTGCAGCGTCTGTCGCAGGCGGCCGAGCTGCAGCTCGGTGAGCTCGTCCCGGGAGGCGGTCTCGACCGGGTCGAGCGAGGCGGGGTCGACGTCGATGTCGCGCACCCCTGCATCCTGCCCCACCGACACGTGTCGCGTCTCACCGTCGATTCGCATGTGATGATCTTTCTGAATCGATACAGTAGGCGTCAGGAACACACCGATGAAGGAGTTGACGATGGCCACCCAGACCACCGCGAGCCGGGTTCGCAACGCGGTCACCAGCCGTTTCGAGGCCCGCCGGGCGCGGCGCACCCTGGCCCGGGAGATCGCCGCATACCGGACGCCGGCCGAGCGACTGGAGCTCGACCTGATCCTCGGCCGCCACACCGCCGAGGAGACCCGCGAGATCGACGAGATCCTGCGCGCCCAGGCCGCCGCCGAGCGTTCGGCTTTCCAGGCGCTGCGGGTCGACCAGACCTAACGGTCCTCCGCGAGAAGGGGGAGTCCGCTCCCCCTTCTTTTTGCGCCGCTGCTGTACCTACTAGTATGTACAGCATGGACACCGCCGAACGACTCGTCGAGAGCACCCGTTCACTGCTGTGGGAGCGCGGGTACGCCGGCACGAGCCCGCGCGCCATCCAGTCCCTGGCCGGCGCGGGCCAGGGCAGCATGTATCACCATTTCCGCGGCAAGCCGGACCTGGCCGCGGTCGCGATCCGGCGCACCGCGGACGAGCTGCGGTCCCGCGCGGCTGCCCGGCTCGACGGCGCTGGCGGCGCGGTCGAGCGGATCACCGCGTACCTGACCCTGGACCGCGACGTGCTGCGCGGCTGCCCCATCGGCCGGCTCACCCAGGACCCCGACGTCCTCGCCGACCCCACGCTGCACGACCCCGTCGCCGAGACGTTCGCGTGGCTCTGCGATCGGCTGTCCTCGGTGCTGTCGTCCGGCGGGCTGCGCAGCCCGCTCGATCCGGACGACACGGCCGCGGCGATCGTCGCCACCCTGCAGGGCGGCTACGTGCTGGCCCGCGCGGC
Source organism: Dactylosporangium cerinum (assembly GCF_042653625.1). Classification (NCBI taxonomy): domain Bacteria; kingdom Bacillati; phylum Actinomycetota; class Actinomycetes; order Micromonosporales; family Micromonosporaceae; genus Dactylosporangium; species Dactylosporangium cerinum. The sequence goes on along the minus strand of NZ_JBHSIU010000010.1, from coordinate 224,835 downwards.
GGGGTCGAGGGAGCCGTTCGACCGGGCCGTCCGCGGCGCACTCGGCCTGCTCCGATCGGCGGCCGCCTGATGTTCGCGATGCAGTACTCGCTGACCCTGCCCGCTGACTACGACATGGGCATCATCCGCGACCGCGTCCGCCGCAACGGCCACGCCCTGGACGACCGTGCCGGCCTGGCCCTGAAGGCGTACCTGATCCGTTCCCGCGGCGTCGACGACTCCCAGGTGAACCAGTACGCCCCGTTCTACCTCTGGAACTCCACGGCCGCGATGACGCACTTCCTGATCGGCGGGGGCGGCTTCCAGAACATCGTCCGCGACTTCGGCCGCCCGCCGGTGTCCCAGTGGACGGGTATCGCAGCGGTCCGAGGCCGCCTCGCCGGCGAACCGCTGGCCGCGTCCCGCCGGATCACCGCGCTACCGCAACCATCACATGGGGACGCAGCCGCGTCGATCGACGACGCGATGGCGGAGCTGCATACCCTCGCCGACTCGCCTGAGGTGCACACGGCGGCGCTCGCCTTCGACCCCCGCGACTGGCAGCTGCTGCTCTTCGCCCTCTGGGCCGACGCCGTTCCAGCGGACCAGCCGGCAGACGAGCGTTATGAGGTTCTGCACCTGTCCGCGCCGGAACTGGATCTGGCGGTTCAGTAACCGGTGGTCTTGAGGTGCCTGATGAAGTCCATCCAGGCAACGGGATCAAACTGCAGGCTCGGACCGCTCCGCAGCGCAGAACTCCGAACGGCGACACGGTCCGGCTCGATCAGGACCTCAATGCAGTTCACCGCATCGCATCTACTGCTGGTCTTCCAGGCCGCAACACGCGGTGCATCAGTCATCGAGTCCTCCGTCATGCTCGAGACCCATACCGAGGGTACGAGAGGTCCGGACCCGATCCATAGATGCAGGTCGCAATGTGGCACATAGTCGGTGGCGGAGTCACCTGGCCCCGCCATCGCCTGTCGCCCCACTTACGCGAACCGAAAGTCCCCGGCCGCTATCCCGGCAACGAACACGTCCCAGTCAGTGCGCGAAACACGCAGCACAGCCTCCGGCCTCAGCGAGTCCCGAATCAATATCTCCGATCCGGCCTCCGCGACCTCCAAGCAGTTCGCCACATCACATTTCCGGCTCTTCTGCCAGATAGGCTCCTGGGACTCACGCACGAGTCGTTCCCTCTCCCCATTGTTGGTCACCGCCAACCGGATGATAGTGCCCCAAATGATCACGTTACCGGCGGGGGCACCACCCGAAAGGGCGAGAAGAGAGGTGGAAAGAAAGAAGCTATCACATAGCCGGTCGCATCGGAGGGCCGTCCGCGGCGGCGGCGAGCGCCGGACCCGCCGTCATGGATAGCGCTGCAAATCAGCATGCAACGCCGCATATCGGGCATCAATCACACTCAGCGAAGCCGCTTCCGTCAGGCAGCGCCCCCACATCTGCTCAAATCTGGTGCGGAAGTTCTCCACCGTTTCGAAATCCTGGACAAATTGACCGGTGGACAGACTCTCGAGGAGGAGGATCGCATTTTCCTCGTCTCTGATGTCGTAAATCACAAACGATCCGGCAAGGACGAAGATCGACTCCTCCTTCGGCAGGAGACGGATAATGATGTCCGGATCGCGAGCCGCGTCTGCGAGAGACTTCAATTGCCGCGCGGTGACCTGAGCACTGCGGATGATGCGCTGCAGGACGAACTCGTCGAGAATCACCAGATGCTTCGGGCGAGGAACACTCTTCTTGAAGTTCTCCTGGCGAAGCATGCGCACCTCGAGCCGGGTCGCCCGCGTCTCGGCCGACACACCTTCGGTCAGGGCGCCGATCATGGCCTCGGCGTATTCCCGGGTCTGTAGCAGACCCGGGAATATGGCGGTCTGGAAGGACCTGATCGCGCTGGCCTCGCTCTCGAACTGGATCAGCTGACGCGTTGACTGGGTGAGGTGCCCGCGGTATTCCGGACGATCCCACCAACCCTTCACCCGGGAGAGACGCGCATCCTCGAGCAGCCTGGCGACTTCCTGCTCATCGTGGACGCCGAGCGAATTCAGCAGCGCCTGGAGGTCGGTGCGCGAGATGGTCACCTCGCCGTTTTCGATGCGGTTCACCTTCGAGATCGACCACGACAGGTTCTCCGCAACCTGACCTTGGGTGCGGCCGGTCGCCTCCCGGAGTTTTCGGATGGCGAGCCGGAGGCGGCGGCGCGCGCCGGCCGGTGAATCGCTTGTGGTCATGGGTCGGATCTGCCCCCATCCCGCAATCTGCGGTACCGCAGATTGCGGTACCGCAGTCAGAATTGCACTCGATGGAGAAGCTTGCAAGACCCACGGCTAGCTCTCGATTACGCTATGCATCCTCGGTCCAGTCGAGCGCTCGTTGCAGCGCCCGCCGGACCTGCCCGAACCGGACGGGATCGGTGGTCGTATAGAGGCAGATGGACGTGCCCTGCCACGCTGCCACGAGCTGATAATCGGGCGGCGACCCGGCCGGCGCCGGGCGGGCCCACAAGGTCGCCAGGACGAGCAGGCTGAGCACCGCGAAGACCCAGCCCGCCGCGTGGTTCGACCCGGTCGCAAACAGCGCCGCAACGGCAACGGAACCGCCGGAGCAGGACATCCGCACCAGGACGCGCAGGTGATCAGTGCCGGGGATCACCACCCAGACCGATCTGAGCTCGCCGATGGCATAGCTGGCCCGAACCGGCTCGAGCACCTGGAACGATCGATGGGTGATCCGCACGTCGTGGCCGTCGTAAAAGACCGGCATTTCACTCCCCCCTCCGGCTCGTCGTTGCCGGAAGGAGGGTGGCTGCGGCACCATGAAACACAGAACGGGTCCTCCCCTCCTCGCGACGGGACGACCAGAGCAGCGCTCGGCTGGCACCGGGCGCTGCTCATTTCGTAACGGCAGTCATCTGCCGTCACGTTGAGTATCCGGTGGGCCCGGCTAGATCGCCATACTTCATCTGCGCTAAGGCACTTTCAGTGGCGACAGTCGATCGCTTTGTTGTGCACAGATTGCACAACCACCACGAACCCACTGCGGATTCATGTCTTCTCATTCATCTGAACACGCGATTCCGTCGGAGGTGGATGCATAGCAATCTGCCATACCGCAGATAGCTGTACCTCGGACGGTCTTACGTCAGTTGCAACTGCGGAACAGGCGGAACGGGCTCGGCCCCAGCGGTGATCGCCCGGGCCCAGGCGACGAGGCCCGGGCCGTCGATCTGATGCGGCGCGGGGCTGAACGCCTCGATCCGGTCGGCCGCGCGGGACAGCAGTGCGGCCGCCCCCGTCGCGTTGCCCCGGTGCAGGTGGGTCAGGCCGACCGCGAGCTGTGCCAGCCCCCGCCACAGCTCGCGCTCCGATGGCGGGGCGCTCTTCCAGGCGGCTTCGAGGACCTCATGGGCGTGGAACGGCCGGCCCTCGTCGAGCAACGACTGTGCCAGGGCGAGCGCGGAGGACGGTGTGACCTCCAGGTCGTCCGGCATCGTCGGGACGCCGGTCGCGCCGCGGGGCAGCGGGCGGCCCAGGCCGTCGCGGGGGCGGGCGTTGCGGGCCCGGCCGGCGTTGTCGCGATCGCGTTCCACGGCTCCAACGTAGTACCAGGCCACTGCTCGCGTTCGATGTCCGGCATGATGGACGGTGTGACGCAATGGGAGTACGCACGACTGGAGTACCGGGCAGCCGGGACGCTGGGCACCGACAAGTTCGAGGACTGGGACGCGGTGTTCCACTACCCGGGTGGCGTCCAGCGGTGGGGCACCGACGAACGGTTCAATGACCTGCGGCATCTCAACCGGGCCGGCGCGGAGGGCTGGCAGGCGTATGACCGGGCCGCGCTGGTCATCGGGCAGCCGCACCGGTTGCACGCCATCACGTACTCCCTGCGCCGGCCGATCCAGCGCTAGTGCCGTTTCCCGAGGACGCCCTGGCCGAGCACTGGGCGTTGGGGGCGGCGGACGTGCACCCGCACCACGGCGGGATGAACTCCGCGACCTGGTTCGTCACAACGGATCACGGGCGCTACGTCGCCAAGGCCGTCACCGGGTCCGTGATCACTCCGGCCGATCCCGCGCTGTGGTTCCGGGGTGGGATCGCGGTCGCCGACGCGCTCGCGGCACAGGGGTTCCGGTCCGGGGCGCCGGTGCGCACCACCGGCGGCGCGCTGACGGTGCCGTGGGAGGGCGGTGCGCTGGCCGTGCTGACGATGGTGCCCGAGACGCCGGCGGAGGACCAGCGCGCGATCGGCACCACCCTCGCCGAGGCCCACCGCCTGTTGCGGGACGTGAGCGTCGAGGGCGAGGTCGGGATGGACTGGGTCGACCCGGACGCCGCGCACCTCGGGCTGCGGCCCTGGCTCCGGGATGCGGTCGCCGGCGCGGTGCGGGACCTCGCGGCGGCGGGTCCGCTCACGACCGGCCTGCTGCACGCGGACCCGGCCCCGGAGGCGTTCATCGGCGGCGGCCTCATCGACTGGGGCGTGGCCATGCGGGGTCCGCTGCTGTACGACCTCGCCTCCGCCCTCATGTACCTGGCCGGAGACGGCGCCGGCTTCCTCACCGCCTACCGGGCCGGCGGGGCGGTCCCCGACGCCGAGCTGCGCGACGCGCTGCCGGTCCTGCTGCGGTTCCGCTACGCGGTGCAGGCCGACTACTTCGCGCGCCGGATCGTCATGAACGACCTGACGGGCATCGCCGGCGGCGCGGACAACGAGCGCGGCCTGGAGGACGCCCGGCGCGGGCTGCACAGGTAGCTCACAGGCCGCTGCCAAGGGGAACGCAGGCGGCGCTTCAAGACTCGGGGCAGCAGCAGAAGCTTCGGGTGGAGGGAGCGCACCGTGGATCGGGCACAGGGGCTACGCCGTGCGACAGGGTTCACCGGCCTGCTCGCCGCGTTCGGGGTGGCGGGGTCGCTCGCGGTGGCGACGGTCGCGTACGCCGCCCGCAGCGACAACCAGAGCACCGGCGACACGACGACCACCGTCGACGGCAGCACGAAAACCGACAGCAGCACCGGAAACGGCTCGGCCTGGCCCGAGCTGGGCAGCGACGACGGCGGCGGGCAGAGCGACGCCACGTCGGGCGGGTCCTGACATGGAGCACGGCAGCGCCCAGTGGGAGACCTGGGGCACCACGGTCCGGCTCGTCGTCACCGACCCTGCCGCCCTGCCGGCGGCCGGGGACCTGGTCCGGGCCGAGCTGGCCGCCGTCGACCTGGCGTGCAGCCGGTTCCGCGACGACAGCGAGCTGCACCACGTCCACCGGCTGGCGGGCCGGCCCGTCGAGGTCAGTGAGCTCCTGGCGGAGCTGGTCGCGGTCGCGCTGCGGGCGGCCCGGGACACCGGCGGCGACGTCGACCCGACCGTGGGCGCGGCGATCGCCGACCTCGGCTACGACCGCGACTTCGCCGCCATCACCGCACCGACCGACGGCACACAGCACGCCATCACCGCACCGACCGGCGGCACACAGCACGCCATCACCGCACCGACCGACGGCACAGAGCACACCGGCACGGGACCGACCGGCGGCACAGAGCACACCGGCACGGGACCGATCGACGGCACACAGCACACCGGCACGGGACCGGCGCGGCTCATCGTGTATCCGACCGCGGACTGGCGGCACGTGAAGCTGCGGGGCCGGCGCCTCACCGTGCCGCCCGGCGTGACCCTCGACCTGGGCGCGACCGCGAAGGCCTGGACCGCGGACCGCTGTGCCAGGCTCGTCACCGCCGCGACCGGCACCGGCGTCCTGGTCTCCCTCGGCGGCGACATCGCGACCGCCGGCCCCGGCCCCACCGGCGGATGGCGGGTGCTGGTGCAGGACCGGCCGGGCGAGCCGGGCTGCACGGTCCGGCTGCCCGGCGGCGCCGCGCTCGCCTCCTCCAGCACGATCAGCCGCCAGTGGCTCGGCCCGCAGGGCGTGCTGCACCACATCCTGGACCCGCGGACCGGGATGCCGGCGCCACGGGTGTGGCGGACCGTGTCGGTCGCCGCCCGCACCTGCGTGCACGCCAACACGCTCAGCACCGCGGCGGTCGTGCGTGGCCGCGCGGCGCATGGATGGCTGGCCCGGCAGGGAGCGCCGGCGCGACTGGTTTCGCAGCGGCGCCAGGTGTACGCGACCACGGGCTGGCCGTTGTGAACGACGCGCTGTGGTACCTCGCGAGGGGCACCGGCGTCACGTCGCTGGTGCTGCTGACGGTGGTGGTCGCGCTCGGGATCGCGAACCGGGCCGGGCGGCCGGCGTTCGGGCTGCCGCGGTTCGGGGTGGCGCAGGTGCATCGGGACGCGTCGTTGCTGGCGGTCGGATTCGTGCTGGTGCACGTGATCAGCCTGTTCTTCGACGTGTACGCGCAGCTGGAGCTCTTCGACCTGATCGTGCCGTTCGGGGCGACGTACCGTCCGATGTGGACGGGTCTCGGGACCCTCGCGGTGGACCTGCTGATCGCGCTGGTCGGGACGAGTCTGCTGCGGCACCGGCTGGGGTTGCGGGCATGGCGGGTGACGCACTGGCTGGCGTACGCGTGCTGGCCGGTCGCGTTCGTGCACGCGCTCGGCACCGGCTCCGACGCGGGGACGTGGTGGCTGCGGACCGTCGCGGGCGCCTGCCTCGTCGCGGTCGTCGCCGCCGTCGCCCGGCGGTTGTCCACCCGTCACACCGTCCTCAGTGGAGGTTCACGATGACCGCGGTCCTGACCGCCGGGCCGCTGCTCGGCACCGGCCACCCCGACCTGCGCAGCCACGCCGACCTCCGCGGGCACGAGACCACGCACGGCCCGCTGCCGCGGTTGCCGCACGACGTGCTGATCGGGGTCGTGCGCGACGCCGGGCTCACCGGGCACGGCGGCGCCGGGTTCCCGACGCATCTGAAGCTGGCCGCGGTGCGCGAAAACGGCGGCGGGCGCAGGCCGCCGGTGGTCGTCGGCAACGGCGCCGAGGGCGAGCCGGGCAGCGCGAAGGACCGCACCCTGCTGGCCCGCGCGCCGCACCTGGTGCTCGACGGGCTGCAGCTGGCCGCGGCCGCGGTCGGGGCGGCGAAGGCGTACCTCTACGTTCGGCCCGCGACGGCCGGGCCACTGGCGCGGGCCGTGCAGGAGCGGCGGGCGGCGGGACGGGACGCGGTGCCGGTGGTCGTACACCGGGCGCAGGAGGCATTCCTGTCCGGCGAGGAGTCCGCGGTGGTGTCCGTCCTGAGCGGTGGACGCGCCGTGCCGCGGGACAAACTGCGCCGGGTCACGGAGTCCGGGGTGGGCGGGGCACCGACGCTGGTGCAGAACGTGGAGACCCTGGCGCAGCTGGCGCTCGTGGCGCGGCACGGCGCGGACTGGTTCCGGCGGTCCAGGACGTTCCTGGCGACCGTCACCGGCCCGGTCGGGCGGCCCGGGGTGTACGAGGTGCCGCACGGCGTCGCCCTGGCCGCGCTGCTGTCGGCCGCCGGCGGTCCGGTCCCGGCGCCGCGGGCGGTGCTCGTCGGCGGCTTCCACGGCGCGTGGGTGCCGGGCGACGCGGTGGAGGTGCCGGTGACCCGGGAGGGGCTGGCACCGCACGGGGCGTCGCCCGGCGCCGGGGTCGTCATCCCCCTCGCCGCCGGGGAGTGCGGCCTCGCCCGGACGGCGCAGATCGTCGGGTATCTCGCCGGGGCGGGCGCGAAGCAGTGCGGGCCGTGCCTGAACGGCCTGCCGCGGCTGGCGGCGACCATGGCGGCGCTGGCCCGGATGGAGGGCGACCCGTCGCTGCCGGCGGGGGTGGCCCGGCTGGCGGCGCTGGTGCACGGCCGCGGCGCCTGCGGCCACCCCGACGGCACCGTCCGCCTCATCCGCAGCGCCATGACGGTGTTCGCCGCCGACGTGACCGCCCACCTGCACGGCGGCTGCCTGGAAGGAGCCCGGCCATGAACCGCCCGCACGGCACCCGCGTGGAAGGACGACTGCCATGACCCGGTTGCACGTCGACTGGACCGCCTGCCAGGGGCGGGGGCACTGCACGGAACTGCTGCCCGAACTGCTCGCGCCGGACGAATGGGGGTACCCCCGCAGCATCGACGACAGCAGGGAGCCCGAGGTGCCGGTGCCGCTGCTCCCCCATGCCCGGCGCGCGGTCCAGCACTGCCCGCGGCTCGCGCTGCACCTGACCCAGTGGTAGCTAGATCGAGCGCATGCACCACACGGCCTTGCCGTCGGCCGTGGGGCGGGTGCCCCAGCGGTCGCACAGCGAGGACACCAGCTGCAGCCCGCGGCCGTGCTCGTCGTCGGGGGTCGGGCGCTGCTTGCGGGGCAGGTAGGTCGCGGTGTCGTGCAACTCCAGCACGACGTGGCTGCCGCCGTTGCGCAGCCGCAGCTGGATCGGCGGGCGGCCGTGCAGGACGGCGTTGGCGGCCAACTCGCTCACCACGAGGACGAGATCGTCGATGACCCGGGCCGGGACGTCCCACCGGCGCAGGGTGGTGTCGACCAGCTGGCGGGCGGTCCGCACGGACTGTTCCTCGGCGGGGATGTCGTGGATGACGGACCGCTCCCCGCCGGGCTCGGCGACGACCCGGGCGAGCAGGACGGTGATGTCGTCGTCGGGCCCGTCGGGCAGCAGCGCGGCGACGAGCCGGTCCGGCACGTCGGCGAGCGGTCCCGCCTGATCGCCCTTGATGGCGCCGACGTGCGCCGCGAGCGCGTCGATGCCGGTGTCGATGTCCCGGTCCCGGTGTTCGACGAGGCCGTCGGTGTACAGCGTCAGCAACGCACCGACGGGCAGCTCGACGCGCTCCTCGATGAGGGTCAGCGGGCCCGTGCCCAGCGGCGGGCCGGAGACCGAGAGGTGCCGCACCGTGCCGCCGGGGAGCAGCAGCAGCGGCGGGAGGTGCCCGGCGTTGGCATAGGTGAGGCTGCGCTCGCCCGGGTCGTAGACGGCGTAGACGACGGTGACGATCTGGTCCTCGCTCAGGTCCCGCACGACGCCGTCGAGGAACTCCAGGACGTCGGCGGGCGGCAGATCCAGCCGCGCGTAGGCCCGGACCGCGGCCCGCAGCTGCCCCATGACGGCCGCTGCGGGGACGCCCCGGCCCATGACGTCGCCGATGACGAGGGCGGTGCGGTCGGCGCCGAGCTCGATCACGTCATACCAGTCGCCGCCGACCTGGGTGCCGGCCACACCGGGCCGGTAGTAGGTGGCGACCTCCAGGTGCTCGGGGTCGAACGTCAGCGGCGGCATCAGGCTGCGCTGCAGCTCGTCGGCGATGCGGTGCTCCCGGGCGGCGGCCTCCTGCAGGCCACTGGCGGCGGCGAGGGCCTGCTCGGCCCGGCGCTGCTCGGTGATGTCCTGGTTGGAGCCGCGCAGCCGGACCGGGCCGCCGGCGGCGTCGCGTTCCAGCTCGCCGATGGTCCGGAAGACCCGCAGCGTGCCGTCGGGCTGGAAGACCCGGGCCTCGTAGTCCAGGGGCTCGCCGGTGACCGCCGCGGCCATCGCCGCGTCGACGAGCCCGCGGTCGTCGGGGTGGAGCCGGGCGTTGGTGACGTCGCGGGCCACCGGGTCGAGAAGCTCCGCCGCGGTCATGCCCATCTGGCGCAGGAACTCCTCGGAGCCGTGCACGTCGCCGGTGGCGAGGTCCAGCTCCCAGCTGCCGACGGACGCGAGGCGCTGCGCCTGGTCCAGCAGCTCGCGGCTGCGCTGCAGCTCGTCGCGGGTGCGCCGGACCCGGTCGAACTCCAGGTTGGCCCGGACCCTGGCCCGCAGCTCCCGCGGCGAGAACGGCTTGATGAGGTAGTCGTCGGCACCGGCGTCGAGCCCTTCGACGGTTGCCTCGTCGCCGGCCCTGGCCGACAGCATGATGACCGGCAGGTGCGCGGCGGTGCTGTCCGCGCGCAGGGCGGCGACCAGGCCGAAGCCGTCGAGCTCCGGCATCATCACGTCGGTGAGGACGAGGTCGGGCTGGGTGCCGCGCACCGTCCGCAGCGCGGTCGCGCCGTCGGTGGCCTCCACGACCTGGTAGTCGGCCTCGAGGATGGCGCGGATGTAGTCGCGCATGTCGGAGTTGTCGTCGACCACCAGGACCGTCGGCGCGCTGGACGGTGCCGCGGCGACCGGTGCCGGCGCCGGGGTAATCCACCGCTCGACCTCGGCCAGGAACCCGGGCACGACCCGGTCGGCGGCGGCCGGCCGGTCACCGAACTCGTCGGCGGGGTGCGCCGGGATCTGCTCCGGCTCACCGAACGGCAGCCGGACCGTGAACGTGCTGCCGGCGCCCGGCGCGCTGCGGACGCCGACCGTGCCGCCGTGCAGCACGGCCAACTCGGCGACGAGGGCCAGCCCGATGCCGGAGCCCTCATGGGTGCGGGAACGGGCGCCCATGATGCGGTGGAACCGGTCGAACAGGTTGGCCTGGTCGCCCGCGTCGATGCCGACACCGGTGTCGGTGACGCTGAGCTCCGCGGCGCCGTCGACGGCCGCGACCCGGACCGTGATCGACCCCTCGAACGTGAACTTCAACGCGTTGGACAGCAGGTTCAGCGTGATCTTCGCCCACATCTCGCGGTCGGCGAGGACCGGCCGGGGCAGCGGCGGGCAGTCCACGACCAGGGCCAGCCCCGCCCGCTGGGCCGCCGAGTCGAACATGCCGGCCAGCTCGGCGGTGGCCGTGGCCAGGTCGAGCGGCTCGAAGCGGGGCTCGACCTTCCCCGACTCCAGCTGCGAGAAGTCCAGCAGCGTGTTGACGAGCTTCAGCAGCCGCTCGGCGTTGCGGTGCACGACCTCGACGCGCTCGCGCTGCCCGGGCGGCAGCGGCGCGCTCCGGTCGGTCAGGGCGTCCTCGGCCGGGCCGAGCAGCAGCGTCAGCGGCGTGCGGAACTCGTGGCTGACGTTGGTGAAGAACGCCGTCTTGGCCCGGTCGAGCTCGGCGAGCGACTCGGCCCGGCGGCGCTCGGCGGCGTAGGCGCGGGCGGTGCCGATCCTCGCCGCGAGCTGCCCGGCGATGAGGTCGATGAAGCCGGCGTACGCGGCGTCGAAGGGCCGGTAACGGTTGAGCCCGACGACCAGGAACCCGTAGGGCCGGCCGCCCCCGGGCGCGGGCAGCGGCACGAGCCGGACCTCGGTCGGCGGCTCGTCCCAGGCGCCGGCGGGCAGGTCGGTGTAGCCGCCGAGGGTGAGCGGCACACCCCGGGCGAGCTCGGCAACCGGCCAGAACGGCTCGCCGGCGGGGTCGAGGACGTCGGGCGCCACCTGAGTCCCGGCCGGCACGCCGGTCCGGCACGCGAGGTGCGCGGTGTCGCCGTCCTCGTCGAAGAGATAGGTGAGGGTGAACGGCAGGTCGTCGGCGCGGGCACTCAGGTGCCGGGCGGCGGCGGCGAAGACACTCGCCTCGGTGACGCCGTCCTGCCCGCCGCGCTCCATGCCGCCGCCTGCGGTGTCGCCGCTCGCCGCGCCGCCGCTCTCAGCGCCGGCGTTCTCGGGGACGGCGCTCTCAGTGTCGGCGCCCAGGTCGCGCAGGGTCGCCATGCGGCGCTCGCCGATGACCCGGTCGGTGTCCTCGCTGACCACGCAGAGCATGCCGGCGATGTCGCCCGCGTCGTCGGTGAGCGGGCTGTAGGAGAACGTGTGGTAGGTCTCCTCGGTGAAGCCGCTGCGGCCGAGGAACAACCGCAGCGCCACGTCCCAGGTGGCGGTGCCGGTCGCCATGACCGCGTCGATCCGGGGACCGATCTCGGGCCAGATCTCGGCCCACACGTCGCGGGCCGGCTTGCCCAGTGCCCACGGGTACTTCTTGCCGAGGGTGTCGCGCCGGTAGGCGTCGTTGCAGAAGAACGTCAGCTCGGGGCCCCACGCCATCCACATCGAGAACCGTGAGCCGAGCAGGATCCGCACGACCGACCGCAGGCTCTGTGGCCAGTCCGCCGGGGCACCGAGCGGGGTGGCCGTCCAGTCGACCGCGCCGAGGTCACGACTCACCTCGGAATCGTCGGTCATCGACCAGGCCGCCTCACCCACCCGACCAGCGTACGCAGTTCCGCGCACTCCGGGCGACGCTGTGCTGGCGGGTGCGGCGGGGGCCAGTGCGCCATCGGCGGTGCGGCCGCCCCCGTCTGCATCAGCCGCACCGCCGATGGCGAACCAGCTGCGGGAATGTGAGGATGACCCTGCCCTCCATCCGATCGTATATGATTGTGTGGGTGCCGGTCCCTGTCAAGAGTGGAACTCGCACGTGCAGCCTGAGCACAGCAGCACCGGGCCGTCCGGGCCCTCGAAGCACGAGCTCGCCTATCGCCGGATCCGCCAGCGCATCCTCGACGGCCGCTACCAGCCGGGGCACCGCCTGGTGCTCAGCACCCTGGCCCGGGAGCTGGACGTCTCCCCCGTCCCCGTGCGGGAGGCGATCCGCCGCCTCGAGGCCGAGGGGCTGGTGAGCTTCGAGCGCAACGTCGGCGCGCGGGTGGCGACGCTCGGCGACGACGACTGGGTGCAGCTGGTGGAGATGCTGGCGCTGCTGGACGGCTACGCGTTCGCAGCCGCGGCACCGCAGATGACCGCGGAGCTGATCGGGACCGCCCGCGCCCTCAACGCCCAGTTGCGCCTCGAGCAGACCCACGAGCGGGTCATGGCGCTGCACCGGGAGTTCCACCGCACGATCTACCGGTGTTGCGGCAACCGGCACGTGATCGAGGCCCTGGAATGGATCTGGGACCGCATCGACGCGTCGCGGGTCCTGGCGTCGCTGTATCCGCGGCTTCGGGTGCGCGCCGCCGTCGACGAGCACGACGCGCTGCTGAACCAGCTGGAGCGGGGCGAGGACGACGCCAGGGTGCTGGAGTCGTGCGCCCGGGAGCACAACCTGAACACGATCCGTGCGATCCGGGCGGCCGGCACCACGGACGTCGCCGGGTCCGGACATTAAGAAGACCGGCATCCACGGGGGAAGATGCCGGTCTCGCGTTCAACTATACGACGCCCACACGATTCCCGCCAGTGGTCAGTTCTGCGGAAGGATCGTCCGGCGGCCCGGCCGGGGACTTCGGGTTGCGCAGCCCCCGCGGCAGGGTCGGTTCGCTGGCCGCGATCTCGACCTCGATGAGGCTCGTCTCGTGCCGCTCCGCGGCGTAGGCGGCGTGACCGCCCCGCAGCCCGAAGAGCCGCTTCGACAGCAGGATGTAGAGCACGGCGATGATGTTGATCACCAGGGCGCCGATCCGCAGCCAGGTGACCTTCTCCGACAGCTCGTAGATCTCCACCGGCAGGCCGAGGGAGGTGGCGACGACGGCGAAGTACTCGCCCCAGCGCTTCAGCATCCACAGGCCGACGCCCTCGACGACCTGCAGGACGCCGTAGAACATCAGGCCGATCGCGACCCACAGCAGGGTCTTGGACTCCGCCTCGATGACCGTCCGGATCGTGTGGATCATCGCGGAGTCCTCGAACTTCCAGCCGATCCGGTCCGTGAACGGCCGCAGCAACGGCAGGTCCTCGTTGAAGGCGCGCTCGACGCCGTCGCGGTGGGTGCGGAAGCGGAACACGCCGTAGCCGGCGAGCAGCACGATGATGCCCTTGAGGAACCGCTCGATCGACAGCAGCCGCAGGACGAGGGCGTCGCGCAGCGCCCGGCCGCGCAGCACGATGGGGGCGCCGTCGGCGGGGCCGGCCGACTGCGGCTCGCCGATGACGAAGTCACCGCACCGCAGGCAGCGCCAGGCCTCGCCGACGGGGGTGGCGGTGTGCAGCCGCTCCCGGAAGGGCGACTCGTCGGGCGCGTACGTGACATGGCCGCGCCGCGCGCAGGTGCGTAGGTTCCAGTCCACGCGCTATTCGTACCCCACCTCCGCCAGTGCGGAGAAGATCAGGTCGGCTTTCCAACCTTCTGCGGGTGGCCGCCGCTGTCGGAGATCGTGTCGCCGAACGTGGCCAGGTAGGCGGCCTCACCGACGGCCAGGTACTCCAGGTTGCGGCGCAGCTGCACCGGGATCCGCACGGGTGGGGGCTCGGCGCGCCGGGTCCGGCCGACCAGGAACAGCAGCGCGCCGACCAGGATCGCCGCGATGATGCCGTCCAGCCAGTAGTGATTGGCGGTGCCGACCACGACGATCATCGTGAGCACCGGGTGGGCCAGCCACAGCCAGCGCCACCGGCTGCTGGTCGCGACGATCAGCCCGCAGGCGACCACGAGCGCCCAGCCGACGTGCAACGACGGCATCGCCGCGTACTGGTTGCTCAGCGTGTCGGTCTGCGGCGGCCCGTACACCGAAGGCCCGAACTTCGCGGCGGTGTCGACCATGCCGATCCCGGCCAGCATCCGCGGCGGCGCGAGCGGGAACGCGAAGTGCATCGCGAGCCCCGCCGCGGTCAGCCACGCGAGGATGCGCCGGAAGCGCAGGTAATGTGCGGGGCGGAAGATATACATGAACAGCAGGAAGGCGACCGTCGCCGGGAAGTGCACCACCGCGTAGTAGACATTGGCGGAGCGGATGACGACCTCGGAGGCGAGGAGCAGGTGCTGCAGGTCCACCTCGTCGGGCAACCACAGGGCCCGCTCGGCGTGCCAGACGAGCTTCGCGTTCTCGTAGGCCTCCCCGACGCGACCGTCGACGAGCAACCGCCCCATCTTGTAGGCGAGGAACAACCCGACGACCAGCAGCAGCTCGGCCCAGGCACGGGGGCGCACCCGCGCCCCTTTCTGGGCTGCGGTTGGCGTGGCGGCGTCGTCCCGTTCACGCAACCCCGGCCCCGTGTTCACGATCGACAACGTACCTGATGTTGCCAACCCGGCAATATTGCTGATCGGGCAGAACCCGCCATGGCCTGCATCACAAACTTGTTTATCCTTCAAGGAAATAGTCAATATTCAAGGGTTGAGGGAGCACGATGACCAGCCGAGCCGATCAGGCGATCGCCGCCCTGCGCAAGGGGCACGAAGACCTCACCGCTCTCGTCCGCGGGCTCACATCTGAGCAGCTCACCGGGCCTTCAGCGGCCAGCGAGTGGGATCTCTCCCAGGTGATCAGCCACCTGGGCAGCGGCGCCGAGATCAACCTGGAGGCGGTGCGCGCCTCCCTCGAGGGGCGGCCCGCCCCGGAGTTCGAGTTCAACAAGGGCGTGTGGGCCCGCTGGGACGGCATGACCCCGGACGAGCGCGCTGTCGAGTTTCCGATCGCGAACCAGCGCCTGGTCGAGGCCTACGAGGCGTTCGACGCCACGCAGCGCGCCGAGCACCGCATCGACGTGGGCTGGATGCCCGAGCCCGTCGACGTGGCGACGTCGGCCGTGCTGCGGCTCACCGAGTTCGGCTACCACGACTGGGACGTGCGGGCCGGCCTCGACCCGTCGGCGACGCTCGCCCCGGAGGCGGCCGTCCTG
Organism: Dactylosporangium cerinum; assembly: GCF_042653625.1. Lineage (NCBI taxonomy): Bacteria > Bacillati > Actinomycetota > Actinomycetes > Micromonosporales > Micromonosporaceae > Dactylosporangium > Dactylosporangium cerinum. The sequence continues at coordinate 209,505 of NZ_JBHSIU010000010.1, read as the reverse complement.
ATCGACGACCGGATCGAGGGGCTCTTCGGCTGGATCGCGAAGCCGGCGTTCCTCGACGGCCGCACCGCCGACCTGCTCGTCACGCTCACCGACCTCGGCGAGCGGCGTGGCCTGCACCTGAAGGACCCGGTCACGCTGGGCGACGCGCCGGCGGCACCGGACGGCGAGCTGAGCCTGACCCTGGAGGCGTTCCTGCGCCTCGCCGCGGGACGCCTGTCCGCGAAGTACACCCCGGCCGATGTGAAGATCACGGGGCCGATCAGCCTCGACGACCTGCGCGCCGTCTTCCCGGGCTACTGAGCGCACTCGCAGAGCGACCCCGGCACCGGAAGTTCCGGGCCGGGGTCGACGGGGGTGGTGGGGGCGGTGGAGCGAAAGTCAATGTGGGGTGCGGCGGCGCCTGCCGGAGCGCCTGGGTCAATGCCGCTGCCCCTGAGGCCGGATCAGGCCTTGAGCGCCTTGAGGCAGAGCACGTCGCCCGCCTGGCCGGCCTTGCCCCACCAGTAGGTGGCAGCCGTCTCGGGGAACGCGTCGCACGCCGACTGCTCCGCCTCGGTCTGCTTCTTGTTCTCGACCTTGCCGATGACGCTGAAGTCGGCGTCGGCGGCGTCACACTTGACGATCTTCACCTCGCTCGACGACACCTGGTGGAGGCAGTCGCCGACCTTGGCGTTCTCACCGGAGTCACGGTTGAGGTACCAGCCGACACCGGCCAGGATGGCGAGCACTACGAGGGAACCAACGAACTTCACAACCTTGGACATGCGGAAGTTTCTACCGGTCACACTGCGTTCCCGCTGCCCCCCGATCGTATCGGTTGCATCACACCTCACCTGATAGCTGACCTGCACGGAAACGGGCGAGGGACAACGGCCCCTCGCCCGCACCTACAGTGACCGTCATGCCACGGTCAGCGTGTCCGCCCTGGTTTTACAGGGTGAGCGTCCAGGTATCGATGCGTCCCGTGTCGAGGCTGGCGGCGTCGCGGACCCGCAGGGTCCAGGTGCCGTTGGCGGCCTCGGAGGACAGGTTCACCGAGTAGGTCTGGATGATGTTGTCGGTGCTGCCGCCGGTCCGGTTGTGCAGGTTGTAGACCGAGCCGTCCGGCGCGACCACGTCGACCACCAGGTCACCCTTGTAGGTGTGGATGATCGTCACGTTCACCGAACTGGTGGCCGAGGCGTTGCGGGCACAGCCACTGATCGTGATCGTGCTGGTGACCGTGGTGTTGTCCGGGATCGCCACGTCGTTGCCGTTGGTGCCGGTGCAGCCGGGCGCGCCATTGACGGTCAGGCTGAACGTGGTGGTCCGGGTCGAGCTGGCGCCCGTGCCCGTGATGGTCACCGCGTACGTGCCGGACGGCGTCGACGCGGAGGTCGCGATCGTCAGCGTGGACGTGCCGCCGGCCGAGTTGATCGAGGCCGGGCTGAAGCTGGCGGTCGCGCCCGACGGCAGGCCGGACGCGGTCAGCGCCACGGTCTGCGCCGCACCGTTGGTGAGCGTCGCGGTGACCGTGCTGGTCACCGAGCTGCCCGGGTTGACCGAGCCGCTCGCCGGCGAGGCGGCGAGGGAGAAGTCGTTGCCGGTCGGGCAGGCGGCGTCGTTGCCGGCCACGTTGACCGCGGTCCACGCGGCCTGGACGGCCTTGTACTCCGCGGAGCAGGTGCCGTGCAGGTCGGTCGCGGCACGCAGCGTGTACGCCCGGGCGGTGTTGGCCGGGTTGCTGGTGTTCACGTAGGACGTGTTGGACGTGAAGTACACGTCGAGCGCGCGGTACCAGATCTTCTCGGCCTTGGCCCGGCCGATGCCGACGACCGCGGGGGCGGAGCCGCAGACCGGCGAGGTGCCGAAGCTGGTGGCGCCGGTGCCCTCGGCGAGGTCGAAGAAGAAGTGGTTCGCCACGCCGGAGCTGTAGTGCACGTCGACGTTCTTCGTGGTGGTCGACCAGCAGCCGTGCGACGAGCCGTCCAGGGTCGGGTTGTACATGTAGCGCAGCGGCGTGTTGTTGCCGTTGATGTTGATCTTCTCGCCGATCTGGTAGTCACCCGGGTCGCTGGGCGCCGCGGCGTAGAACTCGACCATCGAGCCGAAGATGTCGCTGGTGGCCTCGTTGAGACCGCCGGACTCGCCGGAGTAGACCAGGCCCGCGAGGGCCTCGGTGACGCCGTGGCTCATCTCGTGGCCGGCGACGTCGAGCGCGACGAGCGGCCGGTTGTTGCCGGAGCCGTCGCCGTAGGTCATCTGCGAGCCGTCCCAGAACGCGTTGACGTACGCGTTGCCGTAGTGCACGCGGGAAGGCACGCCGGCACCGTTGCCGAAGATGCCGTTACGGCCGTGCACGTTCTTGTAGTAGTCGAACGTCTTCGCCGCGCCGAAGTGCGCGTCGACCCCGGCCGACTGCCGGTTGGAGTTGGCGCCGGTGCCCCACGTGTTGTCCGCGTCGGTGAACGTCGTGCACGTGCTGGTGCCGTTGTTCATGTCGCAGGTGCGGCCGTTGCCGTGCGACGGGTCGATCATCTGGTACGTCGAGCCGGACAGCGTCGTGTCGATCGTGACGGTGCCCGAGTAGATGCTGTTGCCGGTGCCGTTGACGGTCTCGATCTCGTCGAACGCGCCGCGGACCGCGTTGCTGTTCGCGTCCGTGATGACGTGCAGCTTCGACGGGGTCTGTCCGTCGGCGAGCCAGCCACTGATCACGGTCTCGTAGGCCAGGACGCCGGTGCCGTCGCTGGCGTCGACGAACAGCTCAGGGCTGCCGACGGCGGTGATCGAGCCCTGGAACGCGGACTTCGCCTTGGCCGCCCCGGCCGTCTTGGACACCGCGGCGGTGGTGCCGAGGGTGAGCGGCGCGTGCAGGCCGACGGACGTGCCGGCGAACGTGCCGTCCGCCGCCGCGTGCACGACGAAGTCACCGCCGTAGACCCGCAGGCCGTGGTAGGTGCGCGCGTACCGGGTATGGGACGCCCCGTTGGCGTCCTTCTTGCTGCTGGTGACGGTGTACGCCTCGCTGTCGGCGGCGCGGATCTCGGCGCGGTGCGCCTGCAATGACGACGGGGATGGCGACGCGCTAGCTGGTGACGCGACGGCGGCCAGCATGCCGCCGGTGAGCAGCAATGCACTGGCGGCGGCGATCGATCGTTTCACTCGGCCTCCCTGGCAGCGGATCTGTCGTGACGGTAGCCACGCATGTACATATAGCAATGCCTGCGGATGGCCGATCCATATCACTTCGTCCATATCACCGGCACCGTCACCCGTTGGGGCGGACCGGCGCCGCCTACTGGGAGCGCGCCCGCACCTTCGCCGCGAGGTCGAGCACCGAGCGCAGCCGGCGGTCCTCGGGCACGTCGGCCCGGCCCTCCGGGTCGATGAGGTAGGCGGTCATGCCGAACTTCTCCGGGCCCACGAAGTCGGCGGTGTACGTGTCCCCGACGAAGATCGCGGCGCCGGGCGCGATCCCGAGCCGTTCGACGGTCGCGGCGTAGATCGCCGGGTGCGGCTTGCGCCAGCCGACCTCCACCGACGTCACCACCGCGTCCATCGCGTCGAGGATCCCCATCGCGGCGAGGTGACCGGGCACCAGGTCCGGCTGGTGCGTGTTGGTGACCACCGCCAGCCGGTACACCTGCGACAACGACCGCACCAGCGCCGCTGTTGCCGGCGGGTAGGAGACGCCGGCGCTCCACTCCTCCAGATAGATCCGGATGAAGGCGGCCACGTCGCCGGCCGCCGGGACCCGGCCGAGCACCTCGCCGAGGTAGGCGGCGCCGACCTGCGTCATCGAGAACTCGCGGTCCTCGACGTCGGCGGCCCGGTCGAAGCCGGCGAACACGCGGTCCCAGCCCTCGACGAACTGCGGGTAGGACACCCCGGCGCCCAGGCGCCCGAGCTCGGCGAAGGAACGCGGATACCCCTGGCTGGTGCGCCGCGGGTCGTAGCCGACGAGCGTGCCGAAGAAGTCGAACAGGATGTGCGTGTGCATCCCCGAAACCCTAACCACGCGCATCGACAGGTCTTGAAGCCCGGGCTACCCGGGAGTAACTTGACCGGATGCGAATGGTGGCACTGGTCATCGCGGCGGTCGGAATCCTCGTCGAGGGCGTGGTCGTCGGCGCCGCCCTGTTCGTGGTCGGCGGGGTGATCGGCGCGTATTCGATGTCGCTCAACGGCGCCGACCCCGGTCACGCGCAGGTCGCCATCCGGATCGCCGCCGTCGTCCTCGGCGCGCTGCTGGTCGCCCTGGGCGCCCGGCTGCTCCTCGCGGCACTTCGCCAGCGGGCCGCCCGCCGCTGGACGATCGTCGCACTGGTCGTGCAGTGCGTGGTCGTCACGATCGCCGGCGTCGCCCTCGGCTGGGAGGTCTTCGCCGGCACGCTGCTCGTGCTCGGCACGCTCTTCTACGTCCTGCTCGACGAGAGCGACGAGCCGGCCCGCGCGCTGTCCGGCAGCTGACCGTCCCACGGCGCGGCCCTCCGACGATCAACACGGTAGTTTGGCGCTACCGCGTTGAAGGGGGCTCAGCAGTGCAGCAGGTCAAGGTTGGCCGCCGGGTCGGCCGAATGATCGGCCGGATGATGCGCCACCTCCAGCCCGACGAGCCGCTGCCCCACCTGCTCGCCGACGGCTCGGAGAACTCGATCGTCGACTGCGCGCTCTATCTCCGGGGCGTGCGGCAGCCCGGCGAGCTGACGTTTCACGAGGCGTACTCGGCGGCCCGCCGGCGGCGCAACGGGTTCGTCTGGCTGGGCCTGTTCGAGCCGACGTGGGCGCAGTTCGCGGCCGTCGCCGAGGAGATCGGCCTGGACGACCTGACCGCCCAGAAGGCGCTCGCGGCCGAGCGCCGGCCCGCGGTCGAGCGCCGCGGCGACGTGACGATGCTGGTGGTGCGCACCGCCCGGTACGTCGAGCACGCCGAGCTCACCGCCACCTCCGAGGTCGTCGACACGGGCGCGGTGACGCTGCTCATCGGCGCGAACTTCGTGGTGTCGATCCGCCACGGCGGGGCCGGCGCGCTCGCCGATGTCCGCCAGCAGCTCGAGAAGCGCCCGGCCATGCTCGCCAACGGCCCGTGGTCGGTCGCGTATGCGGTGTGCGACCGGATGATCGAGGTCTACCACGAGGTCTCGACCGATGTGGAGCAGGACGTGGAGCAGCTGGAGCAGACCGCGTTCCTGCGCGTCGGCGGCTGCGACGTGCAGCAGATCTACCAGCTCAAGCGGGAACTGGTCGAGTTCAAGCGGGCGGTCGTGCCGCTGCAGGCACCGCTGCGCAGGATGAACGACCCGGCGGTGGTGGAGATGCCGCCGCAGTTGCGGCAGTACTTCGCCGACCTGCTCGGCCGGCTCACTCAGGTGGTCGATCGGGTCGCCTCGGACAACGAGCTGCTCGACTCGATCCTGCAGGCCCGCCTCGCCCAGGTCGGCCTCGACCAGAACAACGACATGCGCAAGATCGCCTCGTGGGCCGCGATCGCCGCGCTGCAGACCGCCATCGCCGGGATCTACGGCATGAACTTCGACCGCATCCCGGGACTGCACTGGCAGTACGGCTTCTATCTGATACTCCTGATCATGGCCGCCGGCTCGGTGGTGCTGTACCGCTCCTTCCGACGATCCGGCTGGTTGTAGATGACCTCAGTTGATTACCGCCTGCCCGCGAAGGTCGACAGCCCGGCGCCGCCGAGCCCGCCCGGCAACCCGGTCAGCCGATGGCTGCTGGCGCACCGCGTGGCGCCGATCGGCCCGGAGGCGCAGGAGGACCACACCGAGCCGCAGGCCTGGTGGAAGGTCATGTCGCTGACCGGCGTCGACTACTTCTCCACGCTGTCCTACCTGCCGGCGATCGCCGCGCTCGCGGCCGGCGCCCTGTCGCCGCTGGCCACCCTGCTGATCGTCGCGCTCACCCTGCTGGGGATGCTGCCGATGTATCGGCGGGTCGCCCGTGAGAGCCCGCACGGGCAGGGCTCGGTGGCGATGCTGGAAAACCTGCTGCCGTTCTGGCGCGGGAAACTGTTCGTCCTCGTGCTGCTCGGCTTCGTCGCCACGTCCTGGATCATCACGATCACCCTGTCGGCGGCCGACGCCTCCGTGCACATGATCGAGAACCCGGTCTTCCCGGACTTCATCCACGGCCACGAGGTCCTGATCACGGTCGTGCTGCTGCTGATCCTCGGCGGCGTGTTCCTGCTCGGCTTCAGCGAGGCCGTCGCCGTCGCGATCCCCCTCGTCGCGGTATTCCTGCTGCTCAACGCCGTCATCGTGATCGTCGGCGCGGTCGACGTCTTCACCACCGCCGGGGCGCTCGCCGACTGGCGGCACGCGCTGACCACCGAGCACGGCAGCGGGTTCGGCGGCCTGATCCTGCCCGCGCTCATCGCGTTCCCCTCGCTGGTGCTCGGCCTGTCCGGGTTCGAGACCGGGGTCAGCATGATGCCGCTCATCGCCGCGGACGGCACCACCGACGAGGAGCGCCGCGAGTCCCGGCTGCGCAACACCAAGCTGCTGCTCACCACGGCCGCCGTCATCATGTCGGTGTACCTGGTGGCGACCAGCTTCATCACCACGGTGCTGATCCCGGCGAAGGAGTTCCAGCCCGGCGGCGCGGCGAACGGCCGGGCCCTGGCGTTCCTGGCGCACGAGAAGCTCGGCAACATGTTCGGCACGGCCTACGACGTCTCCAGCGTCCTCATCCTGTGGTTCGCGGGTGCCTCGGCGATGGCCGGCCTGATCAACATCATCCCGCGGTACCTGCCCTCCTACGGCATGGCACCCGACTGGGGCCGCGCCGTGCGTCCGATCGTGCTGGTGTACACCGCGATCAGCATCGGCATCACCATCGCCTTCGGCGCCGACGTCAACGCCCAGGCCGGCGCCTACGCGACCGGCATCCTGGCGATGATGGTCTCCGGTGCGGTCGCCGTGACCATCTCCGCCGCCCGCGCCGGCGAGCGCTCGAAGACCGTCATGTTCACCGTGCTGACCCTGATCCTGCTGTACGCCCTGGTCGCCAACGTCATCGAGAAGCCCGACGGCATCACCATCTCCGGCATCTTCATCGCCGGCATCATCGTCGTGTCGCTCGTCTCCCGGGTCACCCGCACCACCGAGCTGCGCGCCGACGCGATCGAGTTCGACGAGCCGGCCCGGCGCTTCGTCACCGACTCCATCGACTACGACGGCGAGCTCAATCTCATCGCCCACCGCGAGTCCGGCGACGAGGAGGAGTACGCCGACAAGGAACGCGAGCAGCGTGGCGTCAACCCCGTCCCCGGCCGCGCCGACATCCTCTTCCTCGAGGTCACCGTCGTCGACCCGTCCACCTTCAGCGGCACCCTGCAGGTCCGCGGCGTCCAGGTCGGCAACCACCGCATCCTGCGCACCGAGAGCCCGGCCGCGCCGAACGCGATGGCCGCGATCCTCCTCGCCCTGCGCAACGCCACCGGGGTGCGACCGCACGCCTACTTCGCCTGGGCGGAGGGCAATCCGCTCGGCCACCTCTTCCGGTACCTCATCCTCGGCCGCGGCGACACCGCTCCGGTGGTCCGCGAGATCATCCGGTCCGCGGAGCCGGATCCCTCCCGGCGTCCCGGTATCCACGTCGGCGGCTGAGGGCTCATTCGAAGCGCACGGTGTCGTGCCTGGTCGCGATGTCCATGAACGGCAACGCGATCAGCGACACCGCGAAGGCCGCGAGCGCCGCGACGCCGAGGCCGGCGAAGAAGCCGGGGTCCGGCCAGTTCCACTGCCCCGGCGGCAACGCCACGGCCGTGGCCAGCAGCGCCAGCCCGACACCGCCGAGCACGCTGAGCGCCAGCGGCAGCCCGATCTCGAGCACCACCACGGCGCGCAGCTGGCCCAGGCGCATGCCCGACGCGCGCAGCACCGCGAACGGGCGCCGACGCTCCAGCACGCCGTTGATCACCGACACGGTCAGGCTGCAGGCGGCGACCAGCAGCACGAACACCATCGCGTAGGGCAGCACGGCCGCCAGGCCGCCGACCGATCCGGCGGCGCCGCTGCGGGGCAGGTCCTGGCTGGTCTTGCTGCGCGACAGCGGCACCGCGACCGCGGCGACGGTGCGGACGCGTTCCTGCGCCGCGACGGTCCCGTCGGTCCGGATGAACAGCGTCTGGATCGCCAGTTCACCGGCGTCCGGGCCGGGCTCGAGGAAACCGCTGGCGTCGAAGATGTGATCGGCGCCGCTCGCCCCGGGGTACGGCAGCTCGAACAGGTCTTCCAGGGCGAGATAGTCCTCGTTGCCCGTCGGACCCTCGACGTACTGCGGCAGCGGGCAGCCCAGGTCCGTCACCCGGGCCAGGTCGGCGCAGGCGATCACGACCTGACGGGACGGGTCGCGCCGGGCGACCGTCACGTCCCCGGTCATGAGCGGGGCGAGGGCCTCCTCGGGCACGCCCTGCACGTGGACCGCGACGACCCCGCTGTCCAGCACCGACGGGGTTTCCGCGGCCGCGGGCCGGCCCTGCACCGCGACGAGGGCGATGGAGGTCGCCACGTACATGGCGAGGGCGGCGCCGCTGACGGACCGGAACGCGCTGTACGGGTCCGCGGCGATCCGGCGCGCCACCATCAGCGTGGTCGGGCCGCCGCTGAGCCGGGCCAGGCCACGGGCGACCCAGTGACACGCCCAGGCCCCGACCAGGAAGAACCCGACCAGCATGGACAGCGAAGCGATTGCGGCCAGCACCCCCACGTACACGGGCGGCTCCTGGTCGGGGTCGTTGCTCAACTGGGCGGAGTACCAGGAACCGGCGATCCCTGCGGCGAGGGGCAGCAACCGCCACGCCCGCGGTTCCCTTCTGCGTTTCTTGCCGTGCTGCCACGGCCGCACCGCGGCGAGCGTCACCACCGCCGTGCCGACGGCCAGGACGAACACCGCGACCAGCGCCACCACCATCGGCACCACCGGCACCCGGATGTCCTGCGGGAAGATCGGCATACCGTGGCCCAGCGTGATGCCCTTCGCGAAGACCGGCCGCAGCGCCACGAACGCCCCGCCGCCGACCGCGATCCCGGCGAGCGCCGCGCCGGCGGTCTCGGTCGCGGCGAGCGTCGCGGTCTGCAGCCGGGTCGCACCGGCCAGCCGCAGCGCGCCGAAGCGCTGCTCGCGCCGCACCCCGCCGACCCGCGCGGCCATCGAGACGAAGACCGCGACCGGGCCGATGATGAGTGCGGCGAGCATCCCGAAGAGGACCCCGAGGATGGCGTACAGGTCCTGGCGCTCACCCGGTTGCTCGATGCCGTGGATCACGGTCGTGCCGTACGTCGCGCGCATCTGCTCCGGGGTGCGTCCCACGATGCCGACCAGCTCGTCGGGCATGATGAGCCCGGCGGGCTTGATCTCGCCGACGACCCGCCCCGGGAACCGGTCGCCCAGCTGGTCGGCCGGCACGGTCCGCAGCAGCTCGGCGAGCGCCGGCGACACGATCAGCTCACCGGGCCCGGGCAGCCGGTCCATGCCCGGCGGCACCGGCGGGTGCTCCCCCAGCGCGGCGACGTGGACCCGGGTGACGTCCTTGCCCGCATACCGGTCCGTGACGGCCAGCCACAGCGCCGGGTCGGGCGCGGTCGCCGGACTGGCCGCGTCGGTGCGGTGCCAGGCGAGCCGGTCGATGTGCTGCTGCAGGATCGGCAACGCGGTCAGGCTCAGCAGGAGCAGCACCACCCCGGTCGCGACGCCGATCGTCATCAACGCCATCCGGGCCACGGCCTCCCGGCCGCCGGCGAGGGCCATCCGGATGCCCAGCACGATGTTCATGCCGCCCTCGCCGGCTGCACGATCCGCCCGTCGCGGACGGTGATCTGGCGGTCGGCGTACGCCGCGACCCGCGACTCGTGGGTGACCACCACAACGCCCGCGCCCTCGGTCTTCGCCGCCGTCACGAGCAGCTCCATCACCTCGTCCCCGGCGACGGTGTCCAGCGAGCCGGTCGGCTCGTCGGCGAACACCACCCGGGGCTTGGCGATCAACGCGCGGGCGATCGCGGCCCGCTGCCCCTGCCCGCCGGAGACCTCACCGGCCAGCCGGTCCCCGACGTCCACCAGCCCCAGCCGCGGCAGCCACTGCCCGGCGGCCTCGAACGCGGTCCGCCGTCCCTTCCCGGCCAGCAGCAGCGGCAGCGCGATGTTCTCCAGCACCCGCAGCTCCGGCACCAGCTGGCCGAACTGGAACACGTAGCCGAACACGCTGCGGCGCAACCGGCTCCGCTCCCGGTCCGGCATCCGGTTGACGAGCCGCCCCTCGAACACCACGTCGCCGGCGTCCGGCCTGATCAGACCGGCCAGGCAGTGCAGCAGCGTGGACTTCCCCGCGCCGCTCGGCCCCATCACGGCGAGCACCTCACCCGCCGCGACCGCGACGTCCGCCCCGCGCAGGGCCGGCGTCGACCCGAAACTCTTGTGCAGTCCTCGCCCGATCAGCAGCGGGGTCTCGTTCACGACTCGACCTCCATCTCCATCTCTTCGATCAGGTGGTCCAGGCGCCCCGCCGCGTGGTCGATCCACCGCAGGTCCGCCTCGATGTGGAACAGCTGGAAGTCGATGTGCAGCCCATCGCGCAGTTTTGCCGTCCGGCGCGCCGCGGTGAGCTCCCGCATCACCTTCAGGTGCGCCTCGCGCTGCATGTCGAGATACTCGATCGCGGGCCGCCCGGCCATCAACGCCAGCAGGACCTTCTGGAACAGCACCGTCTGGAGCTGCGGTTGCGGCTCCTCCGGCTCGGACAACCAGCGCTCCAAGTCCGTCACCCCTTCCGCGGTGATCGAGTAGCGCTTGCGGTCAGGACCGGCGCCGGACTCGACGCCGACGATCGCGACCAGGCCGTCGCGTTGCAGCTGCGCGAGCGTCCGGTACACCGCGCCGAACCGCAGCGGACGCACCGCGCCGAACCGCCGGTCGTAGGACTGCTTGAGGTCGTAGCCGTGGCGGTCCGCCTCTTGCAGGAGCCCGAGCAACGCGTACGAGACCGTCATGCCTGCCGACTATACCCGGTGGGTATACCCGCTGGGAATAGCCGCCTGCTAAGCTCCGCCCCGTGTCCTTCACCTTCATCACGGCGGCCCGGATCACCATGCCCCGCAAGGGTTTCGACGCCTGGCTCGGCACCCCACTGCCGCCCGCCTCGACCATCTCGAACCCGGCTTCGATGTTCGAGGGCTGGTACTGGTCCTCCCGCGAGGCTTCGTCGACCTGGACCTCCGCCGCGACGACGCCACGCGACCTGCTCGCCGGGCGCCTGACCGACCCCACGACCCTCACGGTGCTGCGCCACCGCGACGGCGCCCTGGAGGCGTACCTGTGGACGGTCGGCCACTCCGGCGCCTGGGAGGGCCCGGCCCAGCAACTGCTGCTGATGTTGGCCGGCGCCGGTGCGTTCAAGGACGACGACAGCTCGGACCACGTCCTGTTCTGGGAGGACGCCGCGGGCGCCCTCCCCACCCGCAATGAGGACGCCCTGCTGGCACTGCTGGCCGTGGACCGGCACGGCGCCCGGTTCATCGGCCGGCGCCCCCTCGCCGATCTGCTCGCCGGGCTTTCGCCGGTCGAGGAGGCGTTCGCCGAGCTTGCCGAGGTCCTGGAGGAGTCCCTGGACGAAGGCGCCCCCCAACCGCTCGACCCCACCTACGTCGACCTCAACGCGTAGCCAGCTCGCCAACCCTCGGCCTGCCGCTTTCGGCGTGTTCTCCCCCAAGAGCCTCTTGGTAGCTGCCGGTTGAGGTTCCGGTGGGGGTAATCCGCTTGGAGCCTCGCTGGTGTCGGTCCTCGGGGCTCGGTGGTTCCGCCCGGCCGCTGGCGCGTCCGTGCGACAGGGTTGCGTGGTCCCGGTTCGTGCCGTCTTACGGTGATCCCAAGCCAGACTCGCACGCACCTGATCCAGCGCCGTCGAGGGGCGTCATTCGGTGGTCTCACACCGCCGCCAGTTGCAAAACCTCCGAACACATCCCCATATCCGGGCGAGGAATGGCAACGACCCCCGCGCGCCCGGCGCGGCATTCCAGCGCTACCCGAGAACCGGATCAGCCGCTCCCGCCCGCGCGCCCCGCGACGGACGTCGCGAACGGTCACCATGCCGGCGTCGGCGGAACGGCCCTGGACCGGGACGTCGCGCAGATGTTCGCCAGCAAGCGCGATGGGGTGGGGACGTGTACGGACGCCTCCCGCGCCTCACGCTTTCACCGCGACACGACGGCGGATGCGGCGGCTCGGTTCATGATCCAAGGCGCCACCCGGCCGCTCATACACCACAACAGCGGACACCGGACCAGAGGCCGGCAAAACAGGACGTAACACCCCGGCAGCGTCAGGAAACAGGTAGGGCATCCTCGCGACGGCAACCACGGCCAGGCTGCAGTTGGTGCGGCCCCGGCCGGTCCGACGACGGCCAGCCACGCCCGACGAAGTCGGCGACGAACCCCTGGAACCGCTGCCCCCACAGCACCGCGGCGGCAAATCGGCGCTGCGGCGGAGTCAACCGCGCCCGGCGCAGCCGGTGGCGAGCCCGGTAGCCGCCGCCCCAAACACCGCGGCGGCTACCGGTGTGGCGGCGCGGGTCAGCCGCGCTCGACGAGGTGGCCGACGATCTCCGGGGCGCGCAGCTGGGCGCCCGAGCCGTCGCGGCGCTGGTCGGGGGCGGGCAGGTCGCGGGGTTCGCCCTTGGTGGAGGAGGCTGCGGGGCGGGGGCCGACCCAGGCGAGGACCAGGCGGGTCTCGCCCTTGAGGAAGCGCTGGGCTCGGACGCCGCCCGTGGCCCGGCCCTTCGCCGGGTAGAGGCGCAGCGGGGTCATCTTGGCGTTGCCGATGGTGGCGGTGACGACCATGGGCTCGCCGTGCTGCGGGTCCTGGGTGTTGACGGCGCCGAAGAAGAGGACCTGGGCGCCGTCCGGGAGGGCCACGCCGGCCATGCCGCCGCCCTTGAGGCCCTGGGGGCGCACGAGCTTGGCCGGGAAGCGCAGCAGCGACGCGTCGGAGGTGACGAACGCGAGGGTCTCGGTGCCGTCGCCGAGCCAGGTCGCACCGACGACCTCGTCGCCTTCGCGGAGGCCGATGACCTCGAACTCGTCGGCGCGGACCGGCCACTCGGGGGCGCAGATCTTCACCATGCCGTTGCGGGTGCCGAGGGCGAGGCCGGGTGAGCCTTCGGCGCCCGGGCCGCCGAGCGGGGCGAGGGTGACGACGGTCTCGCCGGCCTGGAGCGGGACGAGCTCGGCGGTGGACATGCCGCCGCGCAGGGAGACGGTGCCGGTCTGCTCGGGCAGGACCGGCAGGGGCAGGACGTCGACCTTGAACGCCCGGCCGAGGCTGGTGACGAGCAGGACCTGGCCGCGGGCCGTGGTGTGCACGACGGCGCGGACGGTGTCGTGCTTGTCGCGGCCGGCCTTGCGGCTGCCCTCGGGGGCCTCCTCCGACTCGGCGGCGGTGCGGGCGACGAGGCCGGTGCTGGACAGCAGGACCTGGCACGGGTCGTCGGACACCTCGAGGGGACCGGCGGGGACGGACGCGGCGAGGACCTCCTTGAGGTCGCCGTCGATGAGGGTGGTGCGGCGCGGCTGGGCGAACTCCTTGACGACGGCGGCGAGCTCGTCGGAGACGACCTTCTTGAGGACCTTCTCGTCGTCGAGGATCTGGCTGAGCGCGGCGATCTCGTCGTTGAGGCGGGCCTGCTCGGCCTCCAGCTCGATGCGGTCGTAGCGGGTGAGGCGCCGCAGCGGGGTGTCCAGAATGTAGGTGGCCTGGATGTCGCTGAGACCGAACTCGCTCATCAGGGACGCCTTGGCGGCGGCCGCGTTCTCGCTGGCACGGATGAGAGCGACGACCCGGTCGATGTCCAGCAGCGCGACCAGCAGGCCGTCGACGAGGTGCAGCCGGTCCTGGCGCTTCTTGCGGCGGAACTCGGTGCGGCGGGTCACGACCTCGTAGCGGTGCGCGAGGAACACCTCGAGCAGGGGCTTGAGGCCGAGGGTCTGCGGCTGGCCGTCGACGAGGACGAGGTTGTTGACGCCGAAGGACTGCTCGAGCGGGGTCAGCCGGTAGAGGTCGGCGAGGAGGGCCTGCGGGTTGACGCCGACCTTGCACTCGATGACCAGCCGGGTGCCGTTCTCCCGGTCGGTGAGGTCCTTGACGTCGGCGATGCCCTGCAGGCGCTTGGTCTTGTTGACCTCGTCGGTGATCTTCTCGATGACCTTCTCGGCGCCGATGCCGTAGGGCAGCTCGGTGACGGTGATCGCCTGCCGGCCGCGGCTGCCCTCGAGCAGGCCGATCTCGATCCGGCCGCGCATGCGCACGACGCCGCGGCCGGTCTCGTAGGCGCGGCGGACCTCGTCGAGGCCCAGCAGCAGCCCGCCGGTCGGCAGGTCCGGGCCGGGGACGAACTCCATGAGTTTGTCCAGGGTGGCGGCCGGGTGGTTGATGAGCCAGCGGGCCGCGGCGACGACCTCGCCGAGGTTGTGCGGGATCATGTTGGTGGCCATGCCGACGGCGATGCCCGAGGAGCCGTTGACCAGCAGGTTGGGGAACGCGGCCGGCAGCACCGACGGCTCCTCGAGGGATCCGTCGTAGTTGGGCCGGAAGTCCACGGTGCCCTCGTCGAGCTCGCCGACGAGCAGCATCGCCTCCCGCGACATCCTGGCCTCGGTGTATCGCGAGGCGGCCGGCCCGTCGTCCGGGGAGCCGAAGTTGCCGTGGCCGTCGATGAGGGGCACGTTGAGCGAGAAGTCCTGCGCCATGCGGACCATCGCGTCGTAGATCGCGCTGTCGCCGTGGGGGTGGTACTTACCCATGACGTCACCGACGACGCGGGACGACTTGACGTGGCCGCGGTCGGGGCGGTGCCCCTGCTCGCTCATCGAGAACAGGATCCGGCGGTGCACCGGCTTGAGGCCGTCCCGCGCGTCGGGCAGCGCACGGGAGTGGATGACCGAATACGCATACTCCAGGTAGGAGTCCTCGACCTCGGTGATGAGCGGGTTGTTGAGGACCCGCGCACCCGCCTGGTCGAAAGCGGACAGGTCGGCCTTCACTGGTGTGGCCTTGCGTGCCATGTCGGCGAACTACCCTTCCTGACTCAGGCGTCGATGTTCTCTTGGTCGACCCGCGGCGCGGCGTCGATGAGCCAGTTGCGGCGGGGCTCGACCCGCTCACCCATGAGCAGCTCGAGGACCTCCTCGGCCTTCTCGACGTCGTCGAGGGTGATGCGCCGCACGGCCCGGGTCGCCGGATTCATCGTGGTGTCCCACAGCTCGTCGGCGTCCATCTCACCGAGACCCTTGAATCGCGGGATCGGCGTGACGACCTGCTTGTTGGCCTTCTCCAGCCGGGTGACGGTGCTGACCATCTCCTGCTGCGTGTACGTGTAGATCGTCTCCGGGTTGCGCCCCTTGGTGACGATCTTGTGCAGGGGCGGGACGGCGGCGTAGAGCCGGCCGTCGGCGATCGCCGGGCGCATGTACTTGGCGAACAGCGTGATGAGCAGCGTGCGGATGTGCGATCCGTCGACGTCGGCGTCGGCCATGATCAGGATTCGCCCGTAGCGCATCGACTCGAGGTCGAACGTGCGGCCGGAGCCGGCGCCGAGCACCTGCACGATCGCGGAGCACTCGGCGTTGTCCAGGACCTGCTGGATGTTGGCCTTCTGCACGTTGAGGATCTTGCCGCGGATCGGCAGCAGCGCCTGATACTCCGAGGAGCGGGCCATCCGGGCGGTGCCGAGGGCGCTGTCACCCTCGACGATGAACAGCTCGCTGCGCTGCACGCCGGTGGAGCGGCAGTCGACCAGCTTCGCCGGCATCGACGCGCCTTCAAGCGCCGTCTTGCGCCGGGCGGCGTCCTTCTGCTGCTTCTGGGTGAGGCGCACCCGCGCCGCGTCGACGATCTTCTGCAGGACGGTGCGGGCCTCGACCTTGGTCTTGCGGGCCTCGACCCACGCCTTCACCTGCTGCTCGACGATCCCCTGCACGACCCGGGTGACCGGCGCCGTGGACAGCTCGTCCTTGGTCTGCGAGGTGAACTGCGGCTCGGGGATCCGCACGTGGATGACCGCCGTCATGCCCTCGAGCACGTCGTCGAGGGTCGGCAGGTCCTCCTTCGGCCGCAGCAGGCCGCGGGTGTTGCGGATCGCGTCGGCGAGCGCCCGCAGCGCGCCGCGCTCGAAGCCGCGGCGGTGCGTGCCGCCGTGCACGTTGCGGATCGTGTTGGTGAACGACTCCACGATCCGCTCATAGCCGGTGCCCCAGCGCAGCGCGATCTCGACCTCGGCGCGGCGTTCGACGTTGGCCTTCATGACGCCGTTCTCGTCGGCGGCGTTCTCCTTGTAGGTGCCCTCGCCGGTGATGTGCAGCATGCCGCAGACGGCCCGGTCGCCGGACGGCGCCAGGAACTCGACCATGTCGGCGAGTCCGTTGGGATACTGGAACGTCTCGGTCGCGATCTGCCCGCCGGTCGCGTCCTTGAGCACATAGGCCACGCCGGGGACGAGGAACGCGGTGTTGCGCAGCTTGGTGCGGACCGTCTCGATGTCGAGCGTGGCGCCGGTCTCGAAGTAGCGGGCGTCGTGCCAGTAGCGGATCGACGTGCCGCTGGACTGGCCGCGCTTCATCCGGCCGGTGACGCTGAGCCCCGAGCGGCGGGTGAACGGCGCGGCCGGGCCGGTGCCGTCGAAGTCGCCGGGGACGCCGTGCTGGAAGGCCATGTGGTGGACCTTGCCGTCGCGGCGCACGGTGACGTCGAAGCGGTGCGACAGCGCATTGACCGCGGACGCGCCGACGCCGTGCAGGCCGCCGGAGGTCTTGTATCCCGACCCGCCGAACTTGCCGCCGGCGTGCAGTCGGGTCAGCACCAGCTCGACCCCGGACATGCCCGACTTCGCGTGCACGCCGACGGGAATGCCGCGACCGTCGTCGTCGACCTGGACGGAACCGTCGGCGTGCAAGGTCACCTCGACGCGGGTCGCGTGGCCCGCGATGCCCTCGTCGGTGGAGTTGTCGACGATCTCGTTGAACAGGTGAGCGACGCCGCGGCTGTCGGTCGAGCCGATGTACATGCCGGGCCGCTTACGGACAGCGTCCAGCCCTTCGAGGAGCGTGAGGTCGTCAGCCCCGTACAAGGTCTCGGGTTGTGCGGTCAACTCGATGCTCTCCAATGATCTGGTGCGCTGCTGCCCGCGAGCGTAGCCGCAGGGTCTGACAATTCCGTGGCACCCTCGCCGGTTGTGGTGCCCGCCGCCTCCGGAAAATCAAACGAAGCCATCCCGGAACGTCAGACAAAGCCGACCCGCAAGTTGCTCCTCAGGTGCGGCCCGGTCACGCCGATGTGCCGGTCACAGGCTATTTGCTGGCCGCCCGCCGAATGAGGTGCTCCTGCCGTGACCGCTCCCACAGCTCCATCGCGCTCCGGTCCCCTACGCGCCTTCCACGACATGCGGGTCGGCGGCAAGATCTACCTCGCCGTCGTCATCGTCATCCTCGTGGCGATCGGCGTCGGCGGCCTGTCGATCACGCGGATGAGCACGCTCAACGACCGGCTCACCACGATCAAGGAGCAGAACGTCGACGGTCTGCGCCACGTGGACGCGGCCCGCGGCGGCATCGAGAAGATGTATTCGGACATGGCCTTCTACTTCGCCACCACGGGCAGCGGCGGGCAGGGCCCCAGCGTCGCGGAGTTCGTGCGGATGGTCCACGCCGACGACAAAATCGTCGATGACTCGATCGCCGCCTACCGTTCAGTGAAGCACGGCCACAACGCGGACGTTGTCCGGGCCTTCGACAAGTCCGCCACGCAGTACCGCGGCCTGCGCGACACGGTCGCGTTCCGCCAGCCGCCGCCGGCCGGCATGACCATCCCGACCGAACTCCCGGCGCTGATCAAGGCGTTCGACGACGGCCAGAAGCTGATGGACGCGTCGTTGCAGCGCCTCGTCGACGCCGAGGTTGCCGACGCGAACGCGCAGGTCAAAGCCACCGCGGATACGTACCACGCGGCGGTGCGCCTGATCGTCATCGTGATCGTCGTGGGGTTGCTGCTGGCGGTGCTGCTCGCCGCGGCCATCACCCGGCGGATCGTGCGGCCGCTGCGCGACGTGTCGCAGTCCCTGGCGAAGGTGGCCGCGGGCGACCTCACCCACACCGTGCCGGTCACGTCCCGCGACGAGGTCGGGCAGATGGCGGCGTCGCTCAACCAGGCCACCGAGTCGGTGCGGGAAACCGTCCGGGCGCTGCGGACCAGCGCGGACACGCTGTCGTCCAACTCCTCGCAGCTCACCTCGCTCAGCGACCGCATCGCGGTGAACGCCGACTCGGCCAGCACCCAGGCGAGCTCCGCCGCGCACAGCGCGGACCAGGTGTCGCGCAACATGCAGACGGTCTCCACCGGCGCCGACGAGATGGGCTCGTCGATCCGCGAGATCTCCGCCAGCGCCAACGAGGGCGCCCGGGTGGCCGCGCAGGCCGTGGCGGTGGCGCAGTCGACGAACGCGACGATCGCCAGCCTCGGCGAGTCCTCGGCGCAGATCAGCTCGGTCATCAAGGCGATCACGTCCATCGCGGAGCAGACCAACCTGCTCGCCCTCAACGCCACCATCGAGGCCGCCCGGGCCGGCGAGTCCGGCAAGGGCTTCGCGGTCGTCGCCGGCGAGGTGAAGGACCTGGCGCAGGAGACGGCGAAGGCGACCGAGGACATCTCCCGGCGGGTGGAGGCGATCCAGGCCGACACCGGCCGGGCGGTCGAGGCGATCAGCGAGATCGGCGACATCATCGCCCGGATCAACGACTACCAGATGACGATCGCCAGCGCCGTGGAGGAGCAGACCGCCACGACGAACGAGATGAACCGCAACGTCGGCGAGGCCGCCAACCTCGGCGCGGAGATCGCCGCGCACATCAGCGGGGTCGCCACGGCCGCGCAGGCCACGGCGCAGAGCACCGGCGAGAGCCGGCAGGCCGCCGCGGACCTGGCGTCACTGTCCGACGAGCTACGCGGACTGGTCTCGCGGTTCAAGTACTGAGCGACCGCCGAACTGCGCAAGGGCGCCGATGATCTCCGATTCGGTGCGGTCGTTGAGCCGCAGCGGCACCAGGTAGCGTGCCCCGCCCACCGAGACGGCGATCACCCGGGTCAGCAGGAAACGGCGCCGGGCGACCCGCTCGACGGCCTCCCAGGGAACCCAGACCGCCTTGCCCCAGACGGCCTGCGAGTTCTTGACCCAGAGACCGAAGTGGTCGAGCGCGAGCACCGGACCGTTTGCGAGGATGATCCGGACCATGATCAGCACGGCCACCCCGAAGATGATGGCGGCACAGAACCCGCCGGCCACCACGGCGACCACATCGCCGCCGGTGCGGTCCGGGGACTCGCCCGCGAGGAGGCCGAACGCCAGCTGGCCGGTCGCCAGCACCCAGATCAACGCGAACACCGAACCGAAGAGCACCGACAGCCGCCCGGCGCTGCGCCGCACCACGAACGGCAGGTCACCCGGGATCTGCTTGCGCGGCGCCGGCGGCGCCCCGCGCCAGGACGGCGGCTGGGGATCGGTCACACGAGCAGGATACGGTCAGGCACTGGTGCGGTCGATCCACGAACGGTAGGTGCCTCCGCCGTCGCCGCTGGGCTCCTCGAGGTAGTACTCGCGCAGGTCGCCGCGGGTGACGAAGCCGGCGATGAAGAACAGCAGGCCGGCCGCGAAGAGCCCGGCGGTGCCGTGCACCCACAGGTACCACTCCGGCACGGCCTTCGCGTACTCCTGCCGCAGCAGCTCGGGCTCCTCACCGGTCGGCGCGACCGCCCACTCGGGTCCGCCGACGAGCCCGCACAGCAGGGCCAGGCCGAGCAACGGCCCGATGATCCAGATCGCGGCCCTGATTTTCGGGTTGTGCCGATACACGACCAGCGCCAGCGCCAGCATGAGCACCGCCCCGACGGATGCCACCAGCAGGTTGTTGGTGTAGTCGGCCTCGACCTGCTTGAGGGAGCGCGGGGACATGAGCCGGGTGTCCAGGTGCAGCAGGTTGCGCCGCACCACCGCGGTCACCGCGGCATCGAGCACGAGCAGTGCCGCGATCGCCACGACGGACCAGAACACCAGCCGGACCTGCGTGCGCACCTGCATTGCCACACGCTAACGAAGTGCCCCTCGCCACCGCAGCCCCGTTTCGAACCGGCAAAAGCGACCGGCATAGTGCACAATTCCCCGGTGGATCCTGTGATGGCCCTGGCCGGGCTGGGTGTCGGCGTCGTCGTCGGCCTCACCGGCATGGGTGGCGGCGCGCTGATGACCCCCATCCTGGTGCTGTTCTTCGGTATCCCGCCGCTGGCCGCGGTCTCCAGCGATCTGGCGGCGAGCGCGGTGATGAAGCCGTTCGGCGGCTGGGTGCACGCCCGCCGCGGCACCGTCAACTGGGCGCTGGTGCGGTGGCTCTGCCTGGGCAGCGTGCCCGCCGCGTTCACCGGGGTCCTGCTCATGCGGGCGCTCGGCGACGGCGAGTCGGTGCAGGACGTCGTCCGCGTGGCGCTCGGGGTGGCACTGCTGCTCGCGGTCGTGGGTCTGCTGATCAAGGCGTACACCGGCCGAAAGAGCGATAAATCGGATGTAGCCCCAGAAATCACCATCAAGCCCATCCCGACGGTGCTGCTCGGCGCCCTCGGCGGGGTGGTCGTGGGAATGACCTCCGTCGGCTCCGGCTCGCTCATCATTGTGATCCTGCTCGCGCTGTACCCCATGCTCCGCCCGAACGACCTCGTCGGCACCGACCTCGTGCAGGCCATCCCCCTGGTCGCCGCGGCCGCACTGGGCCATGCGATCTTCGGCGACCTGAAGCTCGACCTCGCCGCGGCGGTCCTGATCGGGTCCGTGCCCGGCGTGCTCATCGGCGCGCGGCTGTCGTCCAGGGCACCGGCCGGCGTGGTGCGGGCCGCCCTGGTCATCGTGCTGATCGCCAGCGCACTGAAGCTGTTCGAGGTGCCCACCGCCATCGTCGGCGCCGTGGTCGCGGCGACAACCGTCGGGGCCGTCCTGATCGCGATCCGCCGACGTCCGGCATTTTCGCGAGGTGTACGGGCAACGCCGGCCGAACCGGTCCCCGCGCTCCTCACGGGGTGGGACCAATCGCAAGATCGGCGCACGGAGGACGAGACGGATGTGAAAGGGGCACAATCCCAGTGAGAGTGTGACCTCGCTGAAGGAGTGCTTGATGTCTCACGGCCGACCCAATCAGCTGCCCGAATGGGCTGCGCTGGCGAAACACCGCGCCGAGCTGGGTGAGGTGCACCTGCGGGACCTGTTCGCCGACGACCCGGGGCGCGGTGAGAAGTACTCCCTGCGGGTCGGCGACCTGTACCTCGACTACGGCAAGCACCTCGTCACCGACGAGACCCTCGGCCTCCTGCGCGACCTCGCCGCGGCGCGCGGGGTGGACGAGCTGCGCGACGCCATGTTCCGCGGCGACCGGATCAACTTCACCGAGCACCGGGCGGTGCTGCACACCGCGCTGCGCGCGCCCCGCGGCGCGGTCGTCGAGGTCGACGGCGAGAACGTGGTGCCGAAGGTGCACGCCGTGCTGGACCGGATGGCGGCGTTCGCCGAGCGGATCCGCTCCGGCGAGTGGACCGGTTTCACGGGCCAGCGGATCACCACGATCGTCAACATCGGCATCGGCGGCTCCGACCTCGGCCCCGCGATGGCCTACGAGGTGCTGCGCGGATACACCGACCGCAACCTGGAGATGCACTTCGTCTCCAACGTCGACGGCGCCGACCTCTACGAGGCCGTGCGGGCCGCGGACCCGGCCACGACGCTGTTCATCGTGTCGTCCAAGACGTTCACCACGATCGAGACGATCACCAACGCTACCGCCGCCCGCCGCTGGATCCTCGACGCGTTCGGCGACGACGCCGCGGTCGCCAAGCACTTCGTCGCGGTGTCGACCAATGCCGGCGAGGTCGCGAAGTTCGGCATCGACACGACCAACATGTTCGAGTTCTGGGACTGGGTCGGTGGGCGGTACTCCTACGACAGCGCGATCGGCCTGTCGCTGATGATCGCGCTCGGACCGGACGGCTTCCGGGAGATGCTCGACGGCTTCCACGCCATGGACGAGCACTTCCGCACCGCGCCGCCGGAGGAGAACGCGCCGTTGCTGCTCGGGCTGCTCGGCATCTGGTACCGCAACTTCCACGACGCGCAGACCCACGCCGTGCTGCCCTACAGCCACTATCTGTCCCGGTTCACCGCGTATCTGCAGCAGCTGGACATGGAGTCCAACGGCAAGTCCGTCGACCACGACGGCCACCCGGTCGAGTGGCAGACCGGCCCGGTCGTGTGGGGCACCCCCGGCACCAACGGCCAGCACGCGTACTACCAGCTGATCCACCAGGGCACGATGCTCATCCCGGCGGACCTCATCGGCTTCGCGCAGCCGGCACCGGGCCTCGGCGTCTTCGCCGACCAACACGACCTGCTCATGGCCAACCTGTTCGCCCAGGGCCAGGCGCTCGCGTTCGGCAAGACGTCCGAGGAGGTCGCGAAGGAGGGTGTCGCCGCCGAGGAGGTCCCGCACCGCACGTTCCGCGGCGACCGGCCGACCACCACCATCCTCGCCGACAAGCTCACCCCCGGCGTGCTCGGTCAGCTGATCGCCCTGTACGAGCACAAGGTCTTCGTCCAGGGCGCGATCTGGGACATCGACTCCTTCGACCAGTGGGGCGTCGAACTCGGCAAGGTCCTCGCCAAGCGGATCGAACCCGCCCTCACCAGCGCCGCCGGCGACACGTCCGCGCTGGACTCCTCGACCGCCGCGCTGGTCAACCGCTACCGGGCGCAACGCGGCCGCTGAGTGCCGTTCACCGACGACGAGCTCGCTCGGATGTCCCCGTCCGAGCGGGCCGACCTGGCCCGGCGCCTCACCCGCCTGGCACCCGCACCGCACGCCGACGAGCGGGCCCGGCGCCGGTTCGTCGTCGTGGTCGTCACCGCCACCCTGCTCATGATCCCGTGGGTGGCGGCGCTGGCGTGGACGCTGCCGCCGCGCTACCTGGCCGGCCACTGGCGCGCCACCTGGGTCGGCTTCGACCTGGTCCTCGCCGCCGCCCTCGCCCTCACCGCGTGGGCGGCGGTGCGCCGCCGCCAGATCGTCGTGCTGACCGCGATCGTCAGCGCCACCCTCCTGGTCTGCGACGCCTGGTTCGACATCATGACGGCGGCCGGCCCGGACCGCTGGGTCAGTCTCGCCACCGCCGTGCTGATCGAGCTGCCCTTCGCCGGCTGGCTGTTCTACGTCGTGCACGCCCTGATCCGCCTCAGCATGCGCCGGATGCTGACCCTGTCCGGCCAGACCGTCACCGACCTGCCCCTCTGGCGCATGCCCCTGTTCGGCGTCCCACCCCGCCGACGCCGCCGGTCGTAACGGTCGTTCAGCGCTGCCCGAGGTGCTCCCGCAGGCCCGGCGGCCACAGTTCGAAGTCCCGGTCGACGAGGTCCGCGGGGTCTGCCGGCGGGTCTTCGATCCGGTGCAGCTCCGGTTTGTCGAGCGGCCGGCCCGGCAGGGTCCGGTGCTCATGTTCGCGCCGGAACGGAAAGGACCAGTGCACCAGCCGGCCCCAGGTGCGGCCGTCGGCGACCAGCTCGGACCGGGCCGCCCAGCGCCACGGGCCGCGGGTGACCACCATCTCCAGCAGGATGCTGCCGGGGTGCGCCCAGTGGGCGTCGGTCACCACGATCGCCGAACCGGACCGCATCAGCATCGGCTCGGTGGTGGCCTGGACCAGATGCCCCCGGACCCGTTCGTCCTCGACGGTAATCCGGCGCAACAGTTCGGCCGCTTCGGGCGCGTCGATGTCGCCGTAGACGCCGTAGAAGGACGCGGCCATCCCCTTCGCGAGCGCCGCGTGCAGTGCCGGTCGCGCCGCGGCGGCCAGGAAGAGCTGCCGCTTCGCCGACCACTGCACCGGGCCCGCCGCGCGCAGGATCCCGGCCCAGTGATCTTCCGGGACCTGGGTCAGCAGCGCGGCGAGCACGCCCGAGGCGACCCGGTGGTCCTCGAAGTAGTCGATGGCCAGCCCGTACTCGCCCGATTCGGCGACCGGGCCGGGGCCGTGGACGAGCATGGCGGCGTACTGGCGCACGATCCAGTCGCGGAGCCGGCCGTCGGCGCCGTTCCAGACGAAGCGCAGATACATCAGTGCGGAGTACGACGGCCGCTCCTGATGGAACAGCACCAGCACGGCCGCCGTCTCGGGTGACGCGTCGTTCAGATACACGTCGTGGCCATCGGGCTCGGCGATGCCGGCGACCGCCTCCCGCAGCTCGCGGTCGACGGTCGCGCGGTCGATGCCGAGCGTCAGGAGCTCACGGTCCCAGGCGGTGCTGCCGATCGGCGGTGGAATGTCGACGGCGGGCAGCTGCACGGATACATCTCATCAGACCGGTCACATCGTCAGGCTCCGGCCAGTTCCTCGATGAGGGTCGGCCGGGTCGGGGTCCAGCCGAGCGAGCGCGCCTTCGCGCCGGTGGCCTGCTGGTCCAGCAGCAGCGCGTCGGCGAACAGGGGCCCGAACCGGGCCCTGGACTCCTCGACGCTCTCCGGCGCCACCCCGGCGCCCACGGCCTCGGCGACCTCGCGGACCGTCGGGTTCACCCCGGACGCGGCGACCACGTGCCCCAGCCGCTCGCCCCGCTCGACCACGGCGACGTACAGCGCGGCCACGTCCTCGACGTGCACGGTCGTCCAGTGCTGGGTGCCGTCACCGACCAGCCGGACCCGGCCCTGCTCGTCCCGGCCCGGCGCGAGCACGCCGGCCGGGATGCCGCCGCCGTGGCCGTAGACGATCCCGGGCGCCACGATCGTGGCCACCAGGTCCGCGTCGAGCACCGACCGCTCGACCGCCAGCCGCCACGCGGTCAGCGCCGGGGGCGCGAACGGCGAGTCCTCCGCGATGTCGGCGTTGTCGCCGTACACCCAGATCCCGCTGGTGTGCACATACGGCTTGCCGGTCCCGGACAGCGCCTCGACCGCCGCCTCCACGACCGCGCGGTCGAACTGCTCGCTGGTCCCGTCGCCGGGGGCTGCGGTGTGCACCACGCCGTCGGCCGCCGCGAACAGCCTGGCCGTCCAGGCGGTGTCGTAGAGGTCCCCGACGGCCGGCTCGGCGCCCGCCTTGCTGACCTTCGCGGCGGCCTCGTCACTGCGCACCAGCGCCGTGACGGCGTGCCCCGCGGCGACGAGCTGCTCCAGCACCACGGAGCCGATGTACCCGGTCCCACCGGTCAATACGATCTTCATGCGGCCGAGCCTAGGACCGGCCGCCGGTTCGACGTAGCGTGACCAACACCTCGCGCGGCGCGGGAATGCGGGCCTGACGAGGCTATTCCCGGGTTCGCCGGCCGGGATGGTGATGTTTTCAGCTCAGGGCTTCCGCCTTGCGCAGGAGCACCGCGCGCTCGCGGGCGTTGCGGCACAGCCGGGCGGCCAGCTCCAGCTCGTTGCGGGCCTCGGCGGTGCGGCCGAGCCGGATGAGCAGCTCGCCGCGCACCCCCGGCAGCAGGTGCGAGCCAGGCAGCCGGTCGGTGGCCACCAGCTCGTCCACGATCTCGAGGGCCCGCTGCGGTCCGCTGGCCATGGCCACGGCGACGGCCCGGTTGAGCTCGACGACGGGCGAGGGCGCGATCCGGCCGAGCGCCTCGTACAGCAGCACGATGTGATCCCAGTCCGTCTCCCCGACCGACGCCGCCCGCGCGTGGCAGGCCGCGATCCCCGCCTGCAACCCGTACGGGCCGAGCCCGGTCTTCGCCGCGGTGCCGAACGCGGCGAGTCCACGGCGGATCGCGGAACGGTCCCACAGCCGCCGGTCCTGGTCCTCCAGCAGCACCGCCTCACCGTCCGGCCCGGTGCGCGCCGGGAACCGGGCGGCGGTCAGCTCGAACAGGGCGAGCAGCCCGTACACCTCCGGCTCCCCCGGCAGCACCGCGGCCAGCATCCGGGCCAGCCGGATCGCCTCGTGCGCGAGGTCGGGCCGCAGCAGGTCGTCCCCGGCCGTCGCCGTCGCACCCTCCGTGAAGATCACGTAGAGCACGCTGAGCACCCCGCCGAGCCGCTCCCGCCGCTCGTGCGCCGGCGGCACCTCGAACGGCACCTTCGCCGCGGCGATCGTCTTCTTCGCCCGGGTGATCCGCGCCTGCACGGTCGGCACCGGCACCAGGAACGCCCGGGCGATCTCCTCGCTCGACAACCCGCCGACGGTACGCAGCGTCAGCGCGACCCTGGCTTCGGGCGCGAGCACCGGGTGGCACGCCACGAACATGAGCGCCAGGATGTCGTCGTCGATGCGATCCGGGTCCCACGGCAGCTCGTCCGCGTGCCCCGCCGGCGTCACCGCCCCCGTAGCGGCCTCACCCTCGGTGAGCTGGCCGGCGAGCGCCGCGTACCGGTCGTCGCGAGCCGACCTGCGCCGGAAGCTGTCGATGGCCCGCCGCCGGGCGGTGGCCAGCAGCCAGCCCACCGGGTTGTCCGGCGCGCCCTCCCGAGCCCAGCTGACCAGGGCCTCCGCGACCGCCTCCTGCGCGACGTCCTCGGCGAGCGTGAAGTCCCCGGTGTACCGGGCGAGCGCCCCCACGATCCGCGCCGACTCGATCCGCCAGACCGCCTCGAGCGCCCGCCGCGCCGCCTCTGGCTTTTGTTCCCCGGCCGGCGGCTCCTGTTCGGCGGGCGGCTGGGCCTCGACGGCCCGCGGCGCCGGCTCGGCGCTCGGCGGGCCGTCCGTGGCCCCGACCATCAGAGCTGGCCGGTCTGCTCGCGCCACGCCCGCTCCTTGACGATCCACTCGTTGTCCTGCGGGAACTCGTCGATGGTCGGCACCCGCCGGATCTCACACTTCGTGCCGGGCCCACCGGGGAGCCGCTTGGCCCACTCGACGGCCTCTTCCTTGCTCGCCACGTCCAGCAGGTAGAAGCCGCCGAACAGCTCCTTCGTCTCCCCGTACGGCCCGTCGGTGACCAGCGGCGTCTCACCGTCGAAACTCACGACCACACCCTGCGACGGGTCGTCGAGGCCCTCGGCGGCGAGGAGCACCCCGGCCCGGATCAACTCCTCGTTGAACCGGCCCACCGTCTCGAGCATCTCCTCGAACGGCGTCTCCATCATCTTCGCCATCGACTCGTCCGTGCCGCGCATGATCAGCATGTACTTCGTCATCGTCGTTCTCCTCGTCCAGCGGGGTCGCTCCTCGACCCTCTCACCCCAAGGTCGAACGACGCAGGCGCCGATCGACACGGCACCCAAAAGTTTTTTCCGGTCACTCCTTCAGCAGGTCAGCGAGGCTTCGCTCAGGGTCGACCGGCACCGCGTAGCCGTGTTCCGGGTCGAAGCGGACCTCGCCGCTGTCGAGGGCGGCGAGCCAGCGGCGCAGCAGGTCGGTGACCGAGCCCGCCACGACCACGCGCTCGACCCGGTCGACCGGAAACAGCACCTGCCCGGCCGTCCCGCGCGGCCCGGGCGCGGAGTCCAGCACCATGATCCCGTCGTCGTTCTCCGCAACCGGCAGCCACGACCACGGCACCGACCACCGGTAGTGGGTGCCGTCCCCGGCGAGCTCCGGCGTCCAGCCGGGATGCTGCGAGGTCAGCGTCGCCCAGTACTGCCACGTGGTCAGCATCGCCTCGTACGGCAGCAGCGACATCCCGTTCGGCAGCAGCGGCGCGTAGGAGCCACCGTGCACCGCGTACAGCGCCCGCAGGTCCGCCGGCACCCTGAGGCCGGTGCGCTCCTCCAGCACCCGCGCGGCCTCGTCGTCGCCCGGCGGCTCGAACAGCGGCCGCACGATCCAGCCGTCGACGGCCGCGGCCCGGTATCCGGGTGGCAGGCACAACCAGCCGGCGCTGAGCACCGGCGGCGACAGCTCCCACCGCGATGCCCAGACCCGCAGGCGGGACCAGAGCTCCACCGGGTCGGCATCATCCACCGCGACACCGTACCGGTCGCCGTGCCCTGCAACTATTCAGCTCTGCTGCGAGGGCTTGCGCTCCGCCCGGCCGATGTACGGTCCGCGTGGGTTCGTCGACCAGACCTTCAAATATTCGCCCAACGTTGCGGGGACTTGATGGCACCGCCCGGCCGCTGGCGCGTCCGTGCGACAGAGTGGCGTGGTCACCCTGACAGCCGTCTCGCGGTGATCCCAAGCCAGGTCCGCACTCACATGATCCACCGCCGTCGAAGTCATCATTCGGTGCTACAACACCACCTGCAGCCAAAAAACGAAAACCATCGATCACTGGACTGGGTGGTACCAGCGCTCCGGAACGGAAATCTTGAACTACCCGGTGGATTACCCCCCGTGGGACAACAGCGATCCACCGGGTAGCGAGGATGCACCGGGTTGTTCCGCGGGTCCGGAGCGGCAGTCTTGCACTACCTGGTGGATTGGTGGTCGCGGGCGACCACTGATCCACCAGGTAGTTCGAAGCGTCGGGTCCGGCGTGGGCGGGGCGGGGAGATTGCGGCTTTTGTGACCGGCGGCGGTGTGGCACCACCGAATGACGACCTCGACGGCGCTGGACCATGTGAGTGCGGACCTGGCTTGGCATCACCGCAAGACGGCACGGACCGGAACCACGCCACCCTGTCGCACGGACGCGCCAGCGGCCGGGCGGTGCCATCAAGTCCCCGCAACGTTTGGGCGAATATTTGAAGGTCATGCTGACCAGAACCCGCGGACCGCAACCAGCCCCGATCCACCCCCACGACCAAACACCACGGCGTGGGGGTGGATCGAAGGGACCGGATCAGTCGACCTCGACGGCCGCCGCAGCGAACTGGGCGGAGTACAGCCGCGCATACGCGCCGCCGGACGCGAGCAGCGACTCGTGTGTCCCCTGCTCCACGATCGTGCCGTGCTCCATGACGAGGATCAGGTCGGCGTCGCGGATGGTGGAGAGGCGGTGGGCGATGACGAAGCTCGTCCGGCCGGCCCGCAGCGTGCTCATGGCGCGCTGGATGAGGACCTCGGTGCGGGTGTCGACGGAGCTGGTGGCCTCGTCGAGGATGAGGATCGTCGGCTCGGCGAGGAACGCCCGGGCGATCGTGATGAGCTGCTTCTCGCCCGCCGAGACGCCGGCGCCCTCCTCGTCGATGACGGTGTCGTAGCCGTCGGGGAGGGTGCGGACGAACCGGTCGGCGTGCGCCGTCTCGGCCGCGGCGACGACCTTGTCGTGGGTCGGGTGGTCGGCACCGTAGGCGAGGTTCTCCGCGATGGTGCCCTGGAAGAGCCAGGTGTCCTGCAGGACCATGCCGATCTGCTCGCGCAGGTCGTCGCGGGTCATCGTGGCGATGTCGACGTCGTCGAGCAGGATGCGGCCGGCGGTCAGGTCGTAGAAGCGCATGACCAGGTTGACGAGCGTGGTCTTGCCGGCGCCGGTGGGGCCGACGATCGCGACCGTCTGGCCGGGCTCGACGGTGAGGGTGAGGTCCTCGATGAGGGGCTCGTCGGGCTTGTACCGGAACGACACCCCCTCGAACGTGACCTTGCCCCGCACCTGGGCGGGCCGGGACGGCTTGGCCGGGTCCGGGGACTGCTCCTCGGCGTCCAGGAGCTGGAAGACCCGTTCGGCGGAGGCGACGCCGGACTGCACCAGGTTGGACATGCTCGCGACCTGGGTCAGGGGCTGGCTGAACTGGCGGGAGTACTGGATGAACGCCTGCACGTCACCGAGGGACAGCGACCCGGACGCGACCCGCAGCCCGCCGACGACGGCGACGAGGACGTAGTTGAGGTTGCCGATGAACATCATCGCGGGCTGGATCAGCCCGGAGATGAACTGGGCCCGGAACGACGCGGTGTAGAGCGCCTCGTTGTGCTCCTCGAAGGTCTTCGCGGCCTCGGCCTGGCGGCCGAAGATCTTCACCACGGAGTGCCCGGTGAACATCTCCTCGATGTGGCCGTTGAGCTTGCCGGTGGATGCCCACTGCTTGACGAACTGCGGCTGGGACCGCTTGCCGATGCGGATCGTGACCAGCACCGACACCGGCACCGTGACCAGGGCGATGATCGCGAGCAGCGGCGAGATCCAGAACATCATGCCGAGGACGCCGACGATCGTCAGCAGGGACGTGAGCAGCATGCTCATCGACTGCTGCAGGGTCATGGCGATGTTGTCGGTGTCGTTGGTGGCGCGGCTGAGGACCTCGCCGCGGGGCTGCTGGTCGAAGTAGCTCAGCGGCAGCCGGGACAGCTTCGCCGAGACGTGCTCGCGGAGCCGGTAGACGGTGCGCTGCACGATGACCGTGGTGAGCCGGGCCTGGAGCAGGCCGAGGATCCAGGCGCCGAGGTAGATGACGGCGACCCACAGCAGGACCCGCTCGAGCCGGTCGAAGTCGATCCCGCGGCCGGGCACGACGTGGTCCATCGCGGCGAGCATGTCGGCGTAGCGGTCCTGGCCGCGCGCCCGCGCCCCGGCGACCGCCTCGGCCTGGGTGATGCCGGCCGGCAGGTCCCGGCCGACGATGCCTTCGAAGATGACGTCGGTGGCGTTGCCGAGCAGCTTCGGCCCGATGACGGACAGCACGACGCTGCCGATGCCGAACACGAGGACCGCGGCGACCAGCAGCCGGTCGGGTGCGAGCATCCGCAGCAGCCGCTTGGAGGAGCCCTTGAAGTCCTCGAGCTTCGCCGGCGGCCCGGCGGCCCCCATCATCATCCGCCCGGGTCCGAACGCGGGCGGCGTGGGCCGCGATCCACCTCCGGGACGTCCAGGACCCGTCATGCCGCCACCTCCGCTGCGCTCCGGCGCCGTCCTGACCTGAGACTGAGCCGCTGATGCCCGGCCCCTCCGCTTCGCTCCGGTCCGGTCATGCGCCCTCCGCTTCGCTCCGGCCGCCCGACCTCCGGACTGAGCCCATGATGCCCGGCCCCTCCGCTTCGCTCCGGTCCGGTCATGCCGCCGCCTCCTGCTCGGTGAGCTGCGAAAGGACGATCTCGCGGTAGGTCGCGTTGTCGTCCATGAGTTCGGTGTGGGTGCCGGTGCCGACCACGCGGCCCTCGTCGATCACGACGATGGTCTGTGCGTCGCGGATCGTGCTGACCCGCTGCGCCACGATGACGACCGTCGCGTCGGCGATCTCGGCCCGCAGCGCGTCGCGCAGCGCGGCGTCGGTGGCGTAGTCCAGGGCGGAGAACGAGTCGTCGAACAGGTAGACCTCGGGCCGGGCGACGAGCGTGCGGGCGATCGCGAGACGCTGCCGCTGCCCGCCGGAGACGTTGGTCCCGCCCTGCGCGATCGGCGCGTCGAGCGCGTCGGGCATGGCCCGCACGAAGTCGGCGGCCTGGGCGACCTCCAGGGCCCGCCACAGCTCGGCGTCCGTCGCGTCGGGCCGGCCGTAGCGCAGGTTGGACGCGACGGTGCCGGAGAACAGGTACGGCTTCTGCGGCACCATGCTCACGGTCGCCGACAGCAGCGCGGGGTCGATGTCGCGCACGTCGACGCCGTCGACCAGGACGGTGCCGGCGGTCGCGTCCATCAGCCGTGGGACGAGATTGAGCAGGGTGGTCTTGCCTGCGCCGGTGCTGCCGATGACGGCGGTCGTCTCGCCGGGCCGGGCGGTGAGGTCGATGCCGCTGATGACGGGCGACTCCGCGCCAGGGTAGCGGAACTCGACCCCGCGCAGCTCCAGCTCGCCGTGGCGGGGCAGGCTCGTGACCGCCTTCGCCGGTGGCACGACGCTGGACCCGGTCGTCAGGACCTCCTGGATGCGCTCGGCGCAGACCTCGGCCCGCGGGATCATGACGAACATGAACGTGGCCATCATGACCGACATCAGGATCTGCATGAGGTAGCTCAGGAACGCGGTCAGCGCTCCGACCTGCATGCCGCCGCTGTCGATGCGGTGCGCGCCGAACCAGAGCACGAGGATGCTGGAGGCGTTGACGACCAGCATCACCGTCGGGAACATCAGCGACATCAGCCGGCCGACGGCGAGTGACACGTCGCGCAGGTCGCCGTTGGTCTTGGCGAAGCGGACCCGCTCGTGCTCGTCGCGGACGAAGGCGCGGATCACCCGGATGCCGGTGATCTGCTCGCGGATGACCCGGTTGACCAGGTCGATGCGCTCCTGCATGGTGCGGAACAGCGGTCGCATCCGCACCACGATGACGGAGATGACCCCGATCAGGATCGGCACGACGACCAGCAGCAGCGCCGAGAGCGGCACGTCCTGCACGAGCGCAAGGATGATGCCGCCGACGCACATGATCGGTGCGGACACCATCAGCGTGAAGGTCATCAGCACCAGCATCTGGACCTGCTGGATGTCGTTGGTGGTGCGGGTGATCAGCGACGGCGCGCCGAACTGCCCGACCTCCCGCGCGGAGAGCTCCTGCACCTGGGCGAAGATGCCGGCGCGCACGTCGCGGCCGAGCGCCATCGCGGTGCGGGCGCCGAAGTAGACCGCGGCGGCGGAGCACACGATCTGCACGGCGGTGACGGCGAGCATCCAGCCGCCGATGCGCATGATGTAACCGGTGTCGCCGGTGACGACGCCGCCGTCGATGATGTCGGCGTTGAGGGTCGGCAGATACAGCGTCGCCAGGGTCTGCACCAGTTGCAGCAGCACCACCAGCGTGATCGGCCGTTTGTAGGGCCGCAGATAGGTTTTGAGCAGTTGGATGAGCATCGTCAGGCGTCTCCCCCGGGGGTGTCGGTCGGGCGGACCAGCAGGCCGTCCAGCAGGACGGCGACCACGCCGTCGGCATCCAGCGCGTCGGGCCCGGCCAGCTCCTGCCGGACCGATGCGATGGAGAGCAGCACGAGCATGCCGGCGGTAGCGCCCGGGCCGCGCCGCAGCAGCGCCCGGTCCGGCTCGATGAGGGCCGCGACCGTCTCGGTCAGCCGCCGGCGGCCCTCCATCAGCTGCTCGACCTGCCGCCGGCCGAGCTCCATCGGCAGCGTGCGGGCGACCATCATCAGCTGCGCGTTGGTCTCGAAGCGGCGCATCAGGATCGCCGCGGCGTCGCGCATGCGCTCCCGCAGAGGTGCCTGCGGGTCGATCGCGCCGAGCTGTCGCAGCACCGACTCCTGGTCGAAGGCGGTGTCGAGCGCGGCGAGGATCAGCGACGCCTTGTCGGGGAAGACGCCGAAGATGGTGCCTTCGGCGACGCCCGCGGCCTCGGCGATCTGCTTCGTGGTGACCGCCGCGCCGTGCGTGCGCAGCAGCGGGATGGTCGCGGCGATGATCGTCGCCCGTCGCTCGTCCGGCGACAGCGCGGGAACGCGCCGGCGGCGGGTCTGCACGGGCTGCTGGTTCACGATGGCCACCTTACTGAGCGAGCACTCACTCGGACAACCGACTTTTGCCGTGAGCGGAAATGAAGACGTGAACCACACCCTAAGCACACCCCCCGACACTTCCCGATGTCCGCTACCGCACCGCAACCGTCCGTGATCGCGGCAGGCACCTGGGTAACCCGAATCTGATGGGGCACAGCCGAGCCGGGGAGACGAGATGACGACACATGCTCACGACGAGGACGCCCGCCTCGCCGCGCTGCACAGTTACGGCATCCTCGACGGCCCCCGCCCGCCGGCCCTCGACGAGCTCACCCGGCTCGCGAGCTCCATCTTCGACACCCCGATGTCGGCGGTCTCCCTCATCGACCGGGACCGGCAGTGGTTCGCGGGCAACACCGGCCTCGGCGACGCCGAGACCCCGCTCGACGTCTCCTTCTGCGTCCACGCCGTCCGCGACCGGCGGCAGCTCGTCGTGCCCGACGCCCGCCTCGACCCGCATTTCGGCACGTATCCCAACGTCACCGGCGACCCGCACATCCGCTTCTACGCCGGCTCCCCCTCGTCGACGAGGACGGCCACGCCCTCGGCGCGCTGTGCGTCATCGACGACCGCCCCGGCGACATCGGCCCCCGCCAGCGCGAGGCCCTGGACACCCTCGCCGCGCAGGCCGTGGGCCACCTCTCCCTGTTGCGCAGCCGGATCCTGCTCACCGAGCTCGGCGACGAGCTGGCCCGCGCCACCCAGCGCGAGGAGGACCTGATCGCGACCGTCTCGCACGAGCTGCGCACCCCGGTCGCCGCCATCCAGGGCTACCTGGAGCTGCTCGCCGAGGAGGAGCAGCTGGCCGCGTACGCCCGGCTGGTCGAGCCCATCCAGCGCAACGGCGAGCGGCTCATCCGGATGGTCGACCACCTGCTCACCGGCACCCGCCCGGCGCACGCCCCGACCGAGTTGCACCGCACCCCGGTCGACCTGGCCATGGTCGTCGAGGCCGCCTGGCGCGCCTGCCGCACCCTCGCCGAGCAGCGCGCGGTCGCCTTGACCTCGGTGCCCACCCCGGCGCAGGTCGTGGTGCGGGCCGACGTGACCCAGCTGACCCACGCGGTCCAGCAGCTCATCCGCAACGCCGTGCTGTTCACCCCGGCCGGCGGCGGGGTCACGGTCTCCATCGCGGGCGGGCCGGTGCCGACCGTCGAGATCGCCGACACCGGGGAGGGCATCCCGGCCGACGAGCTGCCATACGTCTTCCAACGCTTCTACCGCGGCCGGTACGCCCGGCAACAGGCCGTTCCCGGCGTCGGGCTGGGGCTGCACATCGCCCGCCAGGCCGCGACCGCCCACGGCGGGACGGTGACGCTCAGCTCGGGCCCCACGGGCACCACCGCCCGCCTAGCAATCGGCGGTTAGGCTCGCCTCGAGCACCCCGGCCAGCCAGCCGACGTAGACGTCCTGCGGCCAGCCCCGCGCGCCGGTCAGCTGCGCGAACAGCTGCGGCGAGGTCAACGCCCAGCACGCGTCGGTGGCCCGCCCGACCGGCAGGTCCGCGCGCAGGACGCCCTGCTCGGCCAGGTGCGCGACAAACGCGCCGACGCCTGTGAGCCGCTCGGCGTCGGTGGTCGCCCGCAGCTCGGCGATCTCCGGGTCGGCCTCGGTCAGCACCGCGAGCAGCCCGCCGAGCCGGTGCATGACCCCGGCGACGAACGCGGCGTACGCGAGGAGCTTCTCCCCCGGATCCCGCAACGCCCAGATCGCGGCGATCTCGGGCCGGGCGCCGACCGCCACCTGGAGGTCGTCGCCGGCGACTGCGCGGTCGTACACCCCCTTCATGAGCCCCTGCTTGTTCTTGAACGTCTTGTAGATCAGCTCCGGCGACACCCCCGCCCGCTCGGCGACGGCACGGATCGTGGTCGCCTGGTAGCCGTCCCGCAGCAGCAGCTCGAGGCCCGCGTCCAGCACGGCCCGGCGGTTGTACGCGGCGGCGGCCCGCCGGCCCGCTGCGTCGTAGGTCCTGCTGGTCACAGGTGCCATTCTCCCCCGCTTTTCGTTACAGTGCACTGTAACGAAAATGGAGGGCCTATGAACGAGATCGCGACCGGTGTGCGCCGCCTGGGCGACGACGCTGTCAACTTCTTCCTCATCGAAGGCGAGGCCGGGCTGACCCTTGTCGACGCCGGCCTGCCCGCGCACTACAGGCAGCTCGCTGCGCTGCTCGGGCCGAGGATCCGCGACATCCGCGCGGTGCTGCTCACCCACGCCCACATCGACCACATCGGCCTCGCCGGGCGACTGCACCGCGAAATCGGCGCCGACGTGCACGTCCACGCCGGCGACGCGGCGATGCTCGCTCGGCCGGTCACCGCCAACGGCCGCTGGAAGGCGGAGCGGTCCCTGCTGCCCTATGCGCTGCGCCGCCCGGCCGCGCTGCGCACGCCGCTGCACCTGGCCACGCACGGCGCGTTCTGGAGCACCACGCCGGTGCCGGCGTCCGTAGCCGTCGTCGACGGTGTTCTGGCGGTCCCGGGCCGCCCACATGTCGTCGTCGTCCCGGGACACACCGCTGGCAGCGCCGCGTTCCACTTCCCCGAGCACGGGGTGCTGTGCACCGGCGACGCCCTGGTCACCGACGACTCGATCATCGGCCGGCGCGGACCGAGGATCGTGTGCAGGGCGTTCACCGCCGACTCCGCCGCGGCGCTGCGGTCCCTGGACGCCCTCGCCGGCCTCGACGCGAGGCTCGTCCTGCCCGGTCACGGCGCGCCGTTCGCCGGCAGCCCGGCCGCCGCCGTCGCCGCCGCCCACGCCGCCGGGACGGCGTGACCGTCACGGATACGTGGAACTTTCACCGTCCCGGCCTTGTCCCGCCGCACCGGCGACGTCGATGCTTGCCAATGCGCGAAGCCCGTGGGAACACTGCGCTCACCTCATGTGAGGAGGAGCACATTGCGCCCAATGTGGAGCGTCGTCGCGGCCATCGCCGTCGGCGCCGTCGCAGTCCTCGTGGTGCCCGCCCCGGCGGGGGCCCACGGTGTCGCGATGGTGCCCGGCAGCCGCACCTATCTGTGCTATGTGGACGGGCTGCGAGCCAACGGCCAGATCATCCCGTCCAACCCCGCCTGCGCCGACGCCGTCGCGCAGGGCGGGCAGCAGCCGCTGTACGACTGGTTCGGCGTGCTGCGCTCCGACGCCGGTGGCCGCACCACCGGCTACATCCCCGACGGTCAGATCTGCGGGGCGGGCACGACGAAGTACGCCGCGTACAACGCCGCCCGCACCGACTGGCCGCTCACCCACCTGACCGCCGGCTCGACGATCCAGCTGCGCTACAGCAACTGGGCCGCGCACCCCGGCACGTTCCACCTGTACATCACCCGCAACGACTGGAGCCCCACCACCCCGCTCGCCTGGGGTGACCTGGAGCCGTTCTGGAGCGCGACCGACCCGCCGCAGTCCGGGCCGCCCGGTGCGCTCAACTACTACTCGTTCAACACCACCCTGCCGGCGGGCAAGACCGGCCGGCACATGCTGTTCATCCAGTGGGTGCGCTCCGACAGCCAGGAGAACTTCTTCAGCTGCTCGGACATCGTCTTCGACGGCGGCAACGGCGAGGTGACCGGCATCGGCGGGACCCCCTCGTCGCCGTCACCGTCGGTGTCCACGTCACCGTCGAGGTCCACGTCGCCGTCGGCATCGGCGTCCGTGTCGAGGTCACCGTCGCGGTCCGCGTCGTCCTCACCGGCACCGTCCGGCGGGTCCGGCGGGTGCACCGCGACCTGGCGGATCGTGCCCAGCTCGTGGGCCGGACACTTCCAGGCCGAGGTCACGGTCCGCAACAGCGGATCCGCGAGCCTGAACGGGTGGACCGTGCGCTGGACGTACCAGGGCGGCCAGGGCTTCGAAGGTTCGCCCTGGAACGGCACCCTGGTCGGGCAACCGCCGAACGTCGCGGTCAGCAACGTCGACTGGAACAGGGTCCTGGCCGCCGGCGCCACGACGTCGTTCGGGTTCAACGCCACCGGCACCGCCCCGGCGACCGCCCCGACGCTGAGCTGCTCCAGCCCATGATCAAGTCACCGTGGTTGCGTCTGCTGACCGGTGTGGTGGCGGTGGCGTTGGTACTGGTAGGCCTCGTCATCGCCACCACCCGCACAGGTACGCCGGACACCCCCGCCGCGCAGGAGCCGGTGCACACCGTCACCGGCACCCTCGACGGCCGGCAGGCAGCCACGCTCGAGGTGGTCACCGGCGCCGAGTCGGTGATCATCCACAGCGAGCCGATGGACGGTTATCTGTACCGCGCCTCGACGCTGCCCGGCAGCCGGGTCGAACCGGCCGCGGCCGTGGACGGTGACGTGGTCAAGCTCAGTCTGAACGGCACCGAGATCGCCGGCCAGGCCACCGTCCACGTGTACCTGAACTCGACCGTCCGCTGGCAGCTCAAGCTCGCCGGCGGCGGCCTGCGGCAGGTCGTCGACTTCGCCTCCGGCCGCCTCGCCGGCGTCGACGTGCTCGCCGGCGTCCAGGAGCTCGACGTCACCGTCCCCAAACCGGAGGGCGACCTGCCGATCCGGGTCGGCGGCGTCGGCAAGCTCCTGGTCCACGCGCCGGCCGGCCCACCGGCGCAGCTGACCCTCGGCGCAGGCAGCACCGTCGGCAAGGCCACCCTGGACACCGCCGCCAAGCAGAACCTGGCCGGCGGCACCGTCCTGGCCCTGCCCGGCTGGCAACAGGCCGCCGACCGCTACACCCTGCACGTCGACGGCGGCGCGGCCGAGGTCCTCCTCGACCGCCGCTGAGCACACCCCGGACGGAGGCGCGGGCCGCGAACCCGCGCCTCCGTCCGGTATGAATGGGTACGTGACGGTGACGGGTGCAGTGTCATGGCCGGGCGGGCGCAACGTCCGCGACCTCGGCGGCAGGGCGTTGCGCGACGGCGGGGTGACCCGGTCCGGGCTGGTGTTCCGCTCGGCCGCACCCGAGCACCTCACCGATGACGGCTGGACGGCGGCCCGGGCCGCCGGCATCCGCACCGTGGTGGACCTGCGCAACGCGCCGACGGAGACCGGCCGCACCGCGGACCACCCGGTCATCCGGGCCGACTCGCTCGACGGGCTGGTCTTCGTCGCCGCCCCGACCGAAGACCCCGACGACGCCGAGTTCCTGCGGGTCTGCGGCCCGTGGCTCGATCATCCCCGCTCGTGGGCGGACAACGCGCGGCTCGCCCCGGCGCGGGTCGCGGGCGCTGTGCGGGCCGTCGCGGCGGCGCGGCCGGCGGTGCTGGTGCACTGCGCCGGCGGACGGGACCGCACCGGCATGATCTGCGCGATGCTGCTGGTCCTGGCCGGTGCCACCGCCGACGCCGTCATCGACGACTACGCCGACGGCTGGCGGGGCGCCGGGGCGCACGAGGGCCACGGATGGGTCTACGACCTTGAGCGGCAGGTCTGGGACAAACGGCGGCTGCCCTCGACGGAGCCGGCGGAGCTCGACCGTCAGGTGGCCGAGCGCGTCCCCGCCCTGCGGGAGTGGATCCGCACGTTCGACACCGAGGCGTTCCTGCGCTCGGCCGGGCTCTCCGAGCCGGAGCTGGACACCCTGCGGGCGCTGCTGCGACCGCTCAACGGATCCTGATCGTGAGCAGGAGGGCGCCGTCGGGGCGGGCGCCCCGGCCGGGGATGCGCATCGTCCGGCCGTCCGGGATGTCCTTCGGCAGGCGGATCTCGACGGTGCCGGTGGTGGTCGGGACCGTGACGACGGCGCCGGAGCGGGCCTGTTCCCTGGTGACGTCGAGGGTGTACAGGTAGTCGTCGCCCTGCCGCTGGAAACCTTCGTGGGGGTCGATGAGGACCCGGACGAACAGGTCGCCGGCCGGGCCGCCGGGGTCGGGGCTGGGATGCGCGCGGCCGGACAGCCGGACCCGCTGCCGGTCGCCGATCCCGGCCGGCAGGCGCACCTTCAGGGTCCGCCGGCCCAGCGCGCCGGTCAGCCCCGAGCCGCGGCAGGTGGCGCAGGTCGCACCGCGGACCAAGCCGCCGGCGACGCCGGTGCCCTTGCAGGGCACGCACAGGGTGGGCCAGTTCATGTTCAGCACGACGACGCCCTCGCGGACCTGGGCCTTGGTCAGCACGACGTCGGTCTCGTGGTTGCGGCCGGGCCGCAGCGGCGCGTCGGTCTTCGCGGTGCCGAAGAACTCGTCCATGATCTCCTTGAACCCCGCTCCGCTGAACGCCTCCGGCGGGGCCGGCCGGTCCGGCTGCGGGTCCACCGCCGGGGGCGGGGTCGGCGGCGGCACCGTCGAGGACGGCGGCGGGGTTGACGGAGTGGCCGGCGGCTGGGTCATCGGCCGGGTAACCGGCTCGGTCACCGGCGGAGTCAGTGGCACGGTCAACGGCGAGGTCGGCGGCGACCCGGTCAGCGTGACCAGGCCGCCGTGCGCGACCACCAGCTCCGGCTGCTCGATCACGACCGGCGCGAGCCGCAGCGCCCGGTGCAGCATCGTCGCGACGAGCGGGGTCCGGCTCGCGCCGCCGACCAGGAACACCCCGGTGAGGCGGTCGGCGGAGATCCTGCTGGCGGCGATCGTGTCGCGGGTGAGGCGCACCGTGCGCTCCAGCCACGGCTGGGCGAAGGCCTCGTACTCGCTCCTGGTGAGGTGCGCGTCGACGTCGAGGACCGGCACGGCCAGGTCGGCGGTGGTGCCCCGGGACAGCTGCTCCTTCGCGGCCCGGGCGTCGTCCCACAGGTGCCGGCGGTGGCGGCGGTCGGCCGGGCTCTGCGGGGCGAGCAGCCGCTGCCAGGTGGGGTCGTCGGGGCGCACGGTGCGCCGCGCCCAGTCCACGACCGCGGCGTCGAGGTCGACCCCACCGACGTCGAGGCCGTCGGCGGCGGCCACATCCCAGGCGTCGTCGCCGGTGCGGCGGACCACGCTCACGTCGAACGTGCCGCCGCCGAAGTCGTACACGACGATGGCGTCGCCGTGGCGCACCTGGTGACCGAGGACGGTGGTGAAGTACGCCGCCGCGGCGACGGGTTCGCTGACCAGCTCGACGCCGGTGAGGCCGGCCGCCGACGCGGCGGCGGACAGCACGCCGCGCCGCTGCGGTCCCCACCCGGCCGGGCAGGTGAGCACGGTCCGGGCGGGCGCCGACCCGCCGAGGGTGCGGGCCGCCTCCTCGCGGACCCGGCGCAGCACCGCCGCGCAGGCGTCGACCACGCCGATCTCGGCCTCGCCGAGCAGCAGCGTGCCCTCGTCGAGGCGCCGTTTCGGGTTGGGTTCGTATCTGGCCGGGTCGGCTCTGGCGGAGCGGTCCGCGTCGCGGCCGACCAGCAGCCGGCCGTCGGCACCGGCGAAGACCGCGGAGGACAGCAGCGGTGAGGCGTCGAACAGCAACGGCTCGACCCGGCCGTCGGCGCGGGCGAGCACCGCCACGGTGTGCGACGTGCCGAAGTCGAGGGAGAGACCGGGCGCGATCGACGTCACGGTCGCAGCCTATCGACGTCACGCCCGTGGGGCGCGGCCGGAAACGCCGTCCGGCACCCACGGAAACACCGCCCGGCACTCAAGGCAACGCCGCCCGGCACCCACGGAAACGCCGTCCGGCACCCGAAGCAACGCCGTCCGGCACCCAGGAAACGCCACCGGAAAGCGCTGGGAACCGGAAACGCGCCCCGCAAGTACTGAAAACGGGCGACCACGATAGGGTCCGGCGATGATCGATGAGGACGGCTATTTCGGGGAACGGGTGGCGGCCCGCTACGACGAGTCTTCGAGGGAGATGGCGGACCCCGCAGTCGTGCAGCCGGCCATCGACACGCTCGCCAAGCTCGCCGACGGCGGCCGGGCCCTGGAGCTGGGCATCGGCACGGGTCGCATCGCGCTGCCGCTCGCCGCCCGGGGCGTGCCCGTGCACGGCATCGACCTGTCCCGGGCGATGGTGGCCCGGCTGCGG
This sequence comes from Dactylosporangium cerinum, assembly GCF_042653625.1. Taxonomy (NCBI): domain Bacteria; kingdom Bacillati; phylum Actinomycetota; class Actinomycetes; order Micromonosporales; family Micromonosporaceae; genus Dactylosporangium; species Dactylosporangium cerinum. The sequence goes on along the minus strand of NZ_JBHSIU010000010.1, from coordinate 168,289 downwards.
GAGAAGCCCGGCGGTGAGGCGATCGGCGTCACGATCGGTGACTTCGCCACGGCCCGGGTCGACGCGGCGTTCTCCGTGGCGTACCTGGTCTTCAACACGATCATGAACCTGACGACCCAGGCGGCGCAGGTCGCCTGCTTCCGCAACGTGGCGGCGCACCTGCAGCCCGGCGGCCGGTTCGTCGTCGAGGTGATGATGCCGGACCTGCGGCGGCTCCCACCGGGCCAGGACGTCGTGCCGTTCCTCGTGAGCGAGACCCGCTGGGCCTACGACCTGTACGACGTCGCCACCCAGTCGATGAGCTCCAACTACGTCGAGGTCTCCGGCGGTCGCGGCGGCTTCCGCTCCATCCCGTTCCGCTACGTGTGGCCCGCCGAACTGGACCTGATGGCGCAGATGGCCGGCCTGCACCTGCAGCACCGCTGGTCGGGCTGGGAACAGGAGCCGTTCACCAGCGACAGCACCCAGCACGTCTCGGTCTGGGAGAAGCCGCTGCTGCCGGAGTGACGCATGCCCGACACGCGCCGTTTTTGACCCGGGGACGGTTGCCGGGAAGGATCGGTCCGGCGTTCGGGGATGGGGGGCACCGCATGCGCAACCGGCGGGTGAGTCTGCTGGACATCGGGCTGGACCAGTCGTTCGACGCGTCGATGGCCTTCGTCCAGTCGACCCTGCAGAGCATCAACGCCGGCCTGCCGGAGTCGATCGTGGACATCGACTTCGTGCGGTCCCGGGACCTCGACACGGTGCTGGCCGCGTTCACCGCGCCGTGCGACGTCCTGCACGTGATGGCGCACGGCGATCACGGCGAGACCCCGATGTTCAGCAGCACGGATGGCAAGACCGCCATCACGCTGGAGGCGATCGGTGACTACTCCGCCGACCGCGGCAGCGGCCTCAACGCGAGCGCCGTGCTCGCCGACGGGTGCAAGACCGGCATCGGCGCGTGGCAGCGGGCGCTGCGCAACTGCCTGCACGGGGAGATCGTCTACATCGGCTCGTCCGCCCTGGTCGGCTGGCACGAGAGCACCGTGTTCTGCTCGGCGTTCTACGGCGCGTTGTTCCGCAACAAGGGCAAGGGCATGACCCCGGCCGAGCAGGCGTGGGACGCCGCCAGCCGGGCGATCGAGGCGTACGCGGCGATCACGGACCGGGTCTGCCCCTACAAGGTGATGGTGCTGGAGCCGAGCCGCCAGGCCCGCCTGGCGTTCAGATAAAGGGCATAAGGGCGATTTTGTCGGGTAGGTCCGCCGACGTGCTGACCAACCTTGCGCATCTGGACTCCCTGCGGGTCCGTCTCACCCCGCCGCCGCAGCCGGGCCATACGACGTTCCGGCTGGCGGAGGAGCCCTCGGTCGAGGTCGTGTGGACCTACGCGGAGCGGCTCCCGGACGGCAGTTACCTCCCGGTCGGCGGCGGGCCCGTCGACCCCGACACCGGTCACTACACCCAGGGCGCCTTCAACGCCGACGACATCGCCCGAGCCGCCGTGGTGTACCTGCGGCACTGGCGGGCGACGGGCGCGGACACGAGCCGGGACGCGGCGCGGCAGCTGCTGCGCGGGCTGTGCTTCCTGCAGACCGTGCACGACGACGACCCCGACGACCTCGCGCACGGCAACGTGGTGCTGTGGCAGCAGCCGGACGGCATCCTCAACCGCAGCGGCATCCCCGCGGAGAGCCCCGACCCGTCCGACACCGGCGAGTCGGCGTGGCTGGCCCGCACCGTCTGGGCCCTGGGTGAGGGGTATGCGGCGTTCAGCGCCGACGAGGAGAGTGACCCGGATTTCGGGGCATTCCTGCGGCGCAGGCTCCGGCTGGCGATGAGCGCGATCCGTCGCCAGGTGTTGCCACGGTACGGCCAGTGGCGCGTCGTGGAGGACTCGGCCACCCCCGCGTGGCTGATCGGGGACGGCGCGGACCTGACCGGCGAGGCGCTGCTGGGGCTCTGCGCGTACACCGCGTGCACCGGCGACGACGACGCGCGGAAGCTGCTCGAGCAGCTCGCCGAGGGGGTCACCGCGATGCGGACCGGCACGCCCTGGACCTGGCCGTTCGGGGCGGTGCTGCCCAGCGCCCTGTCGCGCAGCGCCTGGCACGCGTGGGCCGGGCTGGCACCGGCCGGACTGGCCCGCGTCTACGAGGTCGCCGGTGACCTGGCGGCCCGGGACGCGGCCCTGGCCGACGCGGCGTCGTTCACCCCGCACCTGCTGGTGGAGGGCGGACCGGACAACCTGCGGGTCGCGGTGCCGGGCGCCCGGGAGGCGCTGACGATCGACGGGGTGCAGCTGTCCTACGGCGCCCAGTCCCGGGTCGAGTCGCTGCTGACCACGGCCAGGGTGACCGGCCGGCCGGCGCTGTCGACCCTGGCCGGGATCGCCGGCTCGTGGTTCTTCGGCAACAACCCGGCCGGCGCGCCCATGTACGACCCGGCGACCGGCCGCACCTACGACGGCGTCGACATCCCCGACGCCCCGCCGCAGCAGCCGGGCCGGCGGGGTGTCGTGCACCGCGACGCGGGCGCCGAGTCCACGATCCACGGCCTGCTCGCCATGCTCGCCCTGGACGGGGACCCGCACGCGGCGGCCGTGGCCCGCATCGCGGAGACCGAGACCGATCCGGAGTTGGGTATCGGGGCCGGCGACTGCCGCAAGGACAGCGAGCTGCGCTGCCTGACGCTGCGGGACCCGCTGACCGGGTCCCGGCTGACGCTGCTGCGCAGCGTCGCGACCAGCACCCGGGTCTGCGACGTCGACGTGGCCGGCGGCACCGCCGAGAGCACCGCCACCGTGACGGTCAACGACCCCGGCGGCGAGGAGCTGGAGCACTACACGACGTCGGCGGGCCGCATCCGGGCCCTCGTCCCGGCCGGCGGCTTCACCGTGATCACGCGGATGCCGGAGACCGTTTGACCGCTACCCTTGGCCGGTGTCCGATCAACCGGCCGGCACGGGCGCCGTGCTCGCCGCCGTCGCGGTGGGCGGGTCGGCCGGCAGCGCCGCCCGGTTCGGCGTCGCGCAGCTGCTGCCGCACGACGCCGGGACCGGCGTGCCGTGGTCGACCCTGGCGGTCAACGCGGTCGGCTGCCTGCTCATCGGGGTGCTCGTGGTGCTGGCCGAGGGCCGGCATCCGCTGCTGCGGCCGCTGCTCGGGGTCGGGGTGCTGGGCGGCTTCACGACGTTCTCCACCTACACCGTCGACGTCGTGGTCCTCGCGCAGCGGGGCGCGCTGTGGACCGCGGCCGCGTACGCCGCCGGCACCCTCCTGAGCGCCCTCGTCGCCGTGTCCGCCGGCGTCTTCGCCACCCGCCGGATCGCCGGGCGGCCCTGATGACGCTGCTGCTCGTGCTGATCGGCGGGGCGGTCGGCGCGCCCGCGCGGTATCTCACCGACCGCGTCCTGAAGGACCGCTGGCCGCTGGGCACGCTGGTGGTCAACGTGTTCGGCAGCGCACTGCTGGGCGTGCTGATCGGCGCCGGCGACGCGCTGCCCGTCGCGGTGAAGACGCTGGTGGGCACCGGGTTCTGCGGTGCGCTGACCACGTACAGCACGTTCAGCCTGGAAACGGTCCGCCTCGTGGAGGAGGGCCGGGCGGCCCGGGCGGTGCTGTACGTGGCGGCGAGCCTGGTGCTGGGCCTCGCCGCCGCCGCGGGTGGGTTCCTCCTGTCTCGTTAGCGCGGGTCTCGTCAGCGCGGGCCGGCGTGCAGGAGGCGGAACAGGGTCAGCCACTGTTCGGGCCAGACCAGCCCGACGGGGGTGTCCGGGGCGAGCCGCACCGCCCGGAACGCGGCCGAGACGCGGCGCGGGTCGAACCGGCGGCTCAGCGACGCGTGCAGCGACCCGCCGACGCCGCTGAACCCGAGGTCCACGAAACGCTCGTAGCCGCGGCCGGGTCCGACCAGCGGGACCGGTCTGCGGACCAGCCGCAGGATGCCGCCGTCGACGCGGGGCACCGGGCGGAACGCCGCCCGCGGCACCCGCCCGGCGAGCCGCCAGTCCCACCACGGCCAGGTCAGGATCGTCAGCCGGGTCCAGCGGCCGTAGTCGCCGGTGCGTTTGCGGGCGTACTCGAGCTGGGTCAGCAGCGTCGCCCCGGTCAGGCCGGGGGCGTGCAGGCACCAGTCGACGACGGCGGACGTCAGCGCGTAAGGGATGTTGCCGACGACCGTGAACGGCTCCGCCGGCGGCGCCGACGCGAGGAAGTCCGCGACCCGGACCGTGACGTTGCCACCTCCGGGGAGGGCGGCGGGGAGGGCGGCGGCGAGGGCCGGGTCGACCTCGTAGGCGATGACCCGCCGGCACCGCCGGGCGAGCGCGGCGGTGAGGTGTCCGCGCCCCGCGCCGACCTCGACGACGACCCCGCGGGGTTCGAGCTGTGCCGCGTCGACCAGCCGGCGGACCGCGTCGGGGGCGGTGAGCAGATTCTGGCCGTACACGCGACGGCTTCTGGCTTGAAGGTTTTTCCGAGTGGCTGGCGCCATGACCGTGGGTCCCGTCTGCCGCCGCGATTCGGCGGCGAAACACGGACAGGCGGCATCGCGGCCCGTCCGTTTCCGAAGGTGGACTCGGCAGGGCCCTGGCGCGGCCGGCGCGGCCGGGAAGGAGGCGCTAGCAGACCAGGGCGCGACGCTCGGTGCGATTGCGCGCGGCCGGCATCGCCGCCTGGGCGATGAGGGCATGCGTCGTGGTCATGGTCACCGCCGCACGGTAACCGACGACGCGCCGGCCGGCACGCGATTAAAGCCGGCCGGCCTCGGTGATGCGGTGCAGGAACTGCTGGGTGCGTGGCTCGCGGGGCGCCCCGAACACCTGCGACGGCGGGCCCTGCTCCACGATGAGACCGCCGTCGAGGAAGCAGACCCGGTCGGCGACCTGGCGGGCGAAACTCATCTCGTGCGTCGCGAGGATCATCGTGACGCCGTCGCCCTTGAGGTCACGGATCAGGGCGAGGACCTCGCCGACCAGCTCCGGATCGAGCGCGGATGTGACCTCGTCGAGCAGCAGCAGCCGCGGGTCGTTGACCAGCGCCCGGACGATCGCGACCCGCTGCTGCTGGCCGCCGGAGAGCCGGTCCGGGTAGGCGGCGGCCTTGTCGGCGAGGCCGACCCGCTCCAGCAGCGCGAGCGCCTTGGCCCGCGCTTCCGCCTTCGGCATTCTGTGGACGCGCAGCGGGGCGAGGGTCACGTTGTCCAGCACGCTCAGGTGCGGGAACAGGTTGAACGCCTGGAAGACGATGCCGATGCGGCGGCGGACCTGGTCCGGGTCGGCGCGCGGGTCGGTGATGTCCTTGCCGTCGAGGTGGATGGTGCCGTCGTCGACCTGTTCGAGCAGGTTCACGCAGCGCAGCAGCGTCGACTTGCCGGAGCCGGACGCGCCGATGAGTGCGACCACCTCGTGCTCGTCGACGTCCAGGGACACCCCGCGCAGCACCGGATTGCCGTTGAACAGCTTGTACACACCGTCGATGCTCAACACAGTCACAGCCGGTTGTCTCCTGACTGGCGGCGGGCGGCGCGCAGCGTGACCCAGTCCGTGACGGCGACGACGGGGATCGCCAGCAGCACGAACAGGACCCCGGCGACGACATACGGGGTGTAGTTGTAGGAGCCGGCGGTCTCGATCTGCGCGGCCCGGATCGCGTCGATCGGCCCGGCGAGGGAGATGAGCCCGACGTCCTTCTGCATCGCGACGAGGTCGTTGAGCAGCGGCGGCGCGACCCGCCGGACGGCCTGCGGCAGCACCACGTGCCGCATCGTCTGCCGATACGTGAGGCCCAGCGATCGGGCGGCGGCGCGCTGCGACGGGTGCACGGACTCGATCCCGGCGCGGAACACCTCGGCGATGTAGCCGCCGTAGGTGAGCACGATCGCGATCCCGCCGAGCACGAGGACCGACGGGGTGCCGCTGAGCCGAAGCCCGGGCACGCCGAACGCGAACAGATACAGGGTCACGATCAACGGCAGACCGCGGAAGGTGTACGTGTATCCGGCGGCGAACGCCCGCAGCGGGAAGAACACGGCGGGCCGGATGGTGCGCAGCGTGGCGATGCCCAGGCCGAGCAGCACCGCAGCGATCGCGCAGACCACGAGGAGCTGCACGTTGAGCCACAGCCCGCGCAGCACCGCGGGCAGCGAGTCGCGGGCGGCCTCGGCGGACAGGAAACTGGCCCGGAACCGGTCCCAGCCGGGTGCGCCGGTGACGGCGGCGTACAGCAGGATCCCGACGACGAGCGTGGACCCGGCCGCGACCGCCACCGACAGGGTTGTCTGCCGGCGGCGGTACGCGTCGCGTTCCAGCTGTAACGGGCTGGGTTTGAAGGTCATCGCTTTTTAGTTGAGCGTCGGTGCGCCCTGCACGGACGACAACCATTTGTCCGTGAGCGTCTTGAGAGTGCCGTCGGTGCGCAGCGCGTCGACGGCCTGGCTGACACAGCCGGTCAGCGCGGAGCCCTTGTCCAGCACCAGACCGAACTGCTCCGGGGTGCCGGACGGCTGCGGGAGCTGCCCGACGATCTGCGCCTCGGTGATCTCGGCGCCGGTGATGTAGAACGCCGTCGGCAGGTCCACGACGAGCCCGTCGATCTGCCCGTTCTGCAGGGCCTTCTTGGCGTCGTCGTTGTTGTTGTACACCTGCGGCTGCGCCGTCGGCTTGACCACCTCGGTGATCGAGCGGTAACTGGTCGTGCCGACCTGCGCGCCGAGCTTGGCGCCCTTGAGGTCGGCGACGGTCTTCGCCCCGGCGATCTTCGACGTCTTCAAGGCGATGACGGTCTGGGTCACGTCGTAGTACGGGGCGGAGAAGTCGACGGCCTGCTTGCGCTCGTCGGTGATGGAGAACTCGTTGACGTCGAAGTCGAAGGTCTTCTTGCCCGGGGCGATCGCGTTGTTGAACGTGACCCGGGTCCAGACGACCTGGTCCTTGCTGTAACCGAGCTTCGTGGCGACCGCGTACGCGACGGCGGCCTCGAAGCCCTCGCCCGACTCCGGTTTGTTGTCCTTGAACCACGGCTCGTAGACGGGCTCGTCGGTGGCGACCGTGAGCTTGCCCGCCGCGACGGTCTTGAGGTTCGCCGGGTCGCACTTCGCGGTGCCCGGGGAGGCTGAGCCGCCCGAGGCGGCCGGGGTGGCAGTGGTGTCGTCGTCGGCCGGTGCGCAGCCGGAGGCAACGGCGAGTGCCGCGGTGAGCCCGGCGGCGATGAGGAGGGTCCTGGAGCGCATGGCGGCGATCCTATCCACCGCAGCGGTAGGAATTGGATCTCCAGTGTGTCGGATCACGCCAGCGGCGCTCACGGCGACAGCGCTCGCGGCAACGGCGCTCACCGCAACGGCGCTCACCGCAACGGCGCTCACGGCAGCGGCGTGATCCGCCGCGGCATGAGCAGCAGCGCGCCGACTCCGAGGACCGCGACGCAGGCCAGCGCGATGAACACGTGGTGGGTCGCGGCGTACAGGCTGCCCCGCGCGTACTCCAGCACCGCCGGCGGGGTGCCGTCCGCCTTGAGCACGACGTCGGTCGCGTCGGCGCCGGCTTTGAACGTGTCGCGCACGTCGGGCGGCGCGGACGCGAACCGCCGGTCCAGGGTGGTGTTGGCGATCGCGCCGAACACCGCACCACCGATCGCGCTGCCGATCGACCGGAAGAACATGTTGGTGCCGGTGACCACGCCACGGCGGTCCCAGCCGACCACCGACTGCAGGGCGACGATGTTGGGACTCGACACCAGCCCGAGGCCGATCCCCACGACGAAACAGGCCACCGCGAGGAAGGGGATGCCGGTGTACCGGCCGAGCACGGCGCACATGACGGTGCCGGCGACGACGGCCGCGCTGCCCACCAGGCCCGTGTCGCGGAACCCGATGCGCAGGTAGACCCGGCCGGACAGGGTCGCCGCGATCGGCCAGCCCAGCGACATCGCCGCGACGGCGAACCCGGCGACGACGGCGCTCGCGCCCAGGACCCCTTGCGCGAAACTCGGCACGAACGACGTGAGCCCGATCAGCAGCGCGCCGACGACGAGCGCGATGAGGTTGCCCGCGACGAGCACCCGGTGCCGGAACACCCACAGCGGCAGGATCGGCTCCTCGGCCCGGCGCTCCACGAACCAGAACGCGACCATCAGCACCGTGCCGGCCGCGAAGATCGCCACGCTCGGCACCGACGCCCACGCCCAGCTGGTGCCGCCCTCGAGGGTGCCGAGAATGAGCAGGCTGCAACCGGTGACGAGCAGCCCCGCGCCGAGGTAGTCGATGCGGTGCCCGCGCCGCTCGACCTTCTCCTTCAGGTTCCGGGCGAGCATCCATGCGGCGAGCGCACACAGCGGGAGGTTGATGAAGAAGATCCACCGCCACGACAGGTAGTCGGCGAACACCCCGCCGAGCGTCGGCCCGACCACCGACGACACGCCCCACACGCCCGCGACGTACCCCTGCACCCTGGCCCGCTCCTCGACCGTGTACAGGTCACCGATGATCGTGATGTTCATCGGCTGGATCGCGCCGGCGCCGATGCCCTGCACGGCCCGGAACACGATGAGCGTCACCATGCTCCACGCGAACCCGCACAGCACCGACCCGAGCAGGAACACCGCGATCCCCGTGAACATCACCGGCCGGCGCCCGACGACGTCGGCGAGCTTGCCGTACAGCGGGGTCGTCACCGCCTGGGTCAGCAGGTACACCGAGAACAGCCACGGGAACTGCGAGAACCCGCCCACGTCACGCACCACCGACGGCACCGCGGTCGCGATGATGGTGCTGTCGAGTGCGACGAGTGCGGTGGTCAGCATCACCGAGGCGAGGACCGGCCCCCGCTCGGACCGCAGCCCGACCGCTTTCCGGGGCGTGAAAGTGGCGTTACCCATGCGGACACCTTACGGCCGGCGGACCTTTGCGGTCCGCCGGCCGTCGTGTCCGGTCTATGCCACGCTGACTGCTGCAGCTGGGACCGTGACCCGGGTGCGGTTGACGACCCGCAGTCCGGCGACCGCCATCACGGCGAGCATCGGCAGGGTGCCGACGGCCGGGAGGATCGGCGTGTCGTACGGCATGAACAGCAGCCCCGCGTACCCGAGCACGATCGCGCCCAGCGACCACCAGCCGATGACGCCGGCGCGGGCCAGCCCGGCGAACGTCAGCAGCAACGCGAGCGACACCAGCGGCCCGGGGCTGAACGCCAGCTGCTGCGCGGGGTGCGCGAGCACCTTGTCCGACAGCGACACCGCCTGCTCGACCGGCAGGTTCCGGCCGATCTCCATGTGGAACCAGTCCGACAGCAGCGCCCCCGACATCTCGATCAGGCACAGCGCGCCGAGCAGCGCCCCCACCAGCGTGACGACGCTGCCGCGGCGGCCCCGCACGAGCAGCGGCAGCGCCAGCAGCCCGACGCCCATCAACAGGTTGCCGTAGTGCAGCAGCAGCGCCGACAGTTGTGTCTGGAACGGATCGGCGGCCAGGGACTGCAGGTAGGCGGCCTTGTCGTCGCCGGTGCTCGGTGGTGACGTGGCCAGCCCGGCGAAGAAGAGGGCGGCGCCGGCGATCAGCGAGACACCGGCGGCGTAAGGAAGGACCCGGCGGGCGGGGTTGGTCGCGTTCGTCATGTTCGTCGTGGCTGCGTTCGTCATGTTCGTCGTGGCTTTGTTCGTCATGTTCTGCATGGCCAGGACGCTATGGTCGGGCACCCTGCCGGGTCTGCTGCCCGGCGTCTCGACCCACGTCCGCCGCCCGGCGGACCCGGCCCCGTCACGCTGTCCGCCGCACGGCCGACCCGGCCCGCTGACCTGCGGCAATAGGATCACCCCATGCACCGCACGCTCGTGCCCCTGGCCACCGCCGGTCTCCTGGCGGTCATCGGCGTCGCCGAGATCCTCCTCGACAGCGCGTTCTCCGCCGCCCCGGCCGTCCCGGCGCTCGCGCTCGCCGCCGTCGTGGCCGGCGCCGCCCTCGCCGGGAGGTTCCCGATCACCGGCGCCGCCGTGGTCGCGCTCGCCTTCCCCATCGCCGTCGCCGGCGGCCTCAACGGCCCGACCGGCGCCGCCGTCTTCGGCTTCTTCCTGGCCCCGGGCTGGGCCGGCTACCGGCGGGCCGCGTCCTGGCCGGCGCCCCTCGCCGCGCAGCTCATGGCCAGCCTCGGCACCTGGCTCGCCGCCCGGGCCGCCGGCTCGACCGTGACCGGCGTCGCCGCCATGGCCTGGGAGAACCTGTTCTTCGGCCTGCTGTGCTGGGGCGCCTGGGGCGTCGGCCTGCTCGCCCGGCGACTGCGCGACCGCGCGGAGCTGCTCGCCCGGCTCACCACCGCCCTGGACGCCGAACGCGACGCCCGCGAGCACGCCGTCGTCGCCGAGGAACGCCAGCGCATCGCCCGCGACATGCACGACGCCGTCGCGCACTCGATCAGCGTCATGGTCCTGCAGCTCGGCGCGGTCCGCGCGACCCTGCCACCCGGCACACCACAGGCCGAGATGCTCGAAGGCGTCGAACGGCTCGGCCGCGAGTCCGTGCGGGAGCTGCACACCCTGGTCGGCATCCTGCGCGACACTCCAGCCGCGACCACCGCGCCGCAGCCGTCCCTCGCCCGCGCCGAGGACCTGGTCGCCGAGGTCCGCGCCGCCGGCCTGCCGGTCGAGCTCACCGTCGACGGCGACCTGACCGGCCTCCCCCGCGCCCAGGACATCTCCGCCTACCGGGTCCTGCAGGAGGCCCTGACCAACGTGCTGCGCCACGCCGGCACCGCCGCGACCAGCGTGCACCTGCAGCGGACCCCGGACAGCGTCACGCTCACGGTCGACAACGCCGCGGGTCCCGCCACCCCGGTCGACAGCGGCGGGCACGGGCTCATCGGGATGCGCGAACGGGTCGCCGTGTTCTCCGGCACCCTCGCGGCCGGCGCACGCCCCGGCGGCTACACCGTGCGCGCCGTCTTTCCCCTCGGCACCGCGACCGCACCGGCCATCCTGACGGGCCGCGCATGATCCGGGTCGTGGTCGTCGACGACGAGGCGATGATCCGGGCCGGCCTGCGCATGCTGCTGGACCACCAGCCCGACATCGAGGTCGTCGGCGAGGCCGCGGACGGCGTCCGGGCCCTGGACGAGGTCCGCCGCACCACCCCCGACGTGGTCCTGCTGGACGTCCGCATGCCGCACGGCGACGGCATCGAGGCGGCCCGGCACATCCTCGCGCTCGGCACGGCCCGGGTCATCATCCTCACGACGTTCGACGAGGACGAGGCGGTCCGGCGGGCGCTGCGGCTGGGCGTGAGCGGGTTCCTGCTCAAGGTCGCGCCGCCGGAGCAACTCGTCCACGCGGTGCGCACCGTCGCCGCCGGCCAGGCTCTGCTCGACCCGGCGGTGACCCTGCGCGTCATCGAGTCCTACGCCGCCGCCCCCACCGCCGACCCACGGGCCGCCGCCCAGCTCGCCACCCTCACCGACCGCGAGGTCGACGTGCTGCGGCTCGTCGCCCGCGGCCGCTCCAACGCCGAGATCGCCGCCGCCCTGTTCCTCGGCGAGGCGACGGTCAAGACGTACGTCTCCCGCATGCTGACGAAACTCGACCTGCGCGACCGCGTCCAGGCGGCCGCGTTCGCCTACGAGAGCGGCCTGATCCGCCCCGGCACCGCCTCCCCCTGACCCTGCCCCAGCACCGCTTCCCCTGACCCTGCCCCAGCACCGCTTCCCCTGACCCTGCCCCAGCACCGCTTCCCGTGGCCCTGGTCCGGCGCCACTTCCCCTGACCCCGGGTCCTCCGGGCCCTGCCCGGCGTCCTCAGAGTGGATCTTCGCCATGATCGAAGGCCAGCGGCAACCGGCCCACACGACCAGTGCTCGCCTTCGATCACGCGGAGTGGATCCACCTCAACGTCGGGCCGGGCGGTCAGGGTTCGCCGCGTCGGACCACGCCCGCCTCGTACGCGAACACCACCACCTGGACCCGGTCCCGCAGCCCGAGTTTCATCAGCAGCCGTCCCACGTGTGTCTTCACCGTCGTCTCCGACAACGACAGCGCCTCGGCGACCTCCAGGTTGGACCGGCCGCGGGCGACCTCGACGAGCACCTCCCGTTCCCGCCCGGTCAGCCGCTCCAGCAGCAGGTCCGCGGGCGACGGCCCGGCCGCCGGGTCCGGCAGGTGCCCCGCGAACGCGTCGATCAGCCGGCGGGTCACCCGCGGCGCAACGACGGCGTCGCCCTCCGCAACCGACCGGATCGCGCCGACCAGCTCGGCCGGCTGGACGTCTTTGAGCAGGAACCCGCTGGCGCCGGCCCGGAGCGCCGCCCACACGTACTCGTCCAGGTCGAACGTGGTCAGCACCAGAATCCGCGCCGCCGAACCCGACTCCACGATCCGCCGGGTCGCCTCGATGCCATCGGCAACGGGCATCCGCACGTCCATGAGCACCACGTCCGGCCCGAGCGCCGCCGCCATCGTGACCGCCTGCGCACCGTCGCCGGCCTCCCCGACCACCTCCAGGTCCGGCTGCGTCGAAAGGATCATCCGGAACCCGAGCCGCAACAGCGGCTGATCGTCCACCAGCAGCACCCTGATGCTCACGCCCCGCCCCCTCCCCCGTGCAACACGGCCCGCACCGACCAGCCGGGACCATCGCCGCGCGGACCGGCTGCGAACCGCCCGCCGTACGCCGCGGCCCGCGCCGCCATCCCCGCCATCCCGCGCCCGTCACCCGACCCCGCGCCCGTCCTGGGCACACCCGACCCCGCGCCTGTTCCTGGCCCACCCGGCCCTGCGCCTGATTTCGGCGCACCCGACCCCGTGCCCGTCCTAGGCACACCCAGCCCTACGCCCGTTCCAGGCCCACCCGGCCCTGCGCCTGATTTCGGCGCACCCGACTCCACGCCTGTCTTGGGCACACCCAGCCCTACGCCCGTTCCAGACCCACCCGGCCCTGCGCTGATTCTGCGCGCGCCCGACCCCGTGCCCGTCCTAGGCACACCCAGCCCTACGCCCGTTCCAGACCTACCCAGACCTGCGCCAGTTCTCAGCACACCCGACCCCTGGGCCTGTTTCGGCACATCCGACCCTGTGCCTGTCCTGGGCGCAGCCAGCCCTGCGCTGATTCTGGGCGCACCCGACCCGGCGCCTGTGCCGGGCGCACCCGGCCCGTCGTCGGTGACCTCGAGGTCGACCCGCCCGTCCAGGTACCGCAACCGCACCGCCGACCGGCTCGCCGCCCCGGCGTGCTTGAGCACGTTGGTGAGCGCTTCCTGGACGATCCGGTACACCGCCAGCTCCGCCCCGGCGCCCAGCTCACCGGGCACCCCCTCCACGGTGACCTCGACCCGCAGCCCGGCCGCCCGCACCCCGTCAATGAGCGCGTCGAGGTCGGCCAGCCCCGGCTGCGGTCCGGGCGGCGGACCCGCGCCGGTGCCGGCGTCCGCATCGTTGTGCAGGAGACCCAGGACCCGGCGCATCTCGCCGAGCGCCTGCCGCCCGGTGCCCGACACGTGCCGCATCGCGGCCACGGCCTCGTCCGGCGAAGACCCAGCGGTCAGCGTCGCCGCGTCGGCAAGGGTGACCATCACCGACAGGTGGTGCGCGACGATGTCGTGCATGTCGCGGGCGATCCTGGCCCGCTCGGCCGCCACCGCGATCTCGGCCCGCTGGTCACGGTCGCGTTCGAGGCGCCGGGCCCGGTCCTCCAACCCGGCCAGGTACGCCCTCCGCGTCCGCATCACCAGCCCGAGCAGCACCGCCGCCGCCAACCCGAACGTCACAAACCCCGCCGCGGTCCACACCGGGCCGGCCACCCGCGCCGCCCTGAGCGACGCAGCGAGCGCAAGCGTCTCCACCACGACGACAACCGGCACGAGATGCCACAGTGGCGCGTGCCGGGCGACCGTGTACACCGCGATGGCGATGACCGCCTCCGGATACAGCCCCTCAACCCGGATCCCTACCGACACGAGCGTCACCAGCGACAGCCCGAAGACGCTCCAGCACACCGCGACGGGCGCGGCCCGCCGCCACGCCAGCAGCAGGTGGACCGCCACATAGCACCCGACGCCGGCGGCGTGCGCCCCCTCCAGTGCCCGGTCCGCGTTGACCACCCCGACCACAGCGGCGAGCGCACCGTCGACCCACCGCGGATGCCGCATCGCGAACGCCCGCACCGCCCCGAACCACCGCGCCCCGACCGACCCACCGCTGTCGCCGACCCCGCCACCAACCGCCCCGCCGGACCGGCCCGCTCCGCCACCAACCTCCCAGCCGCCGCCCGCCCCGCCGGTGTGCCTGCCGCCCGCGACGTCGGTGTGCCTGCCGCCCGCGACGTCGGTGCCCAGTTCTCCGGCCCCGACGTCGGTGGTGGCCCTGCCGTCCGGACCTTCGGCAGGGTTGCCGGCCGGGACCACGGCCGCCGACCTGCCGACCGGAACCTCGGCGACCGGGGCGCGGGCGGCTTCCGCGGCGAGCCCGCCGAGCGGGACGGCGGCGGTGGAGCCGCCGGGCGCGGACCCAGCGGAACCACCAGGCGAAACACTGTCGGGCGCGGACCCAGCGGAACCACCGGGCAAAACACCGTCGGGCGCGGACACAGCGGAACCACCAGGCGAAGCGTCGTCGGGTGTGGGGGCGGGGTGGTCGGCGGCGGGGGTCACGGGGAGCAACGCTATGCGTCTCGGCGGCGCAGGACGAGGGTGCCGGCCAGTAGGAGCAGCGCTACCCAGCCGATGAGCACGAGCGCGGAAGCGGCCGGGGAGAACGTGTGGAACGGGTTGCCGGTGCCGTTGACGCTGTACATGGCCTGGGCGGCCACCGTCGGCACGAAGCGCATGATGTCGTCGGCGCGGTCGGGAGGCAGGGCGGCGCCGAGCAGCGCGGGGCCGACGAACATCGCGGCCACGAGGGTGGTGATCGCGCCCGCGGAGTGGCGCAGGAGGGTGCCGACGCCGAGGCCGAGCAGTCCGGTGAGGACGAGGCCGGTGGCGGCGCCGGCGATGGCGCGGGGAACCTGCGGGTCGCCGAGGGAGGCGCCGTCCGAGCCGAGGAACGCCTGGCAGAGCAGGAACGAGCCGAGGCAGACGGCGGTCATCAGCGGCACGGTGACTGCGAGCTGGGCGACGGCCTTGGCCGCGACGACCGGCCAGCGGCGGGGGACGGCGGTGAGGGTGGAGCGGATCGAGCCGGTGCCGTATTCGCCGGTCATCTGCAGGACACCGAAGACGCCGACGACCAGGACGACGAAGTCGACGGGGAGGAACCCGGCGCCGATGGCCTCGGGGACGCCGGGTGGGGTGGCGCCGCCGAGAACGGAACGGTGCACGCCGTAGCCGACGGCGCCGGCGAGGCCGACGGTGACGACGGCGAGAGTGCCGAGCGTGAACCAGGTCGAGCGCAGGGACAGCAACTTGGTCCACTCGGCGTGCAGGACCCGCGGAAACGTGAGTCTCATCGGTATTCGACCTCCGACTTGGTGAGCTCCATGTAGGCCTCCTCCAGGGACGCGCGGCGTGGGGTCAGCTCGTGCAGGGCGATGCCGGCGGCGCGGGCGACGTCACCGATGCGTTCGGCGGTGGCGTCTGCCACGTGCAGCAGGCCGGGCTCGACACCCGTGACGACGGCGCCGGTGGCGGTGAGGGCGTCTCGCAACGCGGCGGCGTCGGGCGAACGGACCACGGCGGTGCCGACCCCGACCCGCGCGATCAGGTCGGTGACGGTCGTGTCGGCGAGGAGCCGGCCGCGACCGACGATGACGAGGTGCTCGGCGGTGACGGCCATCTCGCTCATCAGGTGGCTGGACACCAGCACGGTGCGGCCGTCGGCGGCGAGGTCCTTGAGCAGGTTGCGGATCCACAGGACGCCGTCGGGGTCCAGACCGTTGACCGGCTCGTCGAGGATGACGACCGCCGGGTCACCGAGCAGCGCGGCGGCGATGCCGAGCCGCTGTCCCATGCCGAGGGAGAACCCGCCGGCGCGACGGTGCGCGACGGACTCCAGGCCGACGAGGCCGAGGACCTCCTCGACGCGGGTGGCCGGGATGCCATGGGTGCGCGCGAGGGCGAGCAGGTGCGCGCGGGCCGTGCGTCCCCTGTGGACGGAGCGGGCGTCGAGCAGCGCGCCGACCTGCCGCAGCGGGTCGGGATGGGCGCGATACGGCCGGCCGTTGACGGTGGCGGTGCCCGCCGTCGGGCGGTCCAGCCCGACGATCATCCGCATGGTGGTGGACTTGCCGGCGCCGTTGGGCCCGAGGAAACCGGTGACCTGCCCGGGCCTCACGGCGAACGACAGTGCGTCGACGGCGATGGTGCCGCCGTAGCGTTTGCTCAGTGCCTGCGCCTCGATCATGCGTACGACGCTATGACCGGCACGGAATTGCCACGACCTACCCAGGTCGCGACCCGCGGCGGCGAATGTCCTCCTCAGGTAGGACCCGGGTCCTACCCGACGGTGACCGGCAGCGCCGCGAGGCGCCACGTGCCCGGGTCCGGCACCCGCCGGGCGGCGATCCCAGCGAGGGCACCGGCGTCGCTGAGCGCCAGGTCCGGAAACCGCGACAGCAGCGCACCGAGCGCCACCGTCGTCTGCACCCGGGCGAGGGGCGCACCGAGGCAGAAGTGCGGGCCGTGCGCGTAGCCGAGATGCGCCCCGGCGGACGTCGAGCGCAGGTCGAGCCGCTCAGGATCGGGGAACACCCGCGGATCCCGGTTCGCCGCGACGATCGAGACCGTGACGGGTTCGCCGGGTGCGACAGTGATGCCGGCAAGGGTGGTGGGGCGCTGGACGTACCGTGGAATCGTCAGAAGTTGCGGACCGCACCATCTGGTCAGCTCTTCGACGGCGCCCGGTAGCAGGTGCGGCTCGGCGCGCAGAAGGGCCGCACGGGAAGGGTCCTCGAGCAGGGCCGCGACGGAGTTGGCGATGAGGTTCGTCGGGGTCTGCCCGGCGAGGACCAGGTGCCAGACCAGCGTGACCAGCTCCTGCTCCGTGAGCCCGCCGCCGAACATGGCCGCCACGTGCGGCGCGGCGGTCCTCGCCCCGTCGATGATCGCCGGAATCGCCGCGACGAAGGCGGGCCCGTTCCCGGCGGCGACGGCCCTGCCGTGCGCCAGCCAGGCCGGCCGGTCGCCCGCCGGGACGCCGACGAGCGCGCAGATGACCTCCATCGGCAGCGGCCCGGCGAAGTGCTCCAGCAGGTCGACCGGCCCGTCGAGGAGCCGGTCGGCGACGTCGTCGAGCAGCCGGTCGACGATCTGCGAGACCACGGGCCGGAAGTCGGCGGCGCGCCGGGCGGTGAACGCGGGTGCGCTCAGCCGGCGCAGCCGCTGATGTTCGGGGCCGTCCATCTCCTGCATCGTCCGCAGGTACGGCCGGCAGTGCTCCGGCACGTCGAGCCGCGGATAGCTGGCGGCGTTGTTGCCGAACCGCGGGTCGGCAAGCATCGCCCGCGCCTCGGCGTGCCGGGTGACGGCCCACATGGGACCGAGCCCGGGTGCGACGAGCCTGGCGATCGGCCCCTGCTCGCGGGCCTGCCCATGGACCGCGGCCGGGTCGTCCAGCGAGGTGAGGTCGATCTCGGGCACGGTGCTCACAACAGCCTCCAAATGATCGCATCATCTGAATGATGACAGTATCTTAAACATCATGGCCCGCCTGACCCGTGCCGAGACGCAGGAGCGCAACCGCGCGGCCGTCCTCACCGCCGCACGCGCGGAGTTCGCCGAACGCGGCTTCCGCGACGCGAAGATCGACGCGATCGCCGAACGGGCCGAGCTCACCCGGGGCGCGGTCTACTCGAACTTCCCCGGCAAGCGCGCCCTGTACTTCGCGGTCCTCGCCGGCGACGTCCCCGCCGTCCCGGCGGCCGCCACCACGGCCACCGCCCGGGCCGCGCTCGGCGCCCTCGCCAGGGCCTGGGTCGCCCGGCTGCCCCTGGCGACCGACGACACCGGACCGGCCGCCCGCCTCGCCGCCGACCTGATGGCCGAGGTCGTCGCCGACCCGGCCGCGCGGACCGCGTTCGCACAGCTCAAGCGGCTGGACGCGATCCTTCTCGGACTCGCCCTGGAGCGTCTCCGGGGCGCGGAAGGCCGGCAGGTCCGCCTGGCCGAGCTGGCCCTGACGGTCCTGCACGGCGCCGGCCAGCTCGCCGCGGCGGCGCCCGGTTTCGGCGAGCCGTTCGACGTCGTGCGGGCCGTCGAGGAACTCCCCGAGCTCGACGACGTCTGGATCCCGCCGCTGCCCGCGACCACCGCGGACCCCGTCGACGAGCCATGGGTCCAACCGTCCACAGTGGACCTGCTGCGGGGCGGGCCCGTGCAGGCCCGGCCGGACGGGATCGTCGCGATCGTCGGGCTGCACCGCCTGGCCGCCATCGAGCACGCGGCCCGCAGCGGGCGGCCCGTGACCGCGGTCCTCGTCACCGGCACGCCGGACGAGCTGCTGCCGCTGGTCCGGCTGTCCCTCGCCGAGCTGCGCCATCACCTCGCCCACGCGGTGCCGCCCGGAGCCTGGCCCGAGGTGCAGGTCACCTGCGACCCGCGACCCGCCACCGACACCACGGAGACCGCGCTGCGCATCGCCGGCGGCCGGGTCGTCGCCCGCGCCGACGGATGGGGCGCCGTGGCCGCCGTCTCCTAACGCCCACCTCTTGCCGTTTCAGCAACAACCCTTGTCGCTGACGCCAGACCGAGCGACGCTCGGGGGCATGGAGAACGAATACGACGTCGTAATCATCGGTGGCGGCGCCGCCGGCCTGAGCGCGGCGCTGACCCTGTCCCGCGCGCGCCGCCGGGTGCTGGTCGTCGACGCGGGCCACCCCCGCAACGCCCCCGCCGGCCACGTGCACAACTATCTCGGCCGGGAGAGCACCCCACCGGGCGACCTACTGGCAATCGGTCGCTCAGAGGTCATGGGGTACGGCGGCGAGATCCGCAACGGCATCGTCACCGCGGTCCACCCCCGGTCCGACGCCCCCGAGCGGCCCCGGTTCGCGGTGGAACTCGCTGACGGCACCGGTGTCGCGGCGCGCCGGGTCCTGGTCACCACGGGCCTCACCGACGAGCTGCCGGACATCCCCGGCGTGGCCGAGCACTGGGGCAGCCGCGTGCTGCACTGCCCCTACTGCCACGGGTGGGAGGTCCGCGACCGGCCCGTCGCGATCCTCGGGCTGTCGCCGATGTCCGCGCACCAGGCGCTGCTCTGGCGGCAGTGGACCCCCGACGTCACCCTGCTGCTGCACACCGGTCCGGCGCCGTCCCCGGACGAGCTGGCGCGGCTCGCCCGGCGCGGCATCCGGATCGTCGAGGGCGAGGTCACCGGCTTCGGCACCGACGGGGCCCGGCTCGCCGACGGCACGCTCGTGCCGGTCGACGCCCTGGTCCTGATGGGCCGCATCGAGGCCCGCGCCGACGCCCTCGCGCCGCTGGGCCTGAAACCGGTCGACTTCGAGGCCAACGGTCACCGGTTCGGCACGCACCTCCCTTCGGGCCCGGGCGGCGCCACCACCGTGCCGGGCGTCTACGTGGCCGGCAACGTCACCGACCCGATGGCCACGGTCATCGCCGCGGCCGCCGCCGGGGTCAGCACCGCCGGAATGCTGAACATGGATCTCGTCATGGAGGACGCCGCCTGACCGACCCGTGGCGCCGGTCCCCCGGCCGGTGCCGCGGGTCAAGCGGTCGCGGTCACGTCGTGTTACGCTTCCTAGGATACTAGGCTCCATGGAAGGGGCGGGCAGATGGACTTCGCCGGGCAGATCGCCGAGGTCGTCCCGGACGGCCTGGTGGCCGTGATCCTGCACGGTTCCCTGGCCACCGGCGACTTCCTGGCCGGGCGCAGCGACATCGACCTGCTCACCGTCGTCACGACCGCGATCACCGACGGGCAGGCCGACGCGCTGGAGCGGTTCGTCCTGGATGCGGATCTCGGCGACGCCGCCGGGATGGATCTGCACGTGGTCACCGCCGCCGTGGCCGCCGACCCCGGGCAGCTGCCGCCAGTGGAGCTGTATGTCGGCCGGCATCAGTCCGGCGTCGAGGTCGACCGCGGCGTCGCCGCCGACCCGGACCTGCCGGTCGAGCTGGCGATGGCCCGCGCCGGCGGCCGGTCGCTGCTCGGCGCGGCGCCCGTCGAGGTGATCGGCGAGATCCCGGGCCGGTGGGTGCTCGACCGGGGACGGCACTGGCTGACGGTGTGGCAGGGGTTGACGGACGACGACGAGCACGCCGCGCACATGGTGCTGACCGCCTGCCGGATCTGGAGATTCGCCGCGACGGGGGTGCACTGCGGCAAGGGAGACGCGGCGAGGTGGGCAGCCGGCCGGGATCCGGGCCTGGAGGTGATCGGGGCGGCGCTGGATCGGTACACGACCGGAAAACGCGACCCGATCGAGCCTGCGGCGATCGGCGGGCTGCTCGACCGGGTGCTCCGGGATACGGTGTGGCGGTGACCGCAGCCGAGGAGCGTGACGGGGTCGCTCTGACGAACCTCGACCAGCCGCTGTTCGACGACGCCGGAGCGACCAAGCGGGACCTGGTCGACTATCTCGACGCCGTCCGCGACCGGATCATCCCGGTGCTGCAGGACCGGCCGCTGTCGGTGGTGCGGGTGCTGCGCGGGCAGCAGCCGTTCATGCAGAAGAACCTGCCGAAATACACGCCGGACTGGGTCCCGAGGATGACCGTGTGGGCGGAGTCGTCGAAGCGGGACGTCACCTATGCGCTGTGCGAGGACCGGCGGACGCTGCTGTGGTTCGCCAACCAGCGGGCCATCGAGTTCCACCCGTTGCTGGCCAAGGCGCCGGACTTCGCGCACACCACCCACATGATCCTCGACCTGGACCCGCCGTCGCCGGACGCGTTCGGGCTCGCGGTCGGCGCGGCCAAGCTGATCCGGACCGTGCTCACCGACCTCGGCATGGACAGCGCGGTGAAGACCAGCGGCGCCAAGGGGCTGCACGTGTTCGTGCCGATCGACGCGCACGCGCCGATGGAGGACATCGCCGCCGCGACGCGGGCCGTGGCCACCAGGGCCGCTCGGCTCGACCCGGCCCTGGCCACGACCGCATTCATCCGGGAAGACCGGGAAGGCAAGGTGTTCCTCGACCCGACGAGGGTCGGCGGGGCGACCGTCGTCGCCGCGTACAGTCCGCGGCTGCGACCCGGCACGCCCGTGTCGTTTCCGCTGTCGTGGGACGACCTCGACGACGTGACGCCGTCCGACTTCACGATCCACACCGCGCCCGCGCTCCTGGGCGACGGCGACCCGTGGGCGGCGCGGATGCCGGCCCCGCAACGGCTCGACGCCGACCTGATCGCTGAGGGACACACCATCCCCGTGCCCCGCGTGCAGGCGATGCACGAGGGGAAACGTCGCGCCAGGGCGAAGCGGGAAGCGGCAGTGAACGACTGATGCCGATCTCCGTGGACGGGGCGCGGGACGAGTGGGCGGCGCGCGGCCTCGAGCTCGCCGCCCGCATCCAGCACGACCTCGGCGCGTCGGCGGTGCGGGTCGAGCACATCGGCAGCACGTCGATCCCCGGGATGCCCGCGAAGCCGATCATCGATCTGCAGGTCAGCGTCACGGATCTCGACGCGCCACTGGACGGTCCCCTCGAAGCCCTCGGGCTGGCGCCGCGGCCCTACCGGTATGACCACGTGCCCGCTGGGCTGACCGACGACCCGGAGCGGTGGACGAAGCGGGCCTGGAGCGGACCGGGCGTCAACCTGCACGTCCGGCTGGTCGGCTCGCCGAACGAGCGGCTGGCGCTGCTGTTCCGCGACTGGTTCCGGGCGCACCCGGCGGCGGTGCCGGCCTATGGTGCGTTCAAGTCGGCGCTGGCCGAGGTCCTCGACGACGTCGGCGTCTACAGCGACGTCAAGGACCCCGTCGTCGACCTGGTGATCGTCGTGGCCGAGGAGTGGGCCACAGCGACCGGCTGGCGCGTCGGCTAGTCCCAGCGCGGGCCCGCCGGCCTGGAGCGCATTCAAGTCAACGCCGGCCCAAGTCCTGGACGACGTGGGCGCTTGCCAGGCGACGTTCCGTCGTCGACCTGGTCAACAGGCGACGTTCCGTGGCCGACCTGGTGATCGTCGCTGAGGAGTGGTCCGCGGTGACCGGCTGGCGCGTCGGTTCGTCCCAGCACTCAACACAGACCATCCGGGTGGCCCACTCAAACACGATCGGCTGGCCAACTCGTCACGACGGGACTCGTCCATATCCGCCCGCCGGACGCCCGGACCTCCACGAGGACCGGCCGGCGGACAGCTCGTGGTGTGTCCACCAGCGTTGCCCGGCTCGCCGTCTCGTCGCCATCCGTGATCGACAGGAAGTCCTGGTCGTGGGAGCAACCAGACGATCCGGTCGATCACGGAAGACCCGGCGAACGCTGGTGGACACCGCGTCAGTCGCGGGGCTCGACGAGGACGAGCCAGTTGCCGGTGTCGTCGCGCATGACCGCCTCCACGCCATAGGGCCGGTCGGACGGCTCCTGCAGGAACGTGACGCCCTTCGCCGACAGCTCCGCGAACGCCTTGTGGCAGTCGTCGACCCGCAGCCCGAGCCCGCCCATCTGGCCCTTCTCCAGCTGGCGCCGCACGAACGCGGCCGCCTCCTCGTCCAGCGGAGGGCCGGGGATCATGAGCGTCACCTCCAGCTCCGGCTGGTTCGGGTGCCCGATCGTCAGCCACCGGTAGCCATCACCCATGGTGACGTCGACACGAGGCTCGAACCCGAGCAGGTTCACGTAGAAGTCGCGGGCTTTATCCTGGTCAAGGCAGTAGACGGTAACCAGCGAGACGTTCGTAATCATGCCGCGAACGTTACTGACCGTCAGACTTCGGGTGCTTCTCCAGAATTGCGGCCCTGCGCGTCTGCTGCAGCACACCGTTCATGAACAGGAAGCAGCCCGGGACGTGCGGGGCGCCACGGGCCGCCCAGCGGTCCCGGTAGACGGTCGGGCTCTCCCCCACGATCGCGGTGAACCTGGCCGAGAACGAGCCCAGGCTGCTGAAACCGACCGTCATGCAGATCTCGGTGACGGTCAGGTTGGCCGAGCGCAGCAGATCCTGGGCGCGCTCGATCCGGCGGCGGGTCAGGTAGCGCATCGGCGTCTCGCCATAGGCCGATTCGAAGCAGCGCACGAAGTGATACTTGGAGACGCGCGCGACCGCGGCAACCGCGTCCAGATCGAGGGGCTCGCGGTAGTGCCGGTCGAGGTGGTCGCGGGCCCGCCGCAGGTGGGCCAGCAGAGGCACGGGCACCTTGGTCTTCACGCCAGCACCATAACGCCCCCGCTGCAGGACAATCACCCGACGCATTCACACGCATGCGCAGTGCTACAGGGGATGTGAAAACTGCCCGGATTCGGTTACGTTGGCCGGACGTACCGTCCAGGTGAGGAGTGCTCAGGGTGTCCCGACGCAGGACCGCTGCCGTGTTGCTGGTGACGTCGCTGCTCGCCCTGACGGCGTGCGGGTCGGACAAGAAACCGGACCACTCGGCCGCCCTGCCCGCCTCCGTCGCACCCACCGCATCGGCATCCGCGGAGCCGTCGCCCGCGGCGCCGTCGGCGAGTCCGTCAGCGTCGACGTCGCCGACCAAGAAGCCGTCACCGAAACCGAGCGCGTCCACGGTGCAGGGCCCCGAGGGCACGTTCGTGATCCGCCCACCCGGCACCGGTCACGGCGCCGCCGGCTCGCAGAGCCGCACCGGCACCACCGCGGTCGCGCTGACGTTCGACGACGGACCCGACCCGGTCAACACCCCGAAAATCCTCGACCTGCTGCGCGAGACCGGCGTGAAGGCCACCTTCTGCCTGGTCGGCTTCCGCGCCCGGGACAACCCGGACCTGGTCCGTCGCATCGCCGCCGAGGGGCACACCCTGTGCAACCACTCGTGGCAGCACCTGACGGACCTGGCGAAGAAGGACCCGGGATACATCGACTGGGACCTGAAGAAGACCAACGAGGCGATCCGCGCCGCCGCCGGCCCCAACACCCCGATCAAGTATTTCCGGGCGCCCGGCGGCAACTTCACCTCCGGCCTGATCGCCAAGGCGAAGGACATGGGGATGGCGTCGATCTACTGGGACGCCGACCCGGCGGACTGGAACCACTCGAAGGACGCCAACGACGACGCCCACATCAAGCGCGTCATCGCCGACGTGAAGAAGCAGGTCCGGCAGGGCTCGATCGTGCTGTCCCACGACAACAAGCAGCCGGACACGATCATCGCGTACCGGACGCTGATCCCGTTCCTGAAGCAGTACTTCACCCTCGAGGCACTCTAGGCGCCGGCGCCGGCCGCCAGCCGCTCGTCCAGCGCGGCCAGGTCGGGCAGGAACCACGCGTCGCGGCGGCGGTTGGACTCGCGGACCAGGTCGCGCAGCGCGGTGCTGGCCTCGACCGGCGCGGTGATGTCACCGACGACGGCGAGCCGCAGCCGGTAGTTGACCAGCTTCTGCAGGATCTCCCCCGCCACGCCCGTGCGCAGCGTCCAGAACTCGGGCGCGACCCGGACGGCCGGCACGACCAGCAGGTCGACCCCGTGCTCCAGGGCGGCGCCGACCAGGTCACCGGCGTCGAGCTCGGTGCCGACGGCCGGGCCTTCCGCGGGCAGGATCAGCGTCGGGATGCCGTGCAGGGTCGTGACGGTCGGGTCCATGCCGACGATTGTTGTCTCACCGCGCGACCCGGTGCAGCTCAATTCCGGTGAGCGCCCCGCGCTCCACGTCGGCGGTCATGAAGGTGGCGAACGGCTGGCTCCGCCGGTCCGTCGGCGAACCCGGGTTCAGCAGTCGC
Organism: Dactylosporangium cerinum; assembly: GCF_042653625.1. Taxonomy (NCBI): domain Bacteria; kingdom Bacillati; phylum Actinomycetota; class Actinomycetes; order Micromonosporales; family Micromonosporaceae; genus Dactylosporangium; species Dactylosporangium cerinum. Next base: position 143,545 of record NZ_JBHSIU010000010.1, on the reverse strand, counting down.
AGGCCGCCCGGGGTCACGGTGGCCCACGGAATGTGGGAGTGGCCGAAGACGAGCAGGTCCCGCCCCGGGAAGCGGGCCTCGCAGCGCTGCTCACGGCCGGTCGCCGGGCCCGTCTCATGGACGACCGCCACCCGTAGCCCGTCCAGCTCGACGTCGGCCACCTCCGGCAGCCGCGCTCGCAGTGCCGGGCCGTCGTTGTTGCCGTACACCCCGACCAGCCGAACGCAACGTGACTCCAGGCGATCCAGGAACGCCTCGTCGACCCAGTCCCCGGCATGCAGGACGACGTCGGCGGCCTCGATGGCGGTCCAGACCGCTGCCGGCAGGTCGCGGGCCCGCTTCGGGACATGGGTGTCGGCGATGAGGACGAGTTTCATCGCTTGGTGACCACGGTGCCGGCAAGCTTGTCCCCCAGGGTCTGCCGTTTGGCGTCCCAGAGCGGAAACAGCACCCCGATACAACTGACGACGTCGGCGGCGTGCGCGAGGTCACGGACGAGTGCCGCGCCGGCGCCGATGGGTTTCTCGGTCCTCTCCGAGACGAGGTCCAGGCCGAGGAGCCGCTTGCCCCAGCTCTGCCCCCGGCCGCCGAGGAACCACCGGTTGTAGCCGATCCAGGCGAGGGCGGCCAGGAGGAACAGGTACAGGTACACGCCGTACGTCCCGTCACCGTTGTTGCCGACGACGGCGCCGGCGCCCAGCAGCGCCAGGTACGGGATCGCGTCGATGACGGCGGCGCCGACGCGCTCACGCCAGGTGGCGAGGTTCAAAAGGCTCACCGCCGTCACGGTAGGCGCATGACATCCGTCATGGGGCCCCGGGTGACGGCGCACAGATCCGCTGCGGTGGATGCCGGGCGATGCTCTTGGCATGACGAACGCAGCTGTCCAGTTGACCGGCCTCACGAAGCGGTTCGGTGCGCTCACCGCCGTGGACGGGCTGGACCTCACGATCCGCCGGGGTGAGGTCGTCGCGCTCCTCGGCCCGAACGGCGCCGGCAAGTCCACGACCATCGACATGCTCCTCGGGCTCCAGCGCCCCGACGCCGGCACTGTCCTGCTGGACGGGCAGTCCCCCGCCAAGGCGATCGCCAAGGGCACCGTCGGCGCACTGCTGCAGAGCGGCGGACTGCTGCCGGACCTCACCGCGGGCGAGACGGTGCGCCTCACCGCCGCGTTGCAGCAACGCTCGCGGCCGGTACGGGACGTGCTTGACCGAGCCGGTGTCACCGAGTTCGCCAACCAGCGGGTCGGTGGCCTCTCCGGCGGGCAGCAGCAGCGGATCCGGTTCGCGATGGCCCTCGTCGCCGACCCCGAGCTGCTGGTCCTGGACGAGCCGACGACCGGCATGGACGTCGAGACCCGCCGCGGCTTCTGGACCACGATGCGCCAGGAGACCGCGCAGGGCCGCACGGTGCTGTTCGCCACGCACTACCTCGACGAGGCCGACGCGTACGCGGACCGCATCGTCCTGCTGCGCGCCGGGCAGGTCATCGCCGACGGCACCGCCGCCCAGATCAAGGCGGCCGTCACCGGCCGGACCATCCGCGCCACCCTGCCCGGCGCCGACCTCGTCGGCCTCGCCGCGCTGCCCGGCGTCGACCGGGTCGAGACCCGCGGCGACGTGGTCATGCTGCACTGCGACGACTCCGACACCGCCCTGCGGGCCCTGCTCGGCAGCACCGACGCGCACGACGTCGAAGTCACCGCCCGCAACCTCGAAGACGCCTTCATCGCCCTCACCGCAGCCGGGAGCAGCAAGTGAACACCACCTACCTCCGCATGGAGATCGTCCGCCTGGTCCGCAACAAGCGGGTCGTCATCTTCTCGATGCTCATGCCGGCCCTGCTCCTGCTCATCATCGGCGGCGTCTCCGTCGGCGACGACCCCGACGCCAAGAAGTACGTCATGGTCAGCATGGCCCTGTTCGGCGCGATGACCGCCGCCCTCACCAGCGGCAGCACCATCGCCGTCGAGCGCGGCATCGGCTGGAACCGCACCCTGCGCCTCACGCCGCTCTCGCCCGGCGGGTACGTCGTCAACAAGGTCATCGTCGCGCTCCTCGTCGCCGTCCCGCCGGCCCTCGTCACGTTCCTCGTCGGCGCCCTGGGGCTGCACGTCCGGCTCACCGCGACCGAGTGGGTGCTGTGCTTCGTCGGCGCCTGGCTGTCGGCGCTGCCCTTCGCGGCACTCGGCGTCGTCATCGGCTACCTCGCCAAGCCCGACGGCGTCCAGCAGGTCACGGCGCTGCTCAACCTGACCCTCGCCGCCTTCGGTGGGCTCTGGGTGCCGGTCTCGCTCATGCCGGGCTTCATGCAGCAGATCGCGAAGCTGACCCCCTCGTACTGGACCGGGCAGGTCGCCCGCAGCCCCCTGGACCACGGCCACGTCGACGTCCAGGCCATCCTCGTCCTCGGCGGCTGGACCGTCGCGCTCGCCCTGGTCGCGCTGCGCCGGTTCCGCGTCGACACCGCCCGCGCCTGAGTCGTCGGTACCGTGTCCGACATGAGCACCAACACCAGCCGCCGCCCCTTCTGGTTGTGGGCGGCGGTCTGGCTGTTCTACATGGCCGGCCCGATCGGCGACGCGTGGCGCCGCCCCGAGGTCTGGGAGCGGGCCGTCGGCCTCACCGCGGCCATCGGCTTCTGCGTGGTCTACCTGCTGTCCTTCATCTCGGCCCGCACCGCCCTGAAACGCTCCGGCGCCGTCATGCGACTGCCCGAGGCGCTGGTGCGGCTCGCCGTGATGGTGGCCCTGATGACCGTGCTGACCGTCATCGTCGGCGAGTCCGGCCTGACCGCCCTGGTCTACGTCGGCGTGATGGCCGTGTTCACCTTCGAGCCGCGCATCGCCTGGACCGTGACCGCCGCCGCGGCAGTCACGGCCGCGCTCCTGCCACGGTTCGTGCCCGGCTGGCACAGTGACATCGACGTCACTTTCGCCGTCCTGGTCGCCGCCCTCGCGGTCTGGGGCGTCACTCGCGTCATGCAGCGCAACGCCCAGCTCGCCGAGGCCCGCGAGGAGATCACCGAACTGGCCGTCGCCGCCGAACGCAACCGCTTCGCCCGCGACCTGCACGACCTCCTCGGCCACTCCCTCACCGTCGTCTCCGTCAAGAGCGAGCTCGCCGCGCGCCTGGTCCACATCGCCCCGGACCGCGCCGAGGCCGAGCTCGCCGACATCCAGCGCCTGGTCCGCGAGGCGCTCGTCGACGTCCGCGCCGCCGTCTCCGGATACCGGGAGATGTCCCTGGCGACGGAACTCGCCTCGGCCCGCAGCGCCCTGGACGCCGCCGGCATCGAGGCGGAGGTCCCCCTCACGGCCGAGGCCGCCGACCCTGACCGGCAGCGGCTCTTCGCCTGGGTCGTCCGCGAAGGCGTCACCAACGTGATCCGCCACAGCGAGGCGAAACACTGCTGGATCCGCCTCGAGCACGCCGCCGTCGAGATCACCGACGACGGCCGCGGCCCGGCCACCTCGGAGCACCCCACCGGCCACGGCCTTGACGGCCTCCGCGAGCGGGTCGACTCCGCGGGCGGCAGCCTGACCGTCGGCAACCGCGAGGGCGGCGGCTTCGTCCTGCGCGCATCCACCTGAGCGGAGCCGCGACCCATGACCTACCACCTGATCGACGAACCACCGCCCACCGGCACGATCGCCCACGTCACGTTCGTCGCCTTCCTGCCCGGCGGCGCGTGTGCCGCCCTGCCCGGCCCGGCCCTGATGGGCGGCGCCGTCCTGCCCGGCGAGTCGATCGACCTCGACGCGAGCGTCCGCATCCCGCTGCGACAGGCCGGCTTCCGGCGGCAACGGGTGCGCGCCTTCGCCCTTGACGGCACCCACCTGTTCGCCTGGCTCTACGGCGACCACCGTCCTCGCCGGCACCCGGCCGGGCCCGATCCGGTCACCGCGACGCCGGCCGGCCCGGACCCGGCGACTGCAACACCTGCCGGGATCCACGAAGCCTCCGATCCGCCGGACCACGTGACCGCGACGCCGGCCGGGGTCAACGAAGACTCGGATCCGCTGGCCCTGGTGACCGCGACGCCGGACCTGCTCGCTGACGCGCTCGACCGGCGCGGCCTGCCGCTGCAGGCACGGGCGGTCCGGGATGCCGCCGCGGCGTTCGGCACCGCCGTCGAGCGTGACTACTCCGCGGATGCCCTGCGGCTGCTGGAGCCGGCGTACCTGCGGGCGGACACCCTCGAGGCCGGCTCCGGCTTCGGCGGCACCTCCGAGCAGTGGCGCGCCTGCCGGGAGATGATCGTCGACGGCATCGACCGGGACGGCACCTTCCTCGACGTCGGCTGCGCCAACGGCCTGCTCATGGAGTCGGTGCAGCGGTGGGCCGCCGAACGTGGCCATCACATCGAGCCCTACGGCATCGACCTCGGCCCCCGCCTTGCCGCGGCGGCACGGGCCCGGCTGCCGCATTGGGCCGACCGGATCGGCACCGGCAACGCGATGGACCACGTCCCGGCCGGCGGTCGCCGCTTCACGTTCACGCACGTCATCGTCGACCTGGCCCCGGCAGGCCGGCTCGCTGACCTGCTGCGCCACGCCCTCCGCACGTACGTCGAACCGGGCGGCCGGCTCCTCGTCAGCCGCTACGCACCGGTCGGCGGCACCGACCGCACCGACGCCGCCGAGATCGTCCGCGGGCTTGGGTTTCCGGTGGTGGGTGTGGCGCACGCGCGAGGCGGCAACGAGGCCGGGTCGACCGCGTGGGTGGACCGCCCTCGGTAGCGCTCGAATGCGGTTGCCGCACGCCATCGCGAGGGGCAGGCTGCGGCCGGTGGACCACTCTCCGCCCTCAGACGTGCCACAGCACCCGGCCGCCCCGGACCTGCCACGGCCCGGGGCCGCTCCGTCCGAGCCCGGCCACCCTCCCATCCCGATCCCGGCAGGGCATGAGCCCACCCGGTCCGAGCCCACCAGCACCGCCACCCCAGATCCGCCACTCCACGGAGCTGCCCCCTCCGAGCCCGGCCGCACCGCCCCCTCCGAGCCTGGCCACGCTGCGCCCTCCGAGCCCGGCCGCACTGCCCCCTCCGATCCGTCACCGCACGGGGGCCCCACCTCCGAGCCCGGCGACGCGTCCGGCCCGATCGAGCCCAGGCACGCGGTCCTGTCGTCCGACCCCTCGCGCACAGCCGCCCCATCCGGCTCCTGGCCCGTGACAACCCCGGACAGCCCCCGCCACATGGCCACACCGGATGCGGCGGGGGCTGCCGCCGACCGGTCACGGCAGTCGGTCGGCGTGGTCGGAGCGACGGCGGACAGCCGACGTCGGGCTGCCGTCGTCGCTGCGGCGGTGCCGGCACCGGTCCGGGCGAAGGCCGAAGCCGTCGGAGCGCACCAATGGCTACGGGGTCTGGCTGAGCTGGTTGCCGAGATCGAGGAGGACTGGGCGGTCAGCGTCAGCCAGGTATACGCCGATGCCACCGAAGCCCTGGTCGCCGAGGTGACCACGGCCGACGGCTCGCCCGCGGTGCTGAAGCTGATCGTGCCGCGCACCGGCAACGCCGCCGCCAACGAGATCACGGTGCTGCGGCTGGCCGACGGCGACGGCTGCGCCCGGTTGCTGCGCCACGACGTCGCCCGGGACGCGCTGCTGCTGGAGAAGCTCGGCCCGAGCCTGTTCGAACTGGGGCTGCCCGTCGACCGGCGGCTCGAGATCCTCTGCGACGTGGCGAGCCGGGTGTGGCGGCCGGCGCCGGATGCTGGACTGCCGACCGCCGCGACCAGGGGCGCCCGGCTCGGCACGCTCCTGCCGGCCCTCTGGGAGCGGCTCGGGCGCCCCTGCGCCGAACGCACCGTCGCCCACGCACTGGCCTGCGCCGAACGCCGCGCCGCCGCCCACGACGACGAACGGGCCGTCCTCGTCCACGGCGACGTCCACCAGTGGAACACGCTGCGGGGCGCGGACGGATTCCGGCTCGTCGACCCCGACGGGCTGCTCGCCGAGGCAGAGTTCGACCTCGGTGTCCTGATGCGCGAGGACCCTGTCGAGCTGATGGCGGGCGATCCCCGCGACCGGTCCCGTTGGCTCGCCGCCCGCACCGGCCTCGACGAGACCGCGATCTGGCAGTGGGGCGTCGTCGACCGTGTCATGACCGGCCTGGTGCTCACCCAGGTCGGCCTCCAGCCCGTGGCCGCCCAGATGCTCGCCGCCGCCGACACCATCGCCGCCATGCCCATCTGACGTCGCCCGGGCTGGTCCCCGTCGGCCCGGCCACGGCCCGCGGTGGTCATGCGTGGGCGAGCAGGACACGGGCGGCGGCGTTGCGGGTGGCGATGCCGAGTCTCGTCTTCGGGATCAGCATCGCCGTGGCCAGACCGACGGCGCGCTGCTTGGCGTCGGTGTGGGTGCGGTGGGCAGTCTCGTATGCCATGAATGCCGACGTGTGGTCGGACCTGCTCGCGGCCAGCGCGGCGGCGAGCGTGTGCGCGCCGGCCATCGCGAGGCTGGAGCCGTCGCCGAACAGGGACACGCAGGAGGCCGCATCGCCGAGCAGCGCCACCCGTCCGTGCGACCAGGACGGCAGGCGGACCTGGCTGACCGAGTCGAAATAGAGGTCCGGGGTCGACTGCAACTGCTCGAGCAGCTCCGGCACGCGCCAGCCGGCACCGGCATAGGCCTGCGCGACGATGCGCTTGTGCTGGGCGGTGTCTCGGTGGTCGAAGCCGTCGACCATCGGGCCGCGGAAGATGAAGGCGGCCATCGGCCGGCCCGTCGACGGGTGGATCGACACGAGGCGGCCCGGCGTGTTGTGCATCAGGACGTCGTGCGGGTATTCGGCCGGACCGTCCAGTGGCATGGTCGCCACCCAGACGCCCATGTGCCGCACGAAATCCCTCTCCGGGCCGAAGACGATCCTGCGCACAGCGGAGTGCAGCCCGTCGGCGCCGACGACGAGGTCGAAGCGGCGCGGCGCGGCCCGCTCGAACGTCACGTCGACGCCCCCGCTGTCCTGGCTCACCGACGTGACGGTGTCGTCCCACAGCAGCTCCGCGTCGTCGCGGGCGACCGCCTGCAGGATCGCGGCCAGGTCACCGCGCGGCAGCTCGACCTCCTGGTTGCCCGCCGCGCTCTTCGAGGTCGGCATCGGCATGCGACCGGCCGGGCGGCCCTTGGCGTCGATGACGAGCATCGAGGTGGCGTGGGTGGCCGCCGCGCGCAACTGCGGCAGGATGCCCAGCTCCTCGGCGACGGGCAGGGCCGGGCCGCGCACGTCGACCGGGTTGCCGCTGGAGCGCAGCCCACCGGCGCGCTCCACGATCGTGGGGCGGAACCCGTGGCGGGCCAGGAAGTAGGCGAGGGTCGGGCCGGCCACGCCGGCGCCGGAGATGAGGACGGTGGGAGGAGTCATGGGACGACCATAGCTGCATTGAGTGCAGAAATGCAATGAGTGCAAGATGACACTTGATGCGGTACCATGGCCGCATGACCCTGCGTGACCGCAAGCGCGCCCGCATCCGGCAGTCTCTCGTCGACGCCGCGACCGAGCTGTTCGAGCGGGACGGCTATGAGGGCACGACGGTCGCCGACATCGCCGCGGCGGCGGACATCGGCACGCGCACGTTCTTCAGCTATTTCGCCAGCAAGGAGGAGCTGCTCTTCCCCGAAAGCGACCGCCGGGTCCAGGCGTGCGTCGACGCGATCGCGGCCCGCGGACCTGCCGACACCCCGGTCGAGGTGCTGGTCCGCGCCTTACATCTGACCGGCGCCGACAACGACGACCTGACCGACCGGCTGGCGGCGCTGCGGATGCGGCTGATCCGGGAGGTGCCGGCAGTGCGGGGGCGCGGGCTGCAGCTCCAGATGGACGCCCAGCAGCAGATCGCGGCACATCTGGCCGAGGCGTTTCCCGAGGAGCTGGACAAGGTCAGGGCGGGAGCGCTGGTCGGAGCGTTCGTCGGCGCTGTGACCGGGGCGGTGCAAGTGGTGATGGAGGACTTACCGGCGCATCACGACCCGAAAGCACTCCGGTCGGCGGTCGAGGAGGCCACGAGCATGGCGTTACAGCCCTGGATGGCGCACCGGACCCACTAAAGGCAGGACCTGGTGCGACACAGCCCCCAGACAGCGGCCGGGTCAGCAAGCGGGCACGGCAGCGAGGTCCAGGAAGCACATCCGGCGGCGCCTCCCCGAAAACGTCCACGGCAGCAAGGTCCAGCGAGCACCCACGGCAGCACCTCGCCGAAACATCCACGGCAGCGAGGTCCAGGAAGCACGTCCGGCAGTACCTCACCGAAACGTCCACGGCAGCAAGGTCCAGCGAGCACCCACGGCAGCACCTCGCCGAAACATCCACGGCAGCGAGGTCCAGGAAGCACGTCCGGCAGCACCTCACCGAAAGCCTCCACGGCAGCAAGGTCCAGCGAGCACCCACGGCAGCACCTCGCCGAAACATCCACGGCAGCGAGGTCCAGGAAGCACGTCCGGCAGCACCTCACCGAAAGCCTCCATGGCAGCAAGGTCCAGCGACCACCTACGACAGCACTTCGCCGAAAACGTCCACGGCAGGGCGTCGTTCGATGGTTCCACACCCTTGCTGACTGCAAGAACCTAGAACAAATCACCCGAAACGGGCGTCGGCTCAGTCCGCACCGAGATCGAATGATCTTGGTCGCTTGATCGAAGGAGCCGGGTGGCCACATGGACGACTAGCCACATGGACAACCACAGCACTCCTTCGATCTGTGAGCGGAGGCAGGAGATCGCCGTCTGGGCGCCGGCAATTCCCAGTCCAGCAATCGATAAATTCACTTTTCGCCATGATCGGTGTGGACGTGACCCGGAGACCCGGAAGGGTGACCTGGCAGGAGCCGTCAGGCATGATCGTGGCAAGGTGGCAGGGGCCGCCCGTGCACAAAAGCCCGGGGTGGCGGATCAGACAGAGGGGGACGAACCGTGAACAGCTTCTTCGATCGGGTGAAGGATCTCGCGGACCAGCACGACGACAAGGTCGACGCGGCGCTGGAGAAGGTCGGCGACTTCGTCGACGACAAGACCGGCGGGAAGCACTCCGAGCACATCGACAAGGCCGTCGACGCCGCCCAGCAGCACACCGGCGAGGGCGACACCACCAAGAACTAGCGCAAGACCGGAGAGCCGGGAGCCGAGCTACCCCGCGGCCTTCTTCGCCGCCGAGTACGCCAGGTGCAGGAAATCGGCGCCGGCGATCGCGCTTGCCACGCCCATGCCGAAGCGGGTCAGGCGCGGGGCGAACACGAGGCCGGCGCCGAGGCCTGACGCGACCCACACCGCGGTGCAGAACGGGCAGGTCAGCAGCTCGCCGAGGGCGTGCTGGACGCCGTGGCCGCGGGGGCTCTCGTTGAGCTCCGCAGAGCCGGCCGCGCTCTCGAACTGGGTGACCGGCGCGCGCAGCGGGCTGGTGATCGTGTCCTTGGTGATCAGCCGGGACACCTTGTGCGTCGAGACCGCCAGTAACGCCAGGTCAAAGGCTGAGGGCCGCTCCGGGAGGTGCTTTCCGGTGAGTTTGGCAACACCTGCGACTGCGGCCGCGGCGGTGGAGAAGACGGCCATGACGGTGGCGTACCCGCGCAGCGGACGCTCATCGGGTGCCTTCCGCGCGTACTCCGAAGCCGGCCGGGCATCGATGTCTGCCATAGGGCCCGCCCTACCCGAACCGTCCGAGCGGCAAACCAGGTGATCGTCTCGGGTACGATGACTCTGCAACGTCGACCCCCGCGCCGCGACCACCACCGTCAGCGCCGGGCAGGACGACCCCTCAGACGTTCGGAGACTTCATGGCGGTCCGCCGCCTCATCCCTTCATCCTCCTCGGCGACCTTCGCCGATCTCGGCGTCCCCGCACCGCTCGTCGCGGTGCTCGCCGCCAACGGCGTGACCGAGCCGTTCCCGATCCAGACGGCCACGCTGCCCGATGCGATCGGCGGCCGGGACGTCCTCGGTCGGGGCCGGACCGGCTCCGGCAAGACGTATGCGTTCGTGCTGCCCGTGCTGATCCGGCTCGCCGCGAGCCGCGCCCGCAACCCGCGCCGTCCCGGCCGGCCGCGGGCACTGGTGCTGGTGCCGACCCGTGAGCTCGCGACGCAGGTCGAGGCCGCGATGGCGCCGCTCGCGCAGGCGCTGTCGCTGCGCACGCAGGTCGTGTTCGGTGGGGTCGGCGCCAACCCGCAGATCTCCGCGTTGCGCGCGGGCGTCGACGTGCTCGTCGCCTGCCCCGGCCGGCTCGACGACCACGTCCGGTCCGGTCACGCCCGCCTCGACGACATCGAGGTCACCGTCCTGGACGAGGCCGACCACATGGCCGACCTGGGCTTCCTCCCGGTGGTCCGCCGGCTGCTGGACGCGACGCCGTCCGACGCGCAGCGGCTGCTGTTCTCGGCGACCCTCGACGCCGGTGTGGACGTGCTCGTTCGCCGGTATCTGACCGACCCGGTGACGCACAGTGTCGACCCGGTGTCGGCGCCGCCGGTCGACATGACCCACCACGTGCTGCACCTGCGTGACGAGGACCGGTTCCCGGTGCTGGTCGAGCTGACCGCGGCGCCGGGTCGCACGGTCGTGTTCACCCGCACGAAGCGCGGCGCCAAGACCCTCGCCAAGAAGCTGGTCGCCGCCGGCGTGCCGGCCGTGGAGCTGCACGGCAACCTCGCGCAGAACGCGCGCGACCGCAACCTGACCGCGTTCTCCGACGGCAGCGCCCGCACGCTGGTCGCGACCGACATCGCCGCGCGTGGCATCCACGTCGACGACGTCGCGCTGGTCATCCACGCGGACCCGCCCGCGGAGCACAAGGCCTATCTGCACCGCTCGGGCCGCACGGCCAGGGCCGGCGCCAGCGGCACCGTGGTCACGCTGATGACCGACAAGCAGACCGGTGACGTGCGCCAGCTGGCCCGGGAGGCCGGCATCAAGCCGACGATCACCAAGCTGCGGCCCGGTGACTCGCTGCTGACCGAGCTCGCCCCGGGTGAGCGCACCTTCCACGAGCCGCCCGCCGAGCCGGTCGCAGTGCCCCGTCAGGGTCGCGGCCGGGCCCGGGACGCGATCGACGACGATGCCGCACCGCGCACCGCCGGCCGACGCTCCGGCCGCCGCAGAGGCACCGCGGCAAACGCTGAAAGTGCCACAAGCACAAGCAGCCGTGGTACGGCCAGCGCCTCCGACGCACGGGACACCACCCGACGGACCACGGCCTCGACCGTGACCGGTGAACGTACCGCTCGCAGCGGCCGGTCCGACAGCGGCGCCCGGCGCGGCCAGCCCGCTGAAAGCACCGGCGCGCGCGGCACGGCTGAAGGCACCACCCGGCGCGACGGCACCGGCCAGCGCGGCACGGCTGAAGGCACCACCCGGCGCGACGGCTCCGGCCATCGCGACGGCACCAGCCGGCGTGGCACGGCCGACGGCACCGGCCGGCGTGGCGCAGGTGACGCGGGTCGCTCCGGCGGCACCACCGCCCGCCGCACCGGAGACGACGCCGGGCAGCACACCGCCGAGGCCGGCGGTGGACGCCCACGCGGTCGCCGACCGTCCAACCAGCGGGAAGGTCAGCGCCAGCCGTCCACGGCCGCCGGTGCCGGGGCCACCGGCGGGGGTGCGGCGAAAGCCGCCGGCGCGGCAACGACGGGCCGACCGGCCGGTGCCGCGGCGTTCTCGTCGCAGACCAGGGTCGGCCGCCGCAGCGGACGGTGACAAGGTCCGCAGCGGACGGTGACGAAGTCCCGCAGCGGACGGTGCCAAGCCACCGCGGCAAACGGTGACGAAGCACCGCGGCGGTAGATGAACATCGCGAACGACCCGGCGGATCCGCCGGGTCGTTCGCGGTGTCCAGGGTCAGACGGGGTGTCCAGGGCCAGACCGCGGGTCCCGGGGTCAGACGGGCAGGCCCCAGCGGACCAGCACCCGCTCCGCGCGGTACGGATCCACCTTCACCGACACCCGCTGCCCGATCCCGGCCTGCGCCGAGGCGTGCAGCGGCAGCATCGTCTCGACCGTGACCGGGTACGGCGGCTTCCCGGCGTGCTCGACGAGCAGGTTCAGGCGCACCAGCGGCACCATGTTGATCCGCGTGCCGGTGTCGACCAGCCCGAGGATCGTCGCCGCGCCGGGGGTGCCGGTCTGCTCGAGCTCCAGGTCCGCGGTCTGCGCCTGCATGCTGAGCTGCGCCTGCTGCATCTGCGCCATACCGGCCCGCATCTGGGCGGCCGGGTCGTACGTGGCGTCGATCGCCCGCGCCTGCTGGTTCAGCTTGCGCAGGTCGCCGAAGAGGCCCATGGGTTCAGACCTGACCGAAGAGGTTGCCGTAGTGCACGGCGAGCTGGGTGTCGCCACGCATGCGGGCCGGCCAGCCGGTCGCGGCCTCGTTCCACGCGTCGGCGGGCACACCGAAGGACTGCGCCTTGAGGATCAGGCCGTCGACGTTGAGGCCCTCCTGGGACGCGGCCTTGGAGATGCGGGCGTACATGGCCAGGTCGACACCGGCGATCGGGGCGAGCCGCGGGTCGTCGGCGGCGATACCGGTCGCGACCGGGGCACCGTAGGCGTTGGCCGCGCCGTAGCCCTGCATGCCATACGCGGCCTGCTGCTGCGCGGCGTAGGCCTGCGCGGCGGCGCTGGTCTGCTGCGCCTGGGCGACCATGCCCGGGGCGGCGGCGACGACGTTCTTCATATCTTTGAACTGCTTGAAAAGTCCCATGTCTCCCTCACCTGTCGTGCTGTCCAGCAAGACGGTAGGGATCCGGTTCAGTGCGCAGCGTCAGGAAAGCGATCAATGCGCTGTCACCAACCCGCACCGTGCGCTGGACCACAAGCGACCAAGAAGGGACCACCAGAGGGACAACCGAGGCCGACTCGTTCGCACTCGCCGGCCTCGGCGTCCAACACGGCCAGTTACGCGCTCAGGCAGCCGATCCTGGACGCGCCGACGGCCACGTCGTCGAACCAGAGGGTGTCGTCACCGACGCCGTAGCTCTCCCAGCCCAGCCGGAGGTCGGCCACCCGCGGCTGCCACGCCCTCGCCGACCACTGCTGGTCGATGTCGGCGGTCGGCACCCCGTCGACCTGCAGGCCCGGCACGGCGGTGCCGTTCAGCCAGGTCGACAGCAGCCCGCGACCGTCCACCATGAACTCGACGCAGTTCCACTGCCCGGTCGGCAGCGGCCGGCTCTGCGCGACGCCGGCCGGGCTCTGGGCCGGCAGGGTCGCGTCGTCGGACTCGCGGTTCCACTGCAGGGCGCTGTTCTGCCCGCCGAGGCGCAGGTCCTTGCCGTCCACGGTGTCCTTCAGCGCGGCGAACGCCACGTGCGCCTCCGGCAGGGCCGTCGAGTGGCGTACGTACAGCCGGCCGTACCACACCGAACCCAGCCCACTGAGATCCTTCGTGGGCTTCACGTAGACGTGGTTGCAGTAGCCGGCCTTGCCGTCGATGCGGACCGACCTGGTGCCGCTGTGGACCACCGAACTGTCCACTGTGGCCGTCCCGGTGCCGGAGCAGTTGGCGTTGCTGACCGTCCATGCACCGGCGACCGGTCCGCTGGTCTGGCTCTCGAAGCCGTCACAGAACGCGGCGCCGGTGCAGCCGGCGGGCGGCGGGCCCGACGACGTGCTGGCGGACGCGGACGGCGACGTCGGCGGCGACGAGGTCGGCGGTGGCGCCTGCCCGTTGGCGGTGCAGGTGAGCTGCGGCGCCGGGCTGGGCACGGCCCCGTTGGCCAGGAAGCCCAACGTGGTGCTGCCACCGCCCGGGACGGTGCCGTTCCAGGCCGCGTTCACCGCCGTGACGGCGCTGCCCGACTGGGTCAGCACCGAGTTCCAGCCCTGGCTGACCTGCTGGCCGCCGGACCAGTTCCAGCCGACGCGCCAGCCGGTGACCGGTGTGGTGCCCGGGTTGGCGACCTTCACCTCGCCCTGGAAGCCCCCCTGCCAGTTGCCGGTCACCTGGAACGTGGCGGTGCAGCCCGCGTTGCCCGCCGGCGGCGGACCGCTGGGTGACGCGGACGCCGACGCCGACCTGGACGGGGACGCCGAGGTGGATGGGCCGGGATCGGTGGTGCCGACGCCGGTCACCTCGCCGTGGCCGCCGTCGAACACCACGTCGGAGCAGCCGTAGAACGTCTCGGTGCTGTCCGACCGGGACCACACGGAGTAGATGATGTGCCGGCCGGACTTGCCCGACGGGAGCGCGCCGGTCCAGTAGTAGTGCCCGTCGTTGGTGCCGGGCGAGCCGACCTGCGGCGGGTTGGTCTTCTGCAGGAACGGCGTGGACTCCAGGTCGGACCAGGCGAACGGGCGCGTCGGGTCGAACCCGTCCTTGGTCACGTACAGCGAGAACGTGCCCGGGTGCGCAGCCCAGTTACTGTAGTCGAACTCCATTGTGGAGCCTGACGTGAGGTGGGTTACCGGCCAGTCGGACCGGTTCAGGTCGAAGCCGGCGAAGTCGTAGACGGTCGCGCCGCCGCTGCACAGCTTGCCGTCGGGGATGAACCCGGCGGTGCGCCCGGCACCGTCGGAGCGCAGCACCGCGAACCAGTTGTACAACGAGTTCGGTCCGCTCTGCCCGACCGCCGCGGCGCATGCCGGGTTCTTCGGCTGGATCGCGCCGGTGGCGTTCAGGCCGTCCTTCCAGCACAGATAGGTCCGGCTGCCGGGCACCATCATCGCGCCGTGCGCGGCCGCCGGGTCCGCAGCGATGACCACCGTGCCCGCTCCGACGGTCGCCGCCGCGAGCCAGAGCGCGAGTCTTCGTCGTCGATTCAATGGAACCCCTCTCCCAAGACATGCAACTTCGTGGATTGCACGGGGTGTGACGGCCCGATGGCAACGAACCGGTGGGCAAAGGCCGCATCGACGCTGGAAGGCTGTGAAACATTCACCGAATGGTCGGATATTTCGATACTTCAGGTGAACCGCTCGCGCGAGACACGTGCGACCCTCGATGCTTACCGCCATGTCGAGCACTGGACCGGCAGCGGTCCTCGAAGCGGCGGAGCTCTGTCTTGCCGCAGGCGATCACGCCGAGGCCGCCCGCCTGCTGGCGGAGGCCCTGATCACGGGCCCCTCCGACCCGATCCTGCTGCGCGTGCTCGCCGACGCGCAGTTCGCGATCGGCTGGGATGGCTGCGCGCTCGCCCTGCTCGCCGAAGCTCAGCGCGTCGCCCCCGACGACGGCGTCGTGGCGATCGACCGCAACTACCGGCTCCGCGAGCACGGCCGGTTCGCCGAGGCCCTCGCCGCGCTCGACAACCTGCCCCCCGACGCGGCGACGACCCGGGCCCAGCGCGCGGTGACGTACGCCGAGATGAGCCTGCCGGTCCTGGCCCTGGAGACCTACCCGCCGGATCGGCGCGGGCTGTGGTGGCGCACCGGTGGCCCGGTCGCGGTGCTGCGCGGCGCCCGGCGGCGGGCGGAGCAGCGGGTGCTCGCCGAGCTCCTCGACGCGGCCGGCCACGCGCCGCCGGCGCCCGTGGACCTGCCCGCACTGCTCACCCGGATCGTCAACGGCACCGGCCAGGACCGGGACGCGCTCGCCGCCGTCCGCACCGCCGAGGACCACCTCGACGGTGACCGGCGGGCCCAGGCCGCGGCGGTCCTCGCCGACGCGTTGCGTCGCGACTCGACGCACCCGCTGCTGTTGCGGTTCGCGGCCGGCGTTGCCGTGTCGCTCGACCGCCTCGCGCCGGCGCTCGCGCTGTACCGCCGGCTCGCCGTGGACCCGAGCCCGGTCGGGCTGCTCATCGACCAGGGCAACCTGTTGATCCGGATGCACCGGCTGCCCGAGGCCGTGCGGTTCGTCGAGAGCCTGCCGGCCGGGACGGCCCGCGCCGACGGCCTGCGCCGGGTCGTGGCGAGCGCCTACCGCGAGGCCGGGCTGCCGACCGCGGTGGCCGGTGCCTACGACCGGCGCGGGATCGTGGCGGACTGGCACCGGGCGCTGTGGTGGCGCACCGGCGGCCCGCTGCCGTCGCTGCGCCGGCGGTTGCGCCGCCGCGACGCGGAGACCGTCGCGGCCTGGACGCCGTTGCCGGTCGAGGAGCTGCTCGGGCCCCTGCTCGCGGTCGACGCCGCGGACCTGATGGCCGCCGCCGCTCGCGCCGCGGCGGTCCTGGAGCAGGCCCGGCAGGCGGACGAGCGGCACGGCTCCGTGGCCGCGATCGACGTCCTCGCCGCCGCGGCCGCCACCGATCCGGACCAGCAGGTCGTCAAGGAACTGGCGAAGGAGCTGACCTACGACGACCGGGAGGAGGAGGCCCTCGCCTGGTTCGACCGGGCCGCGGCGGCAGACCCGGCCGACGTGGAGGTGGTCGAGGGACGGCTGCTGGCCCTGACCTGGCTGGACCGGACCAGGGACGCCCTGGACATGTTGGAGACGCTGCCGCCCGCCGTCCGGGCCGCCGAGGCGATCCGCAGCCGGGAGTCCTGGCTGTATGAACGGCTCCGGCTCTGGACCCCGGCCCTGGACGCGCTCCGCCCGGTCGCGACCGTCCCGTCGTGGCACCGCCCGACCCACCGGCACCTCTGGTGGCGCACGGGCGGTCCGCTCTGGATGATCCGGCGGCGGATGCGCGACTCCGACAGCCACGCCATCTGGTCGTGGCGGTACACGGCCCGGTCCCTGCTGTCCACATTGGACGGCGTGGTGCCCGCCGCCACCCCCGCCACGCGGGCCCTCGTGGACGGCAACCGGCTCAACCACGAGGTCCTCACGATGCTGTGGGAGCGGGCGAACGTCGTGGCCCGGATGACCGCCGGCTTCCTCGCGACGATCGCCGCGTGCGTCTTCCTCACCCGGACCGCCGCGACCACGGTCGACCTGCCCACCGGCTGGGCCGCCCTCGTCGGGGCCGTCACCACCGCCCTGGCCTACCTCGGCCTGCGGCGCTGGCTGTTCCAGCACACCACCGCCGACTCCGGCCGGCTGGTCGTCACCCGGGCGGCGCCGCGGATCGTCGGGCTGGCCCTCGCCGGGGCCGCGCTCTACCGGCTCCGCGACCACTACGGCGGCTGGCCGGCACTGGCCGGCGGCGCCCTCGTCGCGCTCGCCGTGATGGCGACGGCCCGGCTCGCCGCCGCGGCCGCGTGCCGGATGGTCGCCGCGCGGGTGATGGGCCGGTTCGTGCGCCGCGAACCGCGCGCCGCCGCGCTCACCGAGACGCTCACCCTGCTCAGCGAGCTGCGGCCGCGCGGGCGGCGCAACGACCTGTCGTGGCGGCGGGCCTGGCTGTGGCGGCTGGAGCGGATCGCCCAGGCCGTGGAGCACGACCTGCCGGCCACGTTCGGACTGGTCGACCCCGACACGCAACGGCAGCTCACCGACGGTGGCCGGGGCGCTGCCCGGGCCGTGCGGCAGCTGAAGTTCCTCGTCGCGGCGCCGTCCTCACCGGACGCGTGGCGGCGGGTCGAGGACGTGCTGCGGCACAACGTGGGCGCCCTCGCGACCGGTGAGCTGGGGCGGCTGCGCCGGGCCGACCCCGCCGCGGTCCCGGCACCGGTCCGGCGCGGCCGCCGCGCGGTCGCCGGCGAGGTGTTGCGCACCGTCGTGTTCGCCGGGCTGCCGCTCGCCGTGGTGTACCTGGCCCAGCCGTGGCTGTCGTTCTCCGAGACGGTGCACGACTGGGCGAAGGTGGTCGGCCTGGGCTGGGCGCTGCTCTACGTCCTCATGACCCTCGACCCCACGCTGCAGGAGAAGCTCAGGACCGCGCTGTCGATGATCACCCTCGGCCAGGCCGGCGACCCCGCAGCAGTGGCACGTTCCCGGGATTCGGGACCGCCCGCGCCTCCGTAGAGTTCTGGGTATCGCAGGCAACACCCCTCGAACCACACACATACAACCGCACAGCACCACCCCTGCAGCGGTGCCGGTCAGCCTGAAAAACGGCGGGCCGGCATTGTCTCGTCCCATGACGTCGAGGTCGGTAGCGATCGGCCTGGTGGCGTACCTGGCCGGGGTGGCGGGACGGCTGACGGCGGCCTGACACCATCACCGGCATGAATCGCAGCACATTGGACATGGTTCTGCCCTCGTTGTACGCCGCCGCGATCCTGGTGGCGGTGTTCTTCGGCTCCGGCACGTCCGTCGGCGCGGTCGCCGCGATCGGCGGGGTCCTGCTCGGCGCCTACTGGGCCGGCATCCGGCGCAACCTGTCCTGACGACAGCGGGCGGGCCTCCACGAGGAGACCCGCCCGTCGTGCCGGAACGGTCAGACGGTGTACGGGATCCGCAGCGTCGACTGGTTGCCGTTGGCGGCGGAGGCATCGATGCGCACCGTGGTGGCCGCGTTACCGATGGCGTTCCAGACCTCCAGGCGGACACAGCCGTTGCTCATTGCGCCGAGGCTGCCGGTCGAGGAGGACAGGCCGACCGCCTGGGTGTAGTTCTCCACCCCTGACACCGGGTCGGTGGCGAAGTACCGGTAGGTCTCCACCCGCTCGTAGCTGCCGTTGTTGGTGAGGTCGTAGGACACCCGGGCCTGGATGCCCTGCCCGACGGTGTTCGCGGCGTCGACGTACAGCGAGAACGCCGTGGCGCCGCCGTTCGTCGAGCCGGTGATGCCGCACCTGGTGTAGGTGACCGGGTTGTGCGGCGTGCCGTCGTAGTTGCCGTTGGCGGCGCTGACCGTCTGCGTGCCCGCGGCCGTCCCGGCGGTCGTGTTGAGCGCCGGCCCGCTGCGCAGGTAGAACAGGTTCGACCCGACCGGGGGCTGGGACGACGGCGGCTGCGAGGACGGCGGCTGGGACGAGGGCGGCTGCGAGGACGGCGGGTTCGACGTCGGCGGCTGCGACGTCGGCGGGTTGCTGGTCCCGCCGCCGCCGACCCACGTGTACGCCCCGGTCGTCGCGGTCTTGCCGGCGGGCACGGTCAGCGTCCGGCCGTCGGAGAACGTGACGTTGAGCGGCGAGCCGGTCAGGTTCGACGCCACGTAGGTCTTCGCGCCGTTCTTGGTGAACACCGCGTAGAGCGGGGTGTTCGCGGTGACCGACGTGTCGACCTGGCCGAGCGCGGCGAGGTTGCGCAGCCAGTGGAACGTGTGCGCCTTGCTCTCGCCCTCCTCCGGGGTGTAGCCGGTGTTGGCCCGGAAGTTCGCCAGGGCGGTGTCGCCGTTGCCGAGGGCCTGGAAGGACCACAGGACGTCCTGCCAGACGGTCGGCGGGCCGCCGTTGTTGGTGACCAGCTCGTTCCAGTTGACGCTGTTGTAGGCCGGCTTGTAGCCCATGTACAGCGAGCCGCCGGTGATCGGCAGCATGTTGATGCCCTGGATCATCTCCGGCTCGGCGGAGAACCAGGTGGCGTAGGCGCCGCCGTCGCCCCAGACCATGCCGACGGTGTTGTGCGCGAAGGTGCTCGGGAAGTTCTGGTTGGACGAGTCGAACCAGTACTCCTGGATCGCCTGCGCCTGCGTGGTGTAGATGAACAGGCCGGCGTCGCGCACCGCGGTGTTGCCGGTCGCCTGGCCCCACTGGATGAGGGCGTTGGCGAAGTTCATGCCCTCCGAGGAGGACTCCTGGTTGTTGCCGGCGCCGAACGCACCGTGCCCGGAGGCCCAGTCGTGGCCCGCGTAGATGTCGAAGTCCCGCAGGAACGGGAACATCGTGTCGTTGCGGTCGGGGTTGTTGGCGTCGCGGATGAGCAGGTTCACCATGCTGCCGTAGGCGTTGCTGGCGGCCCAGGCCGGGTCGAACTTCGCCAGGGTCGCGGCGGCGGCGATGTAGTAGCCGTAGTGGAAGTGGTGGTCGTTGAGCTCGCTGTCGGAGCCGTAGGAGGCGGGGTAGCCGATCAGGGTGCCCCAGTTGGCGTCGTACACGAACAGCCGGGTCGCCTCGCCGGGGCTGGCGGTGAGCCAGTTGGTGAGCCGGGTCCGGATCGCGTTGAGCAGCGAGTCGCGCTGGGCGGTGCGGCCGAGCTGGTCGGCGATCTCCGCGGCGCGGGCGGCGCGGCCGAGGCCCTTGCCCGTCCAGTATGTGTCGTCGCCGAAGCCCGCGAGGGGATCGCCGGACGCGACCTGGTCGAGGTAGCCGCCGAGGGTGGTGAGGTCGGCGCCGCTGCTGTCGGCGACCGCGGGGATCTCCGGCAGGACACCCTGGTACTTCGTGCCGGTGGTGAACGACGAGACGCCGGTGAGCGTCTTCATCGCCCCGCGGGCGGAGACGTAGGTCTGCGCGATCGGGGTGGCCCCGGTGAGCGCCTTCCACTGGTGCGGGTAGAGCGACACGACGGTCCCGGTGCCACTGCCTTCGCGGGCGGTGGTGGTGTACGTGTACGTCGCGTTGACCGTGCTCGTCGCGGCGCTGTACGCCCAGCTGACCCTGGTGTTCGTCACGTGGTTGTGCGCGTACGTGCCGTAGGTGTTGGCCAGGGCGGTCCGGTCGGCGGCCGGCGTCGACGGGGTCGTCGGCAGCACCGCCACCGAGTAGTAGTCCTTGCCGGCCAGGGTCGAGGTGATGGTGCTGCCGCTGACGGTCCAGGTGGCCCCGGTCGGCGCGTAGGCGACGTAGTCGTGGCCGCGGACGGTGAAGCCGATCCGGGCGCCGCTGTTGCTCCACACGGCCGGTGCGCCGCCGAACGTCAGCTGGGCGCTGCCGCCGCTGGTGCGGGCGTAGACGAACGGCAGGCCGTGGCCGATGGTGGCGCGCAGCGTGCGGGCGCCGTCAGACCAGTACGGGGTCACGGTCCAGTCGGTCCAGCCGTCGACCTTGGTGTCGGGGGAGTTGAGGCCGGCCACGCCGAGGGTGAACTCGGTCGTGTAGGGGAAGTGGTACTCCCCGACGCCGGTCGCGGTGCCGGAGATGGCGGCCTCGGTGGTGTAGCTGACGCCGAGCCCGTTGTTGGCCGGCTTGAACGCCAGCGGGTGGGCGTTGAGCGGCTCGGAGTAGGCGCAGTTGAACTTCTTGAACAGCAGCGACGACCACCAGTCGTTGGTGGGCACCGCGCCGGCGGGGGCGTTGGCGGTGACCCACTGGCGGGGGTTGGTGCCGATCGATCCGCAGCCGGCCGGCGGGGCCTGCCCTGCGGGTCGGGTCGTGGCATAGCTGCCGGAGCCGAGGGTGTCGGCGGCGGCACTCTGCAGGGCGACGAAGGTGACGGCGGTGGCGACGAGCGCGAGGGCGGCGGCGCCCGCGAACCATGGTCGGCCTCGGGTAAGGCGCATCGGGTGGGACTCCGATCAGAAGTTGGCGGCTTCTTGGGGTCCCTGGTGATTTTGGGCAACCGATCTGACCATTGTCAATGGTCAACTTCAGAGAGCGCTCTCAAACAGCGCTCTGAGCTGCTATTTTATGCTGAGAGCGCTTCCCGCCAGTGGACGAGCAGGACGTGCAGGGCGTCGAGGGCGCGGCGCCAGGAGGCCTCGACATCGCGCGGGTCGTTGAAGCCGCCGCGGCTCTCGAGGTCGACGAACCCGTGCAGCGTGCTGCGCAGCAGCCGCACCGCATCGGTGGCGTCGGGCTCCTCCAGGCCGTAGCCGCGCAGCATCCCGTAGGTCAGCTCGATCCCGCGCAGGGCGGCCGCCGGACCGGACAAGGCCGGGTCGACCGGCTGCTGCAGCGCCGCGTAGCGGCCTGGGTGTGCGCGGGCGTAGTCGCGGTACGTGTCCGCGAAGGCGACCAGGGCGTCCCGGCCGGACCGACCGGCGACGGCGGGGCCGAGCAGGTCGGCGAACTCCGCGGCGGCGAGGAGCGCGATCCGGGCCCGCAGGTCGCTCAGGCCGCGCACGTGCGAGTAGAGGCTGGCATCCTTGACCCCGAAGTGCCGCGCCACCGCCGACACGGTCACGCCGGCCAGGCCCACCTCGTCCGCGAGGTCCGCGGCGGCCCGCGTCACCAGGTCGGCGGTCAGTCCCGCACGTCTCATCCTAGGCACAATAGTCGTTTGCCTAGGGTCATTAGGCATCGGTACCGTCGGCGCTGTGAGACCACTGACCGAACCCGACATCCGCGCGTCCTTCGTCAACTGCTCCAAAGGCGAGGCGAAGCGGCTGACCCTCCCCCGCGACCTGGCCGAGCGGCCCTGGGACGACCTCGACTTCCTCGGCTGGCGGGACCCGGGCGCCCCGGACCGCGCCTACCTGATCGCGCAGCACGGCGACGACGACCAGATCGTCGGCGTCACGCTGCGCCTGGCGTCCCAGCAGCGTGGCTTCCTGCACCGCAACATGTGCTCGCTGTGCCTGACCACCCACCCCGGCAACGGCGTCTCCCTGATGACCGGGCGGCGGGCGGGCGAGGCCGGGCGGCGGGGCGATTCCGTCGGCTCCTACATCTGCACCGACCTGGCCTGCTCGCTCTACGTCCGCGGCCTGCGGTCCCCCGACGCCGGCGGCGGCCCGCGCGAGACGCTGTCGGTCGAGGAGAAGGTGGAGCGGACCCGCGGCAAGCTCACCGCGTTCCTCGACCGCCTGTTGTAACTCACCACCAGCCCTGCCGCTTGGCCCAGGTCAACAGGGTCCCGGACATGATGACCATGATGATCAGGGTGGCCGCGAGGTGCAGCCCACGGGTGTGGTCGTTGACGATGAGGTTCATGCCGAGCACCGACGACAGCGCGGTGATCGGCAGGGTGACCGCGGCGATCACCGCGAGCCGTTCCGCCGCGATGGTCATCTTCGTCTCGGTCCGCGCCTGGTAGAACTCGATCACGCCCTGCAGGTACTCCCGCTCGCCGTCGGCGACCGACCGGACCCGGCTGAACTGGTCGACGACGTCGGCGATGTGGTGCTCGTCGCGCGGCCGGCGGGACAGGGTGGCCATCCGCCCGTAGATCTCGGCGCTGAGCGCGGCCATCGTGCGCACCGCGAGCAGGCCGTGCCGGGCCTGGAACAGCTCCTCCAGGAACTGTTCCGGGTTGCCGAGATGCCCGGCGGTGACCCGCTGCTCAAGCCGCCACACGTCGGCGGTCATGTCCTCGACGAGCGTCTCCTGCAGCCGGCTGATGCCGGACACGATCGCGTAGGACAGCTCGAACGGCGTGGCCGGGGCGAGCTTGCCGGCCTCGATGCGGCGCAGCACGTCGCGGGTCTGCCGCAGCGGGATGTCCGGCGGGACGGCCGGGTTGGTCGGCCCGTGCACCGTCACCAGGAACCGCGGCCCGATGAACTGGTCCAGCTCGACGTAGTGGACGTGGCCGCGGGCGCCGAGGTGCGGCGCGTGCAGCACCACGAACACATGGTCCTGGTACGGGTGGATCTTCGGCACCCGGTTGCGCTGCGCGGCGTCGCGCAGGGCGAGCGGGTGGAAGCCGAACACCTCACCCAGCACCTTGACCGCTGCCGCGTCGCACACGGGCACGTCGACCCACAGCAGGCCGTCACCGTCGAGCAGCCCTCCCAGCAGCTCGGACAGCTCCTCGACGGTGTGCGTGCTCACCACGCCTGACCGGATGATCCGGACGTCCATGCGGCCACGATCGCACACCCGCGCGGCGGCGTCACCGGTCCTTCGTGTCGGCCACGACGGCACCGGCAGCGTCGGTGGCGACGCCGGTGACCTTCGAGGTTTCCTGCGCCGGTACCCCGCTGATCCAGGCGATCCGCAGCTCCGGGTGGGCGCTCCAGCGCAGCGTGCCGTGCCCGGTCGACACCGGGGCGGACAGGGCAACCCCGGAGGCGGGGCCGACGTAGACCCACAGCACGACGTGGGTGCCGCCGGGCTCGTCGAACTCGAAGCGGCCGTAGTAGAAGCCGATGTCGAACGGCGGGCGGTTGAACCGGCCGAGGCCGCGCAGCTCGACCGGCTCGCCGCCGCCGGTGTCCCGGCCGGCGAACAGCCCCGTGGAGCGGTCGTCGCCGGCGAACCACAGGACCAGCTTCCCGCCGTCGGCGAGGCTCACGCCGGTGGGCATGAGGTCGCCGATCCGGACGGCGGTGTCCTTGATCACGATCGAGCCGTCGCTGCGCTGGACGCCATCGCCGGTGGCGATCACGGCACCGTTGGCGTCGCGGGCGGTGAACACGAGGTCGGGGGTCGGACCGCCGGCCGGCGCGCCGGTCGGCTGGACCGCGGTCCCGGTGCGCCGGACCCAGAACAGCGTCGTGCCAGGCATGCCGGGGACCTCGGCGGTGCTCGCCGTGGCCTGCCGGCCGTCGGACGTGACCTCGACCCGGACGCCGGCGGCACCGACCACGCCGTAGTCGACGATGCCGCCGCGCCGGTCCTCGATCTCCAGGATCGTGGAGAACTGGCCGGGCGCCGGCGTCAGGCCGCCCTCGAACCGGCGGTACTGCGACGTCTTCGGGTTGTACAGGCCGGACCACACGCCGTTCATGCCGTCGCCGCTGTAGCGCAGGACGAACTCCTCGTCGGCGCCGTAGGCGATGCCGGTGCGCACGATCTCGCCGGCGCCCGGGAACTCGGTGCCGGTGGCGAAGTCCGAGGGCACCGGTGCCGCCCCGGACCGCGCCGGCGGGGGCAGCGGACCCGGCCCCGCCGGGCTGCCCGCCAGGGCCGTGACGGTCGCGCCGACGGGCACCAGTACCGCCGCCAAAAACGTCGCCAGAAGGGTGAAGCGACGGCGTCGGGCCCGCTGCCGGACCTGGGCGAACGTCACCCGGGGGGCGAGGTCGCGGGTCTCGTCCCGCATCGCCCGGCGGAGCTCCTCGATGCTGCGCATCACGACGCCCCCTTGGTGTCGGTGTCCACGGCGGTGACCGCGTGCAGCGCCGGGTCGATGCGCAGCTTGCGCAGGGCCCGCGCGGTGGTGCTCTTGACGGTGCCGATGGCGACGCCGAGCTCGTCGGCGGTCTGCTGCTCGGTGAGGTCCAGGTAGAACCGGCAGACGACGGCGGCCCGCTCCCGCCGGGTCAGCCCCTGCAGGGCCTGTGCGACGCTCTGCCGGGCCACGACGGCGTCGGCCGGGTCCCGCTCGGCGCGGCGCGGCTCCGGCACCGCCGCCACCGGCCGCTCCCGCAGGAACCGCCGCCGCCACCAGTCGTTGTGCAGATTCACCAGGATCCGCCGGGCGTAGCCGTAGGCGTCACCCGCGTCGATGCGGGCCCACGCCGTGTAGGTGCGCACCAGCGTCTGCTGGGTCAGCTCCTCGGCCTGCGCGGCGTCGCCGGCCAGCAGGTACGCCACCCGGTAGAGCCGGGGTGAGGCCGCGTACATGAAGCTCGCGAACGCGTCGTCGTCGGGCGGTTGCATGCACTCCATACTCCGCAGCGCCCGGAAAGGTTCTCACGCATCCGGAAGTGTGAAGGAGAACGTCGCGCCCTGGCCCGGCTCGCTCTGCGCCCAGAC
Organism: Dactylosporangium cerinum; assembly: GCF_042653625.1. Classification (NCBI taxonomy): domain Bacteria; kingdom Bacillati; phylum Actinomycetota; class Actinomycetes; order Micromonosporales; family Micromonosporaceae; genus Dactylosporangium; species Dactylosporangium cerinum. The sequence continues at coordinate 118,326 of NZ_JBHSIU010000010.1, read as the reverse complement.
CCGGCCGCCGTGACGGTCCACGATGCGCTGCACGGTGGTCAGGCCGATGCCGGTGCCCGGGAAGTCACTGCTGTCGTGCAGCCGGCCGAAGGGCCGGAAGAGCTGGTCGGCGCGGTCGGCGGGAAACCCGGCGCCGTTGTCGCGGATGTAGAACGCCGTCGGGGAGCAGCCGATCTCGATCCTCGGCGACGGGGTGCGGCCGGTGAACTTCCACGCGTTGCCGACCAGGTTGATCAGGACCGCGCGGACCAGCTCCCCGTCGCACGAGGCCCGCATCCCCGCCTCGACGGTGATGTCGACGTGCCGGGCCGGGTCGCGCTGGCGCAGCTCCTCCACGACGTCCGCGGCGAGCGCCGACAGGTCCACCTCGGCGCGCTGGATCTGGCCCCGGTTGGCGCCGGCGAGCTGCAGCAGCGCGTCGATGAGCGCGTTCATCCGCACCGCGGCCTTGTGGATGCGCAGCACCAGGTCCGTGGGCTCCCCGCCGGTCTGCTCCTCCAGCAGCAGCTCGCTGAAGCTCAGGATGGTCTGCAACGGCGAGCGCAGGTCGTGCGAGACGGAGCCGCTGAACGCCTCCAGCTCCCGGTTGCGCCACTCGAGCTCCTCGACGAGCTCGGCCCGGGTCTCGGCGACCTGCCGGGCGGCCCGCTCCTCGGCCGCCTCGAGCTCCCGGCGGACCAGCTCGTCGCGGATCCGCCGGTTCTGCTCGTGCAGCTGCTGGCGGCGGATGTGGGCGCGGATGTGGGCCCGCAACGTGTTCGTGCCGTCGGTGCGGCGCACGTAGTCGTCGGCGCCGGCGGCCAGGCAGTCGAGCAGGGCGTCGCCGGCGCCGAGGCCGATGACCGGCATGTCGCGCAGCCCCGGCACCGACCGGATCCGCGAGCACAGCGCGAGGCCGTCCACGCCGGGCACGTCGACGGCGAGCACGACACAGCCGGCGGGCTGCACGGCGAGCATCGCGAGGGCGTCGTCGGCGTCGGGCGCGGCGACCGGCTCGTAGCCCTCCTCGCGCAGCAGCTCCGCGGCCTCGTCCAGAAACGCCCGGTCCGCGTCGACGAGGAGCACCTTGACCTGGCCGTGGAACGGGCCGGTGGCCGGCAGCGGCGCGTCGGTGCTCTTGCGCAGCACCGCGGCGAGCTTCGCCAGGACCACCGCCAGGTCCTCCTGCTTGCGCACGAAGGCGTCCGCGCCCGCGTCGAGGATCTGCAGCTCGGTCGCGTAGTCGTGTGCCTGTCCTGTTTTCAGGAACAGCAGCGGGCGGGAGTCCAGGACGCCCACCGCCACGACGAGGCGGTTCGCGGCGGCGGCGAGCGTCGGCGGGGGCGGGTGGGTCGGGTCGGGTTCGACCGGCAGGACGCCGATGACGGTGCCGGTGGCGTACGCCTCGGTCCGGGTCGTGACGAACCGGCAGGGGCGCTCCAGCCGGGCGCCGAGCAGTCTGGCCGTGTCGATGACCGGCACCGCGACGCCGCGGATCACGCTGACGCCGAGCAGGAACTCGGAGGTGCCGGCGAGCGGCTGCACCGGCAGCGGCCGGATGGTCTCCACCACGTCGCGCAGCGCGAGCGCGCACAACAGGTCGCCGACGCCGAAGACCAACGACAGTCCCGGCGGCGCCTCCGTGACAGCTGTGACCGCCACGTGATCATGATATGTGGCATACATCGGTTATTTGCCGCTTTGCTTTTTTGTCGTACCCCGGCGGTAGGTTCCGGGGCATGGACGTGACCGCACCTGTCTCCCGGCTCGCCGCCGCCGCCGCTCTCCTGCTCCGGCTGCTGACGGCGCGGTCCCTGCAGCCCTCGCATGCCGGCGCCCTGCTGCGCGCCGACGACGACGGCCTGCACCTCATCGCCACCGACGGCGAGGTCGTCGTGCACCTGCGCACCCCGGCGACGGTCCACACCCCGGGCGAGGTCGTCGTCCCCCGCCGCGCCGTCGCGGACACCCTGACCACCCTGGACGCGGCCGACGCCCGCCTCACCGTCCAGGGCGGCCGCCTGGCGATCCGGGTGCCCGGCGGCCGGTTCGCCCTGCCCAGCCTCCCGGACGCCGCACCGCCGCCCGTGCACCTGCCGCCGCCGCGCGGCACGGTCACCGGCGACGACCTGCGCACGGCGGCGGTCCCGGTCGCGGGCGCCGCCTCCCGCGAGCACGCCCTGCCGATGTTCACCGGGGTGCGCCTGCGCACCAACGACGCGGCGCTGACCCTGTTCGCCACGGACCGCTTCCGCCTGGCCGCCGCCTCGATCCCCTGGCACGGCGAGATCTCCGGCGACGGCCCGATCGAGGCCCTTGTCCCGGCCGCCGTCCTGGCCCGCGCCGCGCAGCAGCTGAGCCGCGTCCCGGCCGTGCACGTCCATGCCGGCGACGACGTGTTCGCCCTGTCCTGGGACGGCGGCAGCATCACGACCGCCACCATCGGCGGCGGCTACCCGGACGCGCAGCTGTCCCGCCTGCTCGACGTCGCCCCCGTGTGCACCGTGGAGGCCGACGCCGACGCCCTCGCCCACGCGGTCGACCGCGCCACGGCCTATGGCGGCCCGCACGGCCGCGTCACCCTCCAGGCGATCGACGGCGCCCTGCTCGTCCGCGCCGACGACCCGCTCACCGGCGAGTCCGAGCAGACCGTCAAGGCCACCGTCGACGGCGGCCACACGATCCGCTCGTTCCAGGGCCGCCTGCTCCTGGACGCGCTGCGCGCCTTCGCCCACCACACCGTGCGGCTGCGGTTCCAGGAGGGCATGCGGGCGACCGCCTGCACGGCCGACCTCCCCACCGCCACCCTGACCTACCTCGTCGTCCCCCTGCGCACCCCATCCCCGACCGACACCTGACCCTGCGGCTTCGCCGGTGACGCCGGATCGTGGGGTGTCCGTCGGGCGCGGGCCGCTGGCGTGGTGTTCGTGGTCCGGCCTCGCCGCTGCGCGGGTCGGGTGGGCCGCCGTGGTGGTGCGTTCTCCCCCAGGAATTCGTTGATAGCTGCCGGCTGAGGTTTCTGGTGAGGGTAATCCGCTTGGAGCCTCGCTGGTGTCGGTCCTCGGGGCTCGGTGGTTTCGCACGGCCCCTGGCGGGCCGCGCGGGATGGGTTGCTCTGGTCCCGGTCCGTGCCGTCGTGCGGTGATCCCAAACCAGGTCCGCACTCGCATGATCAGCCGCCGTCGAGGGCATCATTCGGTGGTGCCACACCGATCATGGAAAAGAACAAAACCCTCGATTGCTGGACCGAGCGGAACCAGTCACTCGCGTCTATGACTGGACCGGGTGGTGCCACGCGGTGAATCTCGGCGCGGCACGGGCTCGCGCCCGGATTTAGCGGATGTGTTCGGAGTTCTTGAAACCGGCGGCGGTGTGGAACCACCGAATGATGACCTCGACGTCGCTGGATCGTGTGAGTGCGGACCTGGCTTGGCATCACCGCAAGACGGCACGGACCGGGACCGAGCTACTCCCTGTCGCGCGGCCCGCCAGGGGCCGTGCGAAACCACCGAGCCCCGAGGACCGACACCAGAATCCACTCCAAGCGGATTACCCTCACCAGGACCTCAACCGGCAGCTATCAACAGGCTCTTGGGGGAGAACGCACTGGAATCTGCCACGCAGTGCACGGCCGCTATCAGAGAGCCGTTCCACCCTCTGTGCCGGATCTGCTCCAGCACCACCGCCGTCACATCGATGATCGAAGTCGCAGACCTGCCGCACAGGCAACTGTCAGTTCCGGGGACATTCCGAACTTCGATCACCAACAAGATCCAGTCCCGGCGCGGAACACGTGGGCGAAGAGGCCGATCCGGACCTCGGTGGTCATGGTGTTTCGACGGGAGGACGAGCAGGGTCGGCTCGGCGAGGGCGGTGCAGTGGTCGGCGACGGTGGCTGCGGGCAGGTCGCGGCCGGTGTGCAGGGTGTCGAACGTCTCGAACGCGGTGAGCAGCCAGAGGGTGTCCACGGCGGTGGCGTGCGGCACCCGGAGCAGGCCGGCGGCGTGGAGCCGGTCGGCGAGGTGTCGCAGGCCGCCGAGACGGGCCTCGCCGGCGCGTTGCATCGCGCCGTCGGGCTTCGCGGCGTGGGTCTGCAGGGCGGCGAGGGCGTCGTGTTGGGAGGCGTACATGCGGACCGTCGCGGTGATGTCGCCGCGCAGGTGCTCGCGGGGGTCGGTGGCGCGCACCGCGACGAGCAGGTCGGCGAAGCCGCCGCGGTCCAGGACATCCGGGGCGAGGGCGTCGAAGAGGCCGCCGCGCGAGCCGAACACCAGGCAGACCGTGGAGCGGGCGACGCCGGCCTGGCGGGCCACCGCTTCGACGCCGGGCAGGGCCGGCAGCTGGGCAGGGCCGGCAGCTGGGCGTTCATCGCGTCGAGGATCCGTCGGCGGGTCTCCTCGGCCGTGACCGCTCGCCGGCGTTGCTCGCACCGGCGAGTGGTCACACCGGAGAACTTTTAGTCGCCCAGTGGGTCGAGGCTGCCGGTGAGGCTGGCGACGCCGCAGTTGGGGGCGGACCAGAAGCGGCTGGGCCGGCCGTCGACGTGGGTGTGGTCGTTGTGGTCGGGGTAGCCGGGGCCGAGAATGCCGGCGAAGCCGTGGTTGCGGGCGGCCTGGGCGAGGGTGCACAGCGAGTGCGGGCCGGCGCCGAGGTCGGCGGCGTCGCCGTACAGGTGGCGGCTGGTCGAGGCGCCGCCGACGGCGTTGTTGCACGAGACGCTGCGGAAGCCGCTGGTGACGCGGATCTGCTGGTCGCCGAGGGCGTGCCGGAGGGCCTGCAGCTTCCACATCGTGACGAGGGCGTTGGCCTTGGCGGTCGCGGCGGAGACGTTGCCGCCGCTCCAGGTGGTGTTGCAGTCGTTGAGTTCGGCGTAGCTGAAGTTGACCGGGGTGCAGTCGTCGTCCTGCAGGGCGTAGAGCTTGGCGAACGTGGCCGGGCCGGCGACGCCGTCGGCGGTGAGGCCGTAGGCCGCCTGGAACCGGGCCACCGCGGACTTCGTCGCGGGCCCGTACTGGCCGTCGAGTCCGAGGACGCCGCCGGTGCCGGGGTAGCCGGAGACACGGATCTGCAACTGCCGGACCGCCTCCCCCGAGGATCCCTGGGCCAGGACGCCGCTCCAGGTGTAGCAGGCGTCGGCGTGGGCCGGTGCGGCGGTGGCGAGGACCGTGCCGGCCGAGGCTCCGATCGCGAGCAGCGCGGTGGCAAGCAGTCGAATCAGTTTTGGCATAGATGCATAGAAGTGTCTGGATGCTGTGAAGTCAATGGATCCGGCTGGGGGTGGATCAGCTTGTGGGCTACCGCGACGCCGGTGATCAGGGCCAGCACCACCGCGCCCGGGAGCAGGGACAGCCCGTCGGCCGCCCAGCTGCTGCCGGCCACGGCGAAGAGCAGGTTGGCCGCGAACATCGACAGCACCAGCGCCGCGGCGGCGACCAGCACGCTGAGCACCGGGCTGGCCAGCACCAGCGTGAGCCAGATCGCGGACCGGGCGCGCCGGCCCCGCAGGATCCCGGCCACCAGCACCATCATCGGCGCGGTGAGCAGCAGTCCCCCGCCGGTGACGTTGTTGGACACCCCGGCGCCCGTCAGGACACCGTCGGCGCCGAGCAACACCGCGGGCGCGGCGGTGAGCACGGCCAGCCGCACCGGCGTCAGCGCCACCGGACGGGCCGCGGCGGCGGCCTGCACCGCCACGACCGCGAGCATTGCCGCGAGGGTTGCCGTCGCACCGGCGAGGCCGATCGGCAGGAACGGATGGTTGACCGCCGGGGTGCCCTGAGCGAAGAGGATCGGCCCGCAGCAGGCGGCGGTGACCGCCGTCCAACCGAGGCGGCGCCGGGCGACCAGCGCGTCCGCGCCGCCGCGGCGACCGGCGATCCGCCAGGACAGCGCCGCCGCGGCCGCCGCCACGGCCAGGGCGATGCGCAGCCCGTCCGGGCCGGCAGCGTCCGCGCGGGCGAGGATCCCGTCGGCGACCAGCAGGACGACGGTCTGCGCGGCCGCGGCGAGCGGCGCGGCCCGCCGGTCGGCCGCGGCGAGCACCAGGCCGAGGGCCCCGAGCGTGATGCCCGCCCAGCGCAGTTCGGCGCCCCACATGTACAGCTCGCCGTCACCGCCGGGCATCGGGGCGCGCTGCCCGATCAACGGCAGCTCCGGGGTGAGGACGGCGAGGGTGTACGCCCACGTGAGCACTCCCGCCAGCTGCGCGACGACGCCGGCCACGGTCGCCGCCGGTGGCAGCCGCAGTGCCGTGCGGTCCGGGGCGGGCAGCGGCACCGGGCGGTGGCCCGGTCGCGCGGCGCCGAGTCCATAGCCCACCGCGATCCCGGTGAGCAGCAGGAGGTACGCCGGGAACATGCTGGTCGCGTTGAACAGCGCCAGGGCGTCCGGGGTCATCAGCCACGACCCGCTGTCGGCGGTGAAGGGCTGACCGGACACCAGCGACGGCGCCCAGCCCAGCGCCCGCGCCGGGCCCGCGCCGGAGGCAAGGATGCCGGGCAGCACGGCGGCGGCGATCGCGAACTCCACGACCAGGGGCGTGCCGATCAGCACCAGCGCCGCCGCGAGCCAGCGCCACCGCGCCAGACGCACGACGCCGACCGCGAGCGCCGCGGCGAGCAGGGTCCAGGCCGCCGCGCCGACGCAGAGGCTGACGGCGAGCGCGGTGCCGGGCGGCCCGAGGGCGCTCTGCACCCCGACCACCAGCACGGCGAACGCGACCGCCAGGGCGACGGGGGCGACGGCGGCCGGGCCCGCGGTGCCGAGCCGCCGGAGCCCGGCCCACCGCACGGGCCGGCGGCGGCCGAGCCACCAGGCGAGGAGCGTGCCGATCAGCAGCGGCGGCACTGACGTGGCCACGGTGACGGCGGTGCCGACCGGCCAGCGGACCTCCACGCCGCACAGGCCGAGGATCCATTCGCCGGCGGTGCGCAGGATGCTCCCGACGGGACCGGCCATCACGATCCCGAAGACCACCAGGACCGCCATCGGCTGCAGCGCGCGGCCCGTCCCGGGCAGGCCCTCCCGCCAGCCGCGCGGCACGCCGTCCTCGTCCTCGACCGGCGACGCGGCGGCGAGGCTGAACGCGAACCGCAGCTGGCCGAGCGCCCGCCGCCCGGCGCCGGGTCCCGGCTCGGTGCGCAGCTCGTGCAGCTCCGCGGCCCACTCCCGGGCCTGCTCGGCGCGCACGTCGGCGGGCCAGCGCCGCGCCGCCAGCCGCAGCAACCCCTCCGCGACCCGATCCACGGCGCTCACGCCACACTCCCCGACGTGACAGCCCGGTCCCAGGTGAAGTCCCGATCCCAGGTGAAGTCCCGGTCCCAGGTGAAGTCCCGACCCGACGTGAAGGCCGGATCGGAGCTGCGGGCCGGCCGCGCGGCGAGCTCGGCCACGGCCGTTCGCGCGACCACCACGCCGTCGGGCGTCAGCCGGTAGCACCGCCGGGCCGGCCGGCCGGCGGCCGCGGGGTCGACGTCCTCCCAGCGGGCGACGACCCAACCGGCCCGCCGCAGGCGCAGCAGGATCGGATAGAGGGTGCCGCTGGGGTGCCCGGTGACCCGCATGAGGTCCAGACCGTACCGGTCCGCGGCCGGGTCGGCGAGGAAGGCCGACACCACCTTCGCCACCGCCGCCGTCATCCGCAACGCTGCCACCACTCCCAGCACTCTACATAGCTCAGCCGGAAATCTACATAGCCATGCGAAACACACGCGCGGCGCAGCGGTGGCGGGGCTATCCTGACTGCGGCCGGTCGCGGGACTGTCCGTGCGACTTCCGGAACCCGCCTCTGAAGCGATGCTTCGCAGTTCGCGCGTCGAATTCCCCGACCGGCCCCAAGCGGGAGGTGGAAGGCCGTGGAATTGGCCGAGCGGGTCGCGTGCGAGGACGTCGTCATGTTCGTCAACGCCGCGGTCACGTCCACCGGGCAGCGGGAGTTCCACGCCGGCGCCGCCGAGCAGCGGCTGTCGCTGGCGTTCCTGCACGAATACGTGCTCGTCAACTACCGCGAGCTCTACGCCGCGACGCTCGCGCTGGACGTCAACGACTTCAACGCCGGGCTCGTCGTGCTGAACCTGTTGCGCACGGCGCAGGCCGTACCACTGCCGCGGCGGAAGCTGGAAGGCGCCCTGATCGCGGCGAAGCTGCGGGACCTGCCGCCGCAGCGCGTCTACCGCATCCTGCGCACCCTGCGGGCCGAGGGCATCAACAACCGGCGGACCCGTGCGATCGTGCGGGACTGGGTCGCGGGCCGGCCCGACATCGCCTTCGACGCCGTCAAGTATCGCCGCCACCTGGCCGGCGCCGCCCGCCACGCGCACGTGCGACTCCCCGACGAGGTCGGCACGATGCTGTTCGACTGGCGGCGGCCGAAGCGGTACTCCACACCGATCCTCGAGACGTGGCGCCGGGCGCACTACGACCAGCGCGCCGTGTTCGACCTGCCCTACACGGTCGCGGAGGGCTTCGCCGCCAAGCACCGCATCAACCGGGCCCGGCTGCTGACCCGGAACGGCGGCCCGCGGCTGACCGCCCTCGAACGGCTCCGGCTGGAGGGCGACCTGCACCGGATCCCGCTGACCCGCCTTGCCGTCTACGCGCTGTCACTGCCCCGGCCGGAGCGGGCCCGCCGCCGCGACGAGCTGACCGGGGCGCTGCGCGCGGCCGCCCGCCGCGCCGCCGGCCGCCGGGCGGGCACCTGGGGCACCGTCGTCGGTGTGCTCGACGACAGCTACTCCGCGTCCGGCTCCGGCGTGAAGCGGCGCCGGCCCCTCGCGGTCGCGCTCGCCATGCACTACCTGCTCGAGGCGCTCGCCGCGCGGCACCACACGGTCTGGCTCACGCACACCGGCGACCCGCTGCTGGTGCACCCGATCGGGGCGACGCCGCTGGGTCAGCGGCTCCTCGACGGGCTGCGGCTGCGCCCCGACCGGCTGGTCGTGGTCTCCGACGGCTGGGACAACGCGCCGCCCGGGCAGGCCGCGGAGGTGCTGCGGGTGTGGCACTCGAAGCTGGATCCCGAAGGGCACACGTCGATCGTGCACCTCAACCCGGTGTACGACAGCGACACCTTCGACGTGCGGCGCCTCGCGCCGTCGGTGGCGACGGTCGGGGTCCGTGACGCCGAGGACGCCACGACCCTCGTCGAGCTGGCCCGGTTCTCCACCGGCACGGCGACCTTCGCACAGCTGCGCGCGCACCTCGACGACCTGGTGGAAGGGTTCCTGCGATGATCACCGGCCTGCGTGCCGGCCCCGCACAGACGTGGGGCGCGGTGCGGCTCGTGCCGCTGCTGCGCGACGAGCCGATCACCGACCTGCGGCTGCACGCCCGGCTGCATGACGAGGACGAGCTGTCCATTGTGGAGCTGTCGGCGAAGGAGTCCTACATCGCCTACGTGCCGCACGCGTTCGTCGCGACCTGGACGCCGGACGGCTCGCCCGCGGCCGCGTACGGCACCCAGCTGATCGACCTGCGGGAGCCGGGGCTGCCGCGGGCGATCGGGCTGCGGTTCCGCCGCCGCCTGGCCCGCCGGGAGGACCGCCACCGCCTGCGGTTCCTGCCGCTGCACCTGGCCCTGGAGGGCTTCCTGGACCTGCAGTTCGGCGGGCCGCCGATCGCCTGGCAGGAGTGGACCCACCGGGCCGTCACCCAGGGCCTGTCGCCGCGCGTCGAGGAGGCCTATGCGGGCGCCTCGATCACCGGCCTCGACGACGCCCTGCGGGTCTTCGAGATCCACCCCACGCAGTGCGGCGTGGTGCTGTACCTCGCCGACGCGCTCGCCGCGGTGTTCGTCGTGCCGCACCCGGCCGACTACCGGGCCCTGCACCCGACGCTGCTGCGGGACTTCTACGGCGAGCTGCTGCACCAGTACACGTCGCTCTTCCCGGACGTGCCGGACTTCCACCAGCCGCTCGACGCGACCGCCGTGTCCACAGTGGATGACCTGCAGGCCGAGCTGCACCGGGTCGCGGCGCAGTGGACGGCGTTCCACGACGACACCATGTTCACGGTGGTGGCCGGGACGAGCCGGCCGGTGTACCGCCTGGGCCGCTTCACGCTGTCCCGGTTCCTGCCACCGTTCGACCCCGCGCTGGACAACCACATCGGCGAGGTCATCACCGACGAGCAGGGCACCGTCGCGTATCTCAAGACGTTCCGGCTGTCGGCGGCCCAGGCCCGCCGCGGGCACCTGCTGTCCCGGCTCGCCGCGACCGGCTGGGACCTGGACGCGACCGCCGCCGCGCTGGGCACCGACCGGCCGGGGCTGGTGCTGCGGCTGGACCGGGCCGGTTTCGGGCACCTGCTGCGCCCCGACATCCTCGACGCCTGCCGCGCCGCGGCCCGCCGCAAAGACTGAGCGGCCGCCGCCGCGACTACGGCTTGTCCAGGGCGTGGCGGATCACGGCCGCCGGGTCGCCGAGGTGGTAGATCTGCTCGCTGGGCTCGATGTTGTCGAGGAACTCCTGGTAGCGCACGGCGTACACGAGGTGCGCGAGCGGTGCGGCGACGCGCAGCGCCTCGGCCGGACGGGACCCGGGCGCCGCCGCGGTCCAGGCCGCGATCCAGGCGTCGGCCGCCGCGCGGCGCCGGTCCGCCGGCAGGAAGTCGATCGCGTGCAGCACATCGAGCACCGGGTTGCCGAAGTGCGCCTCGGCGAAGTCGAGCACAACCGGGCCGCCGGGGCCGCAGCGCCAGTTGCCGGGGTGGAAGTCGCCGTGCACCACCGTGTCGGGCAGGCCGCAGTCCGCCAGCATCTCCCACCGCGGCTGCAGGTCCCGCGCGGCGCGGAGCTCCTCGGGCCGCAGCTCGGCGCCGACCGGACCGGCCAGCAGGTCCCGGACGGCGGCCGCCAGGATCTCCGGGCGGCGGTCCGGGATGCCGGGTGGCGCCCGGTCGACGCGGGCCTGCGCGGCGGCCAGGCGATGCACCGCAGCCGTCACGATCTCGGGGGACGCGTCCCAGCCGTCCGTGCCGGGGACGTCGGCCAGGAGCAGCCGGCCCGGCGCGCTGGCCAGGACGGCCGGCACCAGGGCCGGATCGACCGCGGCGATCGCGGCGATCGCGAACGGCTCGGCAGCGGCGAAGGGCGGGGTGGCCTTGAGCCAGACCGTCCCGCCGGCGGTCGGCAGGCGGAACAGCCCGGCCAGGTTCCAGGTCTTGCGCTGCACGGGCCGGCCGGTGAGCTCGACGTGCCGGGACGCCCACCCGAGCAGCTCGCGGATGCCCGGCACCCGCGCCCACGGCAGCCGGAGTGGATGGTCGACGTCAACGAAGTCGCAGGCGGGCAGCGCCCCGGGTGGCCGGAGCGCTTCCACGTGGTAGGTAACCCGGCCGCCGCGCCCGCCGTCGGCACCGTCGACGGCCAGCAGCCGCAGGACGAGGACCGGCACACCCAGCGTCTCCTCCAGGTGCGCCACGACCGGCTCGACCTCGGCCCACCACGGGTCGTCGACCGGGAACGGCCCGACCGTCCCGGCGCACGCGCCGCCGTGCGTCACCACCGCGGTCACCGTTCGGCCCGGCGTCAACTCGACGGATCGGTGTCGAGGTCGAAGATGCGCACCTGCGACCACAGGGTGCTGCACCCGTCGCGGAACGCGTCGTGCACCGGATCGCTCTGGTAGGCGTCGTGGGCCGCCTGGTCCGGGAACCTGAGCACCAGGCCGTAGGAGTACGCGCGGTCGATGACCGGCCGGTCGGTGCCGGCGGGCCGGCCCAGGCTGCCGTCGGCGACGGACCGGATGGTCAGCAGCGAACGGGCGCCGGCGAGGAACTGGTCGTGCTCGGCCGGCGTGAGGTCGGGCCGCAGCGTGAAGTACACGGAGTGGATGAACACGTCGGCACGCTACACCGCCGGGCTCAGCTGGACAGGTCCGACGGGATCATGCTGTACATGACCAGGTCGTGGTGGCCGGACCGGGAGACCGCGACGTTGCGCAGCACCCCTTCGGCCCGGAAGCCGGCCCGGACCGCCACGTGCCGGGAGGCCGTGTTGGCCGGTGCCGCCTGCAGGGCGATGCGGGCGAAGCCCTGCGTCGTCAGCGCCCACCGGGCCACCGCCGCGGCCGCCTCCGCCGCGACGCCGCGGCCGCGCGCCCAGGGCGCGGTCCAGTAGTGCATCTCCGCCGACCTGGCGATCCAGTCGGCGCCGAACAGCGACACGTGCCCGACCAGGCGGCCGCCGTCGCGGGGCACCACCGCGAAGCCGATGCCCTTGCCGTTGCGTCGACGTTCCTCGATGCCGCTGGTACACCACGCGAGTGCTGTTTCGTAGTCGGCGCCGGCGTATGCGTACCCCAGCGGCGCCGAGTCGATGAACCGGCTGTCCTGCCAGACCGCGTGCACGTCCACCGCGTCACCGGGTCCGAACGGCCGCAGCAGGAGGCGGTCGGTGGTCAGTGTGACGGAGGGAAGCATCAGGGCAGCATCACGCCGTCGACGGGGTCCGCGGAGATCTCCCAGCGCTCCCACCACTCGGCGTCGGGCAGCTCCCCGGACGCCGCGACGATGCGGTCCAGCAGGTCGAGGCATTCCTGCGACACGTCCACCTTCGCCTCCTGCACGATCGCCGACAGCTCCCGCTCGCGTTCACGCATGACCACGCCGACCAGATCCCGGCCGGCCGGGGTCAGCGCCAGCCAGGTCGAGCGGCGGTCGTTGTCGCGGTGGAAGCGCCGCACCAGGTGCTTGCGCTCCAACCGGTCACACATGCGGGTCAGCGTGGACGGTGCCACGTCGAGCTCCTTGGCCAGTCCGGCGCTGCGTTGCGGGCCCGCCGTCGCCAGCAGCACCAGTGCCCGGTACTGCGGCAGCGTCACGTCGGCCTCCAGCGCCGCCAGGTTGCGCGCCGCGACCGCGACCATGCTCCGGCTGACCGCCAACAGCGCGCGCACGAGCGCCTCGTTCTCCCCTGGCGTGGTCATCCGGACATCGTTGCATGGTGGCTACCGTTCCCGGTGTGCACTATTCTGTACCAGGAAGATTGCAGTAATACAACTTTCTTGAAGGAGGCAAATGAACGAGGACGGACCGCTGGAGCTCGCCCGCATCCTCCTCATCGAGGACGACAGCGGGGACGTGGCGTTCACCCTCGACGAGTTCCGCGAGCACCGCCTCCGCAACGAGGTCACCGTGATCGGCAACGGCCTGGACGCGATCGACTTCCTCGAGCACCGTGGCGCACACGTCGACGCGCCGACGCCCGACATCGTCCTGCTCGACGTCAACCTCCCCGGCGTCGACGGCCGGGTCGTGCTCGACCGGATCCTCGGCAACCCCCGGCTCGCCGACCTCACCGTGGTCGTCCTCACCAGCTCGCCTCTCGAGGAGCAGATGCTGCGCGACTTCGGCGTCCCCTCCGAGCACTTCTTCCGCAAGCCGGTCGACTTCGCCCAGCTCGCGAAGCTCATCCACGGCATCGACCGCTACTACCTGGTGATCGACCGGCTCACCGGTCGGTGATCAGCGTCCGGTAGTCGGCGGTCGTCAGCGGCAGCTCCGTGAGCGAACCGTCCGCGCGGGGCACCTGGAGCAGCTGACCGTCCTGCAGGAACCGGACGGTGTCCACGTCGGTGAGCGCGTCCAGGGTGCAGACGATCTGCCCGATCGCCAGGATGTCGTCGGTGCGCCCACCTGCCTGCGGCCGGAACGACACCTCGGCGGTGCCGCTGATGAGCCGGACCCCGGCGATGAGATCCGTTCCCGTCAGCGCGCTGGACAGCCGGTCGTTGCGCTCCTGGTCCGTCGGGCCGATCACGAGCTCGTCGAGCAGCGCACCCACCTCGGTCGAGCCGACCCGCCGTTGCACCGCCACGAGCTGCTCGTCGCGCACCAGGTACAGCAGTTCGACCGCGGTGCCGGCGGTGTTCCCGGCGACCGGCGACGGGCTGCCGATCACCAGCGACGGCTCGAGCGGCCGCGGCGCGTCCTCGTCCGGCACCCCGCAGCCGGCCAGCGCCAGCAGTCCCGCGACCAGCAGGAGGACCGCGGCTCGCCTCACGGGACGACCCCGGGCAGCTCGACCCGGAAGCGGGCGCCGCCGCCGGGGCGGTCCAGGACCACGACCCGGCCCCCGTGCGCCTTGGCGTGCTGCGCCACCAGCGACAGGCCCAGCCCGGTGCCGTCGCCGCCGCCGCGGGCACCCGCCGACCGCCCCCGCACGAACCGGTCGAAGATCACGGCTCGATCGGCCGGCCGCACCCCCGGGCCCTCGTCGTCGACCTCGACCCGGCCGGTGCCGGCCACGCAGGTCAACCGGACCGCGACCGGTCCGCCGCCGTGCCGGACCGCGTTGTCGAGGAGGTTGGCCAGGATCTGCTCGAGCCGCCGCCGGTCGACCAGCCACCGCGACGCGTCGTCGCCGGCCGGCTCCACCAGGCCGGGGTCGAGGTTCTGGCCCTCCGTCACCCGGCGGGCCAGGTCGTGCGGGTCGACCGGGCCCCGGCGGGCCGGCTGGTCGCTGCGGGCCAGTTCGAGCAGGTCGTCGACGAGGGACTGGAACCGCTCGATCTCCTCCACCACGAGGCCGGCCGCGAGCGCGGTCCGCTCGTCGAGGTGCTCCCGCCGCCGGTGCAGGACGCTCGCCGACGCGGCCAGGGTCTGCAGCGGGGAACGCAGCTCGTGGCTCACGTCGGCGGCGAAGCGGCGGTCCCGCTCGTGCCGGCGCGCCAGCTGGTCGACCATCCCGTTGAACGACGCCGTCAGCCGGGCCAGGTCCGGCTCGGCCGCCGGGTCGAGGCGGGCGCTCAGGTCGCCGTCGGTGATGCCCTGCGCCGCGTCGGCGACCGAGCGCAGTGGCCGCAGCACGTATCGGGTCGCATACCAGCCGAGGCCCGCACCGGCCGCCGCCACCGCAGCCGCGACGAGCCCCAGCACCCACGCCAGGGTCCGCAGCGTCTGGTCGAGCTCGCGCAGGTAGTCGATCTCGTACAGCGCCGTCGTCGGCGACAGTGACACGCCGATGACCAGGGCCGGGACGCCGTCGACGCGGACCCATTGCGCGCCCTGGCCGCCCTGCTCGACGAGCCGCCGCAGCCCCGCCGGCACCGCGTCGGCGGCGCCGGGGTCGGTGTTGCGCGTGTACCACAGACCGTCGCGGCGCAGCAGCGTGCGCCGGTTGCCGCCGGTGTCCAGCGACTTGAGCACGGCCACGACGTCGGGCCGTTCACCGGCGAGGCTGGCGGTGATGATCCGCGCGTCATACGCGGTGGCCCGCATCGTGGCCCGCTCCCGGCCGGCGAGCAGCGAGCTGCGGGTCAGCTCGTAGGAGATGATCGCCATCGACGCCGACAGCGCCAGCGCACCGGCGGCGAATCCCGCGATGACCCGCGTGCGGAGCCCGGCCCGTCTCATCGGGCCAGCTTGTAGCCCATGCCGCGGACCGTCACCAGGCGCCGCGGCGCCCGGGAGTCGTCCTCGATCTTCTGCCGCAGCCGTCCGACGTGGACGTCGACGAGGCGCTCGTCGCCGACGTCGTATGCCCACACCCGCTGGAGCAGCTGCTGGCGGCTCAGCACGAGACCGGGGTGCTCGGCGAGCTCGCACAGCAGCCGGAACTCGGTGCGGGTCAACGCCACCGGCTCGCCCGCCACCCGCACCTCGCCGGCCTCGGGCAGGATCTCCAGGTCGCCGAAGACGAGCGTCGACACCGCCGACAGCACCGCGCGGCCCCGCCGGCGCAGCGCCCGCAGGCGCGCCGACAGTTCCTTCACCGCCACCGGCTTGACCAGGTAGTCGTCGGCGCCGGCCTCCAGCGCCGCGACGATGTCGTGGGTGTCGTCGCGGGCGCTGACGACCACGATCGGCACGTCGTCGTCGCGGCGCAACTGGCGGATGCATTCGAACCCGTCGACGCCGGGCAGCATCAGGTCGACCAGCACCGTGTCCGCGGGCTCCGCACGCTGCGCGAGCAGGCCGTCCTCGGCGCTGGACACGCCCCGCACCGAGTAGCCCTCGTCCTCCAGCGCGAGCATCAGCGACAGCCGGATCCGATCGTCGTCCTCGATGACCAGTACGCCCGCCATCCATGCATCATGCCAGGTCGGATCGGTTGTCATACAACTGTCACAGTTCCGCGGAACGGCCGCCACATGCGCGGCAGAGGCTTCGTCCATGCACACCGGCATCGACGCCCCTGGAACGCCGCTCGTCGAGATCATGGTCACCGAGGAGCTGGACGCAGGGTCGGAACCCCGGGTGCGGGCCCTGCTCGAGGACGCCCTGACGCTGCACCCCGAGCAGCTGATCGTCGACCTCGCCGGCTGCCCGTTCATCGACGCCACTGCGATCGGCATGCTGCTGGACATCCACCGGCAGGTCTGGACATCCGGAGGAAGACTCACGTTGCGCGCCCCCTCACCCCGGGTGAGACGAACATTGCAAATCGCGCATGTAAATCACGTGTTACGTATGGTCCCGGAGGACGACTGACACGACATGATGGCGAAGACCGAGTGAACAGTTCGGACTCAGCTCAGTGAGAGGAGCGGCGACCGTGACCGCGGCGACGACACCTGACGGCACCGACTTCACCTTGATCTGCGACGCCTGCGGCCAGAGCGTGACCGGGCTCGGCGCGACCATGCACAACTGGGACCTCGTCTGGAGCCTGTTCCGCCGACACGGCTGGACCGGCGCGCGCCTCGCCACCGGCCCGCACAGCTGCGGCCGCTGCTCGCGGGTGCCGCTCGCCTCCGCCGACGCCGACCCGGTCGGCTGGCTCGCCGGGGACGCCCCGGCGACCGCGGCCGACGTGCCCGAGACCGCCGACGATCCTGCCGCGGCGGTGCAGACCGACCCGCGGGTCAGCGGCGTCGTCGTCGACGAGGCCCTGGTGGTGACCCTCAGCGGCGACCTCGACATCGAGGTCGGTCCGGCACTGCGGGCCGCGCTGTCTCCTGTGGGATACCGACCCGGCCACCTGGTCCTGGACCTGAGCCAGGTCGGCACCCTCGACTCGTCGGTGCTCGGGCTGCTCGTCGCCGCCCGCCACCGCGCCGCGCAGGCCGGCGGCCACACCTGCCTGGTCGGGCTGGCCCCGTTCATCCGGCGGATGATGCACACCCTGTGCCTGCTGCACCTGTTCGTCGTCCTGCCGGACCGGGCCACCGCCGTCGGCTGGCTGCGCGGCGACGACGCGGACCTGCCCCGCCAGCGCGACCTGCGCGGCGAGACCACGCCCGCCTGAGCCACCTCGACGCGAAGGGCACCCCGCCGGGGTGCCCTTTTGTCGTGCCACGGCGTGACAAGCGCCGATTCCGAATATAGAAAGGTTCAGATGTACGAAAGTCATTGACGTACCGGAGGGAAGTGCACATGCCCAGCTCCCCCGTCAGCCGGCGCAACCTGCTCGGCGCCGCAGCGGCCGCCCCGCTGCTCGCCACCCCGCTCATCGGCGTCGAACCCGCGTCGGCCGCCCCCGCACACCGCCAGTCCCGGGTGCCGCTCGACCGGATCAGCGTCCAGCTCTACACGCTGCGCGACCAGCTCAGCGCCGACCTCGCCGCGAGCCTCGCCGAGCTGCGCGCCATCGGCTACACCAGGGTCGAGCACGCCGGGTTCGTCGGCCGGACCGCCGCCCAGTTCCGCGGCTTCCTCGACGCCGCCGGCCTGAAGGCCACCTCGGGCCACGTCGCGATCCCGCAGCCGTGGGACGCCAGCGCGTGGCAGCGGGCCCTCGACGACGCCAACATCGTCGGCAACCACTTCATCGTCCACCCGTTCTTCGGCATCGACGCCACCGGCCAGCCGATCCGCGACGGCGCCAGGTATCACGCCCTGGCCCGCGACCTCAACCGCGCCGGCGCCCTCGCCAAGCGGGCGGGCCTCGACTTCGGCTACCACAACCACCAGCTGGAGTTCGTCCGCCAGGACGGCGGCTCCCGCACCGGCTACGACATCCTCACCGCCGAGACCGACCCCGACCTCGTGCACCTGGAGGTCGACCTGTTCTGGGCCTGGCGGGGCACCGCCGACCCGGTCGACCTCATCCAGCGGCACCGCGGCCGCATCCGCCAGGTCCACGTGAAGGACATGGACACCGCGGCGGCGTTCACCGACCCCGGCGCCGGCCTCATCGACTTCGGCCGGATCTTCCAGCACGCCAGGGAGGCCGGCCTGGTCGAGTTCATCGTCGAACGCGACGACGCCGGCACCCCGCCACGCACCCCGGCCGACGCGCTGACCACGGCCCGCAACGGTTACCGGTACCTGGCGGACCTGCGGTACTGACTCACCACTCATGCGGCAGGCTGTAGCGCCAGTTCGCCGCGATGAACGCGCCCACCGGGGTCCGGTAGAACGGCCACACGTGCTCACCGGACCTCGGCAGGCCGCGACGCACCCTGCGGGCCTTCGCACCGGCGCACTTCGTCTCCAGGTAGCGCCGGTCCGCGCCGACCTTCGGCACCGGCACGCCACCCGGCCACGGCTCGTACCCGGCCGCTTCGAAGTCGAGGTGCACCGCGACCAGCAGCACCGCGTCCGGCCGCCACGGCTCCCCGTCGGCGCGCACCGCTCTGCGCAGGGTCTGGAGATGGTCGTACAACTCGTGCAGTGCCTTGGGGAAGTCGCCCCACTCGTCGCCGTCGCCCCAACCGTCCAGGTGCGCCGTGAGGTAGTGCCCGTCCACCGGGCCAGCCTAATTGGACATTTCGTCCATTGTTCGTGTTTCGCCTTTTGTCCGAGGTGTACGACCAGCGCCGGCGCTGCCCCGACTACGTTGCTCGGATGAGCCTTCTTGACGATGTGGCGGAGCGCGACGGCTGGCGATGCTGGGTGTGCGACGAGCCGGTCGACGCCGACATGTCCGTGAACGACCCGCGTGGTCCCAGCGTCGACAGCCGCACCGCCGACCGGAAGGCCAAGGTCACCGAGCGCCTCGCCCACCGCGCCTGCAACACCCGCAAGGGCGCGGTGAAGGTGGTCATCGCCTGGCCGGACCGCCTGCACGTGGTGGAGCCCGCGCCGCTGATCACCGTCGCCGAACGCCTGGAACGCAAGGGCGGCCGGGAGCTGGTCGCCCGCTGCCCGAGCCGGAAGGACGCCCAGGAGGCGGCGGACTGGCTGGTGGACCGGTTCTCCCGGCTGGTGCCCGGCCTGCCGGTGACCGCGAGCGTCGACCCGGGCGGCGGCCAGTTCCTCGTCGCCCTGGTCGCCGGTCGCCGCTGACCGGACCCGCACCCGTCAATCGAGCACCGTGCCACACTGGGATCGTGGCTGGTGAGCGGCGGTTCGTGGTGCAGCGGCACCGGGCGACCCGGCTGCACTACGACTTCCGGCTGGAGATCGACGGGGTCCTCGTGAGCTGGGCGGTGCCGAAGGGTCCGACCCTGGACCCCAAGGTGCGGCGGGCCGCGTTCCACGTCGAGGACCACCCGATGGACTACATCGACTTCGAGGGTGTCATTCCGGGCGGGTATGGCGGCGGCGACGTCATCGTGTGGGACGCCGGGACGTGGGAGCCGTACAAGGACCCGGACCCGGCCGCCGCGGTCGCCGCCGGGGAACTGCACGCCCGGCTGCACGGCGAGAAGCTGCGGGGCACGTTCGTGCTGATCCGGACCCGGCGGCAGGGGTCCGGCAAGGACGACTGGCTGATGCTGCACAAGCGGGACGAGCACGCCGTGGCCGGCTGGGATCCGGAGGAGCATCCCCGGTCCGTCCTCAGTGGACGGACGAGCGAGGAGGTGCTCGCCGACCCCGACCGGCTGTGGGACTCGCAGACGGGTGCCCGGCCGTTGAAGGCGAGCCGGGAGGAGCTGCGCGAGCTCGACCGGCTCCGGGACGGTGACACGTGGCACGTCTTCGGCCGGGACCTGCGGGTGAGCGATCCGGACAAGGTGCTGTTCCCGCCGCTGCCGGGGCAGCCGCCCGTCACGCGGCGGGAGCTGCTGCGGTACACCACCCGGATGGCGCCGATCGTCCTGCCGCACGTCGCCGGTCGGGCGCTCGCCCTGCGCCGGTTCCCGCGCGGCGCGGGCGGCACCGGGTCATGGCAGCGCCGGCCGCCGCGGACCGCGCCGCCCTGGCTCACCTCGCTGACCGTCACCGAGGCCGCCGCGCTGGTGTGGGCGGCCGGCGTCGACGCGCTGGAGTGGCACGTGCCGGCCACGAATGCCGCGGTGATCGAGCTGAGCGGCCTGCCATGGGCGGACCAGCTGACCCTCGCCCGGCTGTACCGGACCGCGTTCGAACACCTCGGCGTCACCGCCCGCGCGAAGGTGTCGCAGCACATCGAGATCTGGGTGCCGGCGACCGGCGACGCGACCGGCTGGACCGCCGCACTCGCGCGGTCGATCGCGGCGGTCGTGCCCGAGCTGGCCCACCACGGCACGCCGGGCGGGCCGGTCGTCCTCGCGCCCTACAGCCCGATCGCCGCTGCGGGCGCGCCGGTGTCCGCCCCGATCGGCTGGGACGAGCTGGACGACCCGGCGCTGACCCCGGACGCGTTCACGATCCGCACGGTCGCGGACCGCCGCGGCGACCTGTTCTCCGCCGTCCTCGATCCGCCCCGGGCCCTGCCCGCACTGGACGCACCCAATGGCTGACACCGTTATGGTCGGTGGCATGGCGGAGACCCAGCGGCGGCCGGTGCCGCGCAACGACGACGGCGAGCTGGACACGGCGCTCGCGTTTCTCACGTTCGCGCGGGAGTCGGTGCTCATCAAGACCGAGGGGCTGAGCGACGAGCAGCTGCGGCGGGTCCTCGTGGATACCGGCACCAACCTGCTGGGGCTCGTGCAGCACCTGACGGTGGCGGAGCGGTACTGGTTCGGGTATCACCTCGCCGGAGCGGAACCATCGCAGGACTGGGACTTCGGCATGGAGGTGCCGGCCGGTCGTGACACCGCGGAGGTGCTGGAGGGGTACCGCGCGGCGATCGGGCGCAGCGACGCGCTCATCCGTGACCTCGGCGACCCGGCCGCCCTCACGGTCCACCCGGTGCAGGACCGGCGGCTGACGCTGCGGTGGGTGCTGGCGCACATGACGAGCGAGACGGTCCGCCACGCCGGGCACGCCGACATCCTCCGCGAGCAGCTCGACGGCACGACGGGCCGCTGACCGTCACCCGGTGACGATCTCGCCCAGGATCCGCGCCGCGTCGGCCGGCTCATCGCTTGCCAGGGTGACCACGGTCTTCCACAGGGCCCAGCCGCGGCCCCGCGCCCAGGTCGCGTCGTCGACGGCCAGCCGCTCCCGGAATGCCTGCCGGGCGTCGCCGGTCAGCAGGGTCCACGCGACGGCCAGATCGCATGCCGGGTCGCCGACGCCGCAGGTGCCGAAGTCGATGACGGCGGCCAGGTGCCCACCGGCGAGCAGCAGGTTGCCCTGGGCCACGTCGCCGTGGAACCAGCGCGGCCGGCCGTCCCACCGGGCGTCGAGCGCCTGCCGCCAGATGTCGCGAACCGGGCCGGCGTCGAACGGACCGTCGAGCGCGCCTTCCAGCAGCCCTTCGAACCTGTGCAGCGGCCCGCCCCGGAACCAGTTGTGCGTCCCGGGGCCGGGGCCGTCGGCGGGGTCGACGCGCTGCAGGGCCGCCAGGAACCCGGCCAGGTCGAGCGCGAACCGGACGGGGTCGGCGATCCGGTCCACCCTGGCGGTCTCGCCGTCGAGCCACCGGTACACCGACCACGGGAACGGGTAGCCCGCACCCGGTTCGCCCTTCGCCAGCGGCACCGGAACCGGCAGCGGGAGCCGTGGTGCGAGCGCCGGCAGCCACCGGTGCTCCTTCTCGACCGCCAGGGCGTACTCGGCCGCGCTGGGCAACCGTGCCGTCATCTCGTCGCCGAGGTGGAACGTCCGGTTGTCCCAGCCACCGTTGGCCACGGGCCGGACCGGCAGGTCGGCCCACTGCGGGAACTGGCCGGCGACCAGCTCCCGCACCTGTCCCGCGTCGACGGCGACGCGCTGCGGCGCGGGTCCGAGCTGCGTTGACATTCCTGCGAGGTTAGGCGAAACGCCCGCTGGGGTCAGGCGACTTTCCGTGGCGGTCAGACGATGGCCGCCGCCGCGGCCCGCCCGGCGACCCGGCCGGAGAACAGGCAGCCGCCGAGGAACGTGCCCTCCAGGGAGTTGTACCCGTGCATCCCGCCGCCGCCGAAGCCGGCCGCCTCGCCGGCCGCGTACACGCCGGGCAGTGGGTTGCCGTCGGCCTGCAGCACCCGGGCGGACAGGTCGGTGTGCAGGCCGCCGAGCGTCTTGCGGGTCAGGATGTTGAGGCGCACGGCGATGAGCGGGCCGGCCTTCGGGTCGAGCAGCCGGTGCGGGGTGGCGACCCGGATGAGCTTGTCGCCGCGGTACGCGCGAGCCCCTCTGATCGCGGTGATCTGCGCGTCCTTGCCGAACGGGTTGGTCAGCTGCCGGTCGCGCGCCTCGATGACGGCCCGCACGTCCGGCGCGGCCAACAGCGAGGACCCGGCCAGCGTGTTCATCCCGGCGACGAGCTCCTCCACAGTGGACGCCACCACGAAATCGGCGCCCTTGCGTTTGAACGCCTCGACCGGGGCCGGCGCGCCCGGGCGGACCCGCTGCAGCACCTGCCGGACGCTGCGGTTCGTCAGGTCCGGGTTCTGCTCCGACCCCGACAGCGCGAATTCCTTCTCAATGATCTTCTGGGTGAGCACGAACCAGCTGTAGTCGTGCCCAGTCGACATCAGGTGCTTCAAGGTGCCGAGGGTGTCGAAGCCGGGGAAACAGGGTGCCGGGAGGCGCTTGCCGGTCGCGTCCAGCCACAGCGACGACGGGCCCGGCAGGATGCGGATGCCATGGTTGGGCCAGACCGGGTCCCAGTTCTGGAGGCCCTCGGTGTAGTGCCACATCCGGTCGGGATTGATGATCTGCCCGCCGGCGGCCTCGGTGATGCCGAGCATCCGGCCGTCGACGTGCGCCGGGACACCGGCGACCATCCGCTTCGGCGGGGTGCCGAGCCGGGCCGGCCACGCCTTGCGCACGAGGTCGTGGTCGCCGCCGATCCCGCCGGACGTGACGATGACGGCCTGCGCGGTCAGCTCGAACGTGCCGGTGACCTCGCGGGAGCTCGTCTGTCCACGTTGGACGTCGCTGGGCTCCAATGTGGACCCGCTGACGCCCGTGACGACACCGCCGGTCTTCACCAGGCCGTCGACGCGGTGCCGGAAGCGGATCTCGACGAGCGGGCTCGCCTCGACCCGGCGGGCGAACGGCTCGACGACGCCCGGCCCGGTGCCCCACGTGATGTGGAAGCGGGGCACCGAGTTGCCGTGCCCGTCGGCGGGGCCGCCGCCGCGCTCGGCCCAGCCGACGACGGGGAACAGCCGGTGCCCCATGGCGCGCAGCCACGCGCGCTTCTCGCCGGCGGCGAACTGCACGTAGGCCTCGGCCCAGCGGCGGGGCCACAGGTCCTCGTCCCGGTCGAACGCGGCGCTGCCGAGCCAGTCCTGCCAGGCCAGGTCGGCGGAGTCCTTGATGCCCATGCGGCGCTGCTCCGGCGAGTCGACCAGGAACAACCCGCCGAACGACCAGAACGCCTGCCCGCCGAGGCTCTGCGGCGGCTCCTGCTCCAGCAGGATCACCCGCTTGCCGGCGTCGGCGACCTCGGCCGCCGCAACCAGCCCGGCGAGTCCGGCACCGACCACGATCACATCTGCATCCACGCCATCAGACTAGGCACCGGCGTGCGAGAATCGTGGTGCCAGGAGCAGAAGTTCGGCATCATTTTGTCACCGCGATGACAATTCCCGGAGGTGCGCGGTCGATCTCAGCGTTGGCCTCCGCGACCGCCTGCGCGGGCTTCGCGGGCGGCTGCACGAGCAGACGCTGGCCACGGTCAGCGCGGCGATGCTCGCCCAGGGCCGCTCCCTGACCGGCGGGCAGGGGCGCGGCCTCACCGTCGGCGTGGAGACCGCCGTCGACGCGTTCGTCGACACGTTCGTCGCCGGCGGCGACCTGACCCGCACCCGGGCGGTGTTCCACGAGCTCGGCCGGACCGAATACCGCGAGGGCCACCGCATCGACGCGCTGCGCTCGGTGCTGACCGTCGGCGGCCGGGCGATCTGGTCCGCCGTCAGCGACCCGGACTCGACCCTCGACCGGGCCGACCTGTCCGCGGTGGCGCACGCCCTCTTCGGCTACGTCGACGTGCTCGCCGGCGCCGCCGCCGAGGGATACCTGGACGAGCAGCAGGAGGCCGCGCACGACTGGGCCCTGCTCCGGCGCCGCCTCATCACGCTGCTGGTGCAGCCGGATCCGCCGGCGGACGCGGCCCTGCACGCCGCGGCCGAGGCGGCCCGGTGGCCGCTGCCAGCATCGGTGACCGTCGTCAGCGTCGAGGGCACCGACGCCGAGCACCTGGCCCGGGCCGTCGGCGCCGGCGCCATCGCCACCGTCATCGACGGTGCGACCAGCATCGTCGTGCCGTCGACGGCGACCTCCGCAACGGGCGCGACCGGCCCCGGATCAGGTTCCGGGACGGGTCTGGCCGGCGCCGGCCCGAGCTCGGGCGCGACCAGCTCCGGACCGGGCACGGCCTTGACCGGCGCTCGACCGGGCTCCGGGACGGGTGCGACCGGCGCCAGGGCTGGCGGCACCACCAGCGCTGCGACGGGGGCGGGCACGGCCGGAGTCGTGGCGGGCACGACCGGGGCCGGGATCGGTGCCGGAGTGAGCCCGACCGGCGCCGAAGCCAGCGCGACCGGCGCCGAGGTCGGCACCACCCGCGCGATGGGGGCGGGCACGACCGGGGCCGGACTGGGCCCGGCCGGCGCCGGGACGGGTGCGCCTGGCGCACGGGGCCCGTCGGGTGCCCTGGTGCGTGGGCTCACCGGCCGGCGGGCGGCCGTGGGACCGGAGCTGGACCTGCGGCGGGCCCGCACGTCGCACCGGCTGTCGCGGCGCGCCCTGCAGCTCCAGCAGGCAGGCACCCTGCCCGACGGCGTGATCAGCTGCGACGATCACCTGGTCGCCCTGGTCACCGCCTGGGAGCCGGGCGTCGCCGACCGCCTCACCGCCCGCGCCCTCGCCCCGCTCGCCACGGCGACCCCGGCGTCCCGGGAGGTGCTCGCCGAGACGCTCCTCGCCTGGCTCCGCTGCCAGGGCCAGGTCATCGCGACCGCCGAGGCGCTGCACACCCACCCGCAGACCGTCCGGTATCGCCTCCGCAAACTCCGCGACGCCTACGGCGCCCGGCTCGACGACCCCGACGAACGCCTCGCGCTGCACCTCGGGCTGCTCTGAAAGCCACTCTGAAAGCCGCACGCAAAGGCCGCTCTGAAAGCCGCGCCTACCCGCTGCGCGCCCCGGCGAGGCGTTGCGGTGCGTTCGGCGAGGACGCCCAGAGGAAGGCGGCGCCCGCGGCGACGAGCAGCACCGACATCAGTGGGGTCACCGGCACGACGACGAGGGTGGCGGTGCGCCCGGCGAGCACGCCGCCGAACCCGACGGCCGAGACGCCGAGCACGCCCAGGGTGCACAGGAGCATGCCGGCCGCGGCGAGCGGGGTCCGGCGGCGGCGTGCCACGGTGCCGGCGGTGGGCACGTGGGCCGGCCGGGGACGGTCCGCGCGGCGGAACAGCACCACCAGCGCCGCGGTCGGGACCAGCAGCAGCGCGACCCACAGCGGCCGGGTCAGCCACCAGGCCGCCGAGCCGGCCGGGGGCTGGGCGACGCCGAGGGCCAGGGTGACCGCGCTGACCATGAACAGGCCGGTGAGGTGCCACAGAAACGTGGTCATCGACAGGCCGTTGGCGGTGATCACGCCGCGCCAGACGCCGGGACGGCGCAGCCAGCTGGTCACCGGGCCGCGGGCGAGGAGCACCAGGCCGATCTGCAGCAGCGCGCAGGAGAGGAGGGCGGCGGTGGGCGGCGACATGTTCGACACCCGTTCGCCGGGCACGCCGACCATCGAGGTCGGGTACCCGCCGAGCGTCGTCAACGCCACCGTGCCGGCCAGTCCCGCAAGGGTGAGACCGAGGCCGCCCCGGAGGCCGTCGGCGTAGAGGAAGCCGACCTGGTGCACGGCGAGCCAGACGAACGCGACGTTGGCGAACCCGACGAACGGCACGTCGTAGCCGAACCGGGCCACGTCGACGGCCACCGCGGCCGCGCCGAGCGCCACCGGCACCAGCGCCGCGCGGCGCCCCGCCCACCGGTGCAGCCGGAGCATCGCCGGGGCGAGGGCGACCACGCCGAGGTACACCCCGATGAACCACAGCGGCTGGGCGACCACCCGGGTGGCGAGGCGCAGCACCCCGCGGTCCGCGCCGGCGAGCTCGATGCCGACGGCCAGGAGCAGCCACACCGCCGCGAATGCCGCCGTCGGGCGCAGCAGCCGGCCGGTCCGGGAGCGGACGAAGTCCGCATAGGTGCCGTTGCGGCGGTGTACCGACGACCACGCCACCGCATGCGAGAACCCGCCGACGAGGAAGAACACCGGCATCACCTGCAGCAGCCAGGTCGCCGGTTGCAGGGCCGGGACGAGGGCCAGGACGTTGCCGACGCGGGCCACCCCGTCCTCGCCGACCGCGACGACCGCCATCAGCCAGTGGCCCAGGACGACGACGCCGAGGGAGCCGACCCGGAGCAGGTCGACGTAGCGGTCCCGGGTGCTCTGGTGCTCATGCATGCCGTCCAGCGTCGCGGCGGCGGCGACGGGACGGATCGGTGCTGCTGCTCAATCCGCCTAGGTAGCGGTACCCAGCCGCGGCCTGGTCAGGGCACGATGGCGAAGACGGCGAGGCCCTCCGGGGTCTCCTCGTGGACCTCGACGTTCGTGACGGAAGCCTCGGAGGGGCCGTCCCAGGTCCACGCGACGAGCCGCTCGACCGCCTCGGGTGGCCCCTCGAACACCGCCTCGACCCGGCCGTCGGCGAGGTTGCGCACCCAGCCGCCGACCCCCGCCCCGGCCGCGACCCGCCGGCACGTGTCGCGGTAGTACACGCCCTGGACCCGCCCCGACACCAGCACCCGCTTGCGCTCCATGCTGCGACGGTACCGCCGTGCTCAGGGCCGCCGGTCGGGCAGGAGCCGTTCCTCGTGATCCAGTTCCCGTTCCAGGACGCGCAGGCCCTCGTCGGGCAGGGTGCCGGCGTCCCGCCAGCGGAGCAGCTCCTCGCGCTGGGCGTCCATCGCGGCACGGCGGATCCGCAGCGCCGCCTCGTAGCGTGGCGACACCGGCATCTCCAGGGACTCGGCGTTCTGCAAGAGGTCGATGCGACCCTGGTAGCGGGCCATGCGCTGGCCGAGGAGGCCGCGCATGGTCTGGATCGCCTCGGCCTCGCTGGCGTCCTCCTCGAGGTCGCGGTCCGCGGGGTCCTCGCGCCGCTCCCGGTCGAGGTCGTCGAGGCGCTCGAGGGCGGCGCGGACCGACGCGGAGCGCGCCTCGTTGCGCAGGCGGGCCTCGTCGACCTCGTCGGCGCGCAGGCCGAGGCGGCGCACCAGCGGCGCGAACGTGAGCCCCTGCCCCACCAGGGTCATCAGCACCACGACGAGCGTGCAGAACAGCAGCAGGTCCCGGTCGGGGGTGACGCGGGGCAGCGTGAACACGGCGGCGAGGCTGATGACGCCACGGGTCCCGGCCCAGCTCAGCGCGGTCACCTCCCGGCCGGTGAGCTTGTCGGAGTGCTGCCCGGTGCCGAGGCGCGTGTGCAGCGAGCGGGGCAGCGACTGGGTCAGCAGCAGCCAGACGGGGCGGATCAGCAGCACCGCGCCGACCGACACGGCGACCGCGATGACGACGGTCGAGGTCTGGTACTGCCGCAGCCCCCGGATCACCTCCGGCAACTGCTGGCCGATGAGCAGGAACACGAAGCCCTCGAGCAGGAAGTCCACGAGGCGCCACACGGCGTTGGTCTGCAGCCGGCTGGCGCCGGACGCGGCGCGTGGCGCGTGGTGGCCGACGACGAGCCCGGCGACGACGACCGCAAGGACGCCGGAGACGTGCAGGTGCTCGCCGAGCAGGTACGCGGCGAACGGGGTGGCGAGCGAGACCGCGTTGGCGGACATGGGGTCGCGGTTGACCGGGCGCAGCAGGCGCACGACGTAGGCGACGGCGGCGCCGACCGCGGCACCGCCGACGGCCGCGACGACGAACCGGAAGGCCGCCGCGGTCGCGGAGAACTCGCCGCCGATGATCGCGGCGGAGGCGAAGCTCAGGATGGTCAGGGCGGTGGCGTCGTTGAGCAGGCCCTCGCCCTGGATGATGGTGACGAGCCGCGGCGGCAGGCCGACCTTGCGCCCGACCGCCAGGGCGGCGACCGGGTCCGGTGGGGCGACGGCCGCGCCGACCGCGATGCCGGCGGCGAGGGTCGCGCCCGCGACGAGGTAATGGAAGCCGAACCCGATCACCAGGGCGGTGATGAGCACCAGGATCACCGACAGGCTCACGACGATCCGGACGTTGCGCCGGATGGCCAGCAGCGAGGCGTCCAGGGCAGCGCTGTACAACAGCGGCGGCAGCACGAACGTGAGCACGATCTCCGGCTCGAGCACCACGTTGGGGCCGGGCAGCAGCGCGTAGGTGATGCCGATGACGGGCAGGATCGCCGCGGCCGGCAACCCGGTGCGCCCGGCGAACCAGCGCACCGCGACCACGACCGTCACTGCGGCGAGGACGAACAGCAGCAGCGTCTCGGCACTCACCTCACCATTGTCGGGTGTTTCCCGGGTTTCGGTGGTTTACCGGGTGGAGGCCTTCACAGACGGTGACTTCGTCGGCGTCGCGCCCGGGGCCGTGGCGGCCGTGGCGGCGTCGTTGTTCACCATCTCGGGGTGGGCCGCGACGAACGGCCCGACCTGGTCGCGGACGATCGCGGTCAGGAGTTCCTTGGCGGTGTCGTCGAGCGTCTCGTAGGACTTCCCGTTGATCGTCTCGGAGTGATAATCGCCGTTGTTGACCTTCAACGTGATCATCTGGTCCGGTTTGATGCCTTTGAGGGTGAAGATCCAGTCGGTGATCTTGATCTTGTTGTTATAGAAGGAGACCGCGTCGCCCAGCGCGTTGAGCATGTCGGCGATCTTGATCGGGTTGAGGATGACCCCCGCAGTGGTCGCCTTCTTCAGCATCGCCTTGATGAACTGCTGCTGGTGGCGCTGCCGGCCGTAGTCGCCGTCGTTGTTGGCGAGCTTGTCGCGCTGCCGCACGTAGTCCAGGGCCTCCCACGGCTCCATGTCGTAGCAGCCGACCTCGTAGATCTGGGGGCGCATGTTGGGCTTGAGGGTGGTGGGGAGATCGTTGACGAAGTTGAACGGCACACCCTCCTGGCCGGTCTTGGTGTTCCAGCCGGTGTGGATGGAGGTGACCCGCTCGTCGACGCACATGTGCACGCCACCCAGCGCGTCGACGAGACCCTTGAAGCCGTCGAAGTTGACGATCGCGGCGCCGTTGAACTTCAGGCCGCCGGCCAGGTTACCGACGGTCTCCGCGAGTAGCTCCAGCCCGCCTTCGCGACCGCCGCCGTTCTGGAATCCACCCTGGAACGCGGCGTTGATCTTGTCGGTGCCGCCGGGGAACTTGGTGGCCGGGTGCGGCGGGATCCTGACCTTGGTGTCCCGCGGGATCGACGTGAGATAGACGCCGTCGTGGCTGGCCGGCACGTGCGCGATGATGATCGAGTCGGCGCGGACGCCCATCTCGGTGTTGTTGACGCGCTCATCGACGCCGACCAGCAGCAGGTTGATCGGCCCATCGATGTTTTTGCCCTCGGCGGCGGCCTGCCCGAGGCCGCCGGAGTGGGTGATCTCGTCGCTGTAGTGGTCCAGCAGCATCTTGCCGCCGATGATCCCACCGCCGCTGGCGACGAGCAGCAGCGCGCCGAGCCAGAGCAGCAGCTTCGCCCACAGCGGGTCCTTGCGCTTCTTCTTCGCCACCACACGCCCTTCCGACCGTCGAACTCATGCTGAAGACGGAACCGGGGCGTGCAACGTTGCAGTCTCGCTTCTCGGGTCGGCCGCCTCCGACGATAGCGCCGCCGAGTTTCCACTGTTCGCCTCGCGTTCAGCTGCTGTGCTGGGCCGGAGTGTGGCGATGGTCACTTGGGCAGCTCTTCGCCTCCTTCTTCCATCGGCTCCGTCACCAGGTCGACGACGGACACTGACGGTCGCCGCGGCGTCACCGGCACCCCACCTGCCTCGGCAGCCGCTGTTGCACCGGCCTCTGTCGACCCGGCGGCCTCCGCCGATCCGGCGGCGCTTTGGCGGGTGGGCACGCCGATCCGCACGACCATGGCCGGGTGGCCGACCTCGCCGAGCATCCGGCGCAGCATCGCCCGGGCCGGCGCGACCTCGACCAGATCGCTCATCGGCGAGGCGCCGAGCCCGGCACCGACGGCGGCCAGCAGCACCGCGGACAGCGCCTCCCCCGCGGCGAGCCAGTCCCGTGCCAGGTCGCCTTCGGTGACCAGCACCGCGTAACGGGCGTGGCGGTCGGCGACGTCGCCACCCGCGTACACGCTGACCTGGCCGGCGGCGGTGCCGGTGAAGTCGCGGATCGGCACCGGGCGTGGCCCGCCCGCCGCGGCGGTCGCCGGCGGCACCCCGTCCTCCGCGCCGTCGCGAACCCAGGCCGCGAGCTCCGCCCGATACGCCGGGTCCTCCTGCTCGACGTCCGCCGCGTGACCGGCGGCCACGACGACGGCGACGCGGTCCTGCGGGCGCACCACGTGCAGGTCGGCGCCGGCGGCGGTGGCGGCGGCCCGCAGTTGGTCCAGCGCGGCCTCGGGCACGTCCTGGTCGGCGAACGGCCGCCGGTCGGTGCGCCGGATGCTCATCGCCCGGCGCAACCGCTGCGACTCGGCCGAGCGCTCCACGGTGCCGGCGTGCCGCACGGTCGCGAGCAGGTCGGGGTCGTCGCCGTCCGGCAGGTACGTCACCTCGGCCGCCACCCCGTCGGCGGCGAGCGCGACCCGGGCGTGGTGCAGGGCGGCGCCGCAGCTGACCGTCAGCAGCCGGCCGTCGGGGTCGATCGTGGCCAGCTGGCGGGTCCGGTCGGCGCGCAGCTGCGCGGTGTCACCGTCGATGCGCCAGTGCCACGGCTGGGTGTTGAGGATCGACGGCGCGCCTAGCGCGGCGAGGACGGCCTCGGTCAGCGCCCGGCCGGCCGGGCTGACCCGCACGGCGGTGCCGCGGTC
Source organism: Dactylosporangium cerinum (assembly GCF_042653625.1). Taxonomy (NCBI): domain Bacteria; kingdom Bacillati; phylum Actinomycetota; class Actinomycetes; order Micromonosporales; family Micromonosporaceae; genus Dactylosporangium; species Dactylosporangium cerinum. Next base: position 87,250 of record NZ_JBHSIU010000010.1, on the reverse strand, counting down.
GGTGTACTGGATGGCGGCCATGGCGGGCTCCTTCGACGATCGGACGGTGATCCCCCAACCCTGGCGCCGCGGCGCGGGTGGCGGGCAGAGCGGACCGGCCCGCTCCAGCGGGACCTTCGACCCCAACCGACCGGGACCCGCAACGACCGGGACCGTGGACGGCCGGGGTTCCGGCTGTCCACGGTCTGTCCGGGCCGACGAATTGGCGTGCGCCGGTCACCCGGTCACGCGGTCAGGCGGTGGCGGGGACCTGGGCGCGGGGGCGGCGCAGGCGTGGCAGCCAGCGGACGTCCTCGGCGGTGCGCGGATCGGAGCCGTACGCGAGCAGGGTGAGGAACACCCCGTACACGGGCAGGTGGCCGAGCAGCTCGGGGGCACCGAAGATCAAAAGGGTCGCGTTGAACGGGACCGCGGCGACCAGCATCGCCAGCTGCGGCATCGCGCCGGACAGCACCAGCAGGCCGAAGAGCAGTTCGGTGGCCCCGGCAATCAGGATGAAGGTGTCGGCGGGCAGGTGCAGACCCAGGTACGCGAAGACGTCCAGCTGCGGGTAGTGCTGCAGGGTGGCGCGGGCCATCGCCGGGTTGGCCAGCTTCTCGGAGAACGCGAGCGTGACCAGCGCCGTGGCGACACCGACCCGCAGCGCGAGCAGCGCCCGGCGCAGGACCCGCGGGTCGGCGGTGACCGCGCCGTGCCGGTCGCCGGACGGCGGCAGGAACGCGAGGAACCCGGCGATGCCGAGCAGGTCCGCGGCCTCCAGCAGGCTGACGGGTCCGGTGGCGGCGAGCGCGACCGGCCCGACGACGACGAGCAGCACGGCGGCCGCCCGCAGCCGGAAGCCGGTGATGAACCAGACGCCGAGCGCACCCTCGACGACGCCGAGCAGCGCGGACGCGGGCAGCTCCCGCAGCTCCAGGTCGGCGGCGAGGAAGTAGCCGCGGGCGGCCAGCGCGAGCAGGCTGACGCCGAGGTGGATCGCGAGCAGCCGCGGCAGGAACGGCGTGATCCGGCCGATCGGGCGCAGGATCGTGAGCTCCGGGGTGCCGACGCGCCGGGCGACGGCCCGCCACCCGACCGTCACCGCGACGACGAGCGCGAGCACGGCGAGGGTCACCGGGCGGGCCGCGAACGACCAGTCCGGCGGGTACGCCGAAGGGTCCTGCAGGAACCACTTCTCGTGTGCCAGCACGCTCTGCATCGGGTCGCCTCCACGTCCGCCGTTTCCTTGCCGCCATCAGGATCGGCAGGGTGGCGGTGCGGCCGCAGGGCCGAAGGTCCCGAACCGGCGGGACACCAGGCACCAGGTCGGGGTCCAGGGGTCAGGGCCCCGCCCCCGTCGAACGTCCCGCCCGCGCCGGGGTCAGTGGTCGACGGCGATCCAGGTAGCTCTGGCCAGGGCAAGGACGTCGCCGTCGGGCCCGTACAGCGTGGACAGCACCGTCGCCTTGCGCCCCTCCGAGGCGACGTGCCGGCCCGTGATCACACACTCCGTCCCCGCCGCGGGCACCGCGTCGATGTGCGTGGTCATGCGACCCAGCACGTACGGGCGACCCGCCGTCAGCACCGACCAGCCCCCTGGACAGTCCAGCGCCGCCCAGACCAGCACCGGCGACACGTCCCGCGGCACCCGCCACGGCGTGGCCGTCCGCCCGTCCGGCAGCGGCCCGGGAAACAGCGCCAGCCCGTCGGTCCGATCGGTGCCACACACGAAGCAGGTCGGGAACGGATGTGCGGTGAACCCCGGGTACCCCGCCGACGCCTCGACCGCGGTCGCGAACGGCACCGGCGGCACCGGGTCGGGCCGCTCCCCGGCGTCGACCCGGCCGGACGCGACCAACGCCTCACCGTCGTGCACCTGGACCGCACCCTCCGCGGCGGTGACGGTGAGCGGCGTGTCCAGCGGCGGCGGCCGGCGCAGCGTCACCTCGACCGCCTTCGCGAGCTGAGTTGCGGCGAGGTGGCCTGCGACGAGGCCGGCCGTGTACCCACCGTTGCCGGACCCGGGAGGCCCGTTGAACCGCACCGGAATGATCATCGTGACCGCCCGTTTCGCTCGCTGCCGCCTGCGGCCGGGAGCGCGGTGTGCTGTTCCCACGCCAACCGCGCGCCCGCTGCACCTCGGCACAAGGTTGCGGGTCTCACGACAGGTCTGACGTCATAGCCATGGGAAAGCCCCTTCGGCGCGGCGGTCTGAGTCGTGTCCACGGTAGCGGCTCGCCCGACCCGGCTCACGTCGCCCGCACGCCACCACCTGGTGATCGAAGTCGCGCACCGGCTGTGCGGACAGTCGTGGGGACGGCCGTTCGGTTCCTTGGATCACGGCGGTGGACGCCCAGCGCGGCGGGTCGGGCTGGGCTGCGTCGGCAACGCGTCCGTCGGCGCTCGTGCGGTGATTGGATTCGGGCGGCCAATCTGGACCTTTGATCACGGGAGGGTTGTCCACAGGAGGCGGTTCGGGGTTTCGATCCGCGCGGGGGTGCGGCAGCGTCGTCGTGGTGGGGGGATGGTGGGTTCGAACAGTTCGACAAGGCGCAGCAGGGGCTTGTCTCCCGGACGAAGCGGCCCGACCCGTTCGCCCGGCCTGTCGGCGCGGTGCTGCCGACGCCGGACGGGTGGGTCGCCGAGGCTGATCTGGCGGTGGAGGTCGACTCGCGGGATTATCACCTGTCGCCGGAGGACTGGGAACGCACCATGCGGCGGCACCGCCGGCTCGCCGAGGCCGGTGCGCTGGTGCTGCACTTCTCGCCACAGCAGATTCGCGAGGAACCGGCAGCCGGTCGAGCGCGCCTACCTGACCCGGCTCGCTGCCTGGCACCGCGGCCGCATCGACATCGTCCCAGCGCCGCACTCGTGAGAGAAGGACGGGGAGGGCCGTCTGGACGACTTGGAGAAGCATCCGGCGAGGAGGGAGCGGCCGGAGGAGCCTGATCGAGGGATCGGCAGTGACGGCTGGGGCAGCCGGTGATGGCGCGACGGAGTGGCGGGGCAGGCGACTTCGGTCACGGCGGTGGAATCAGAGCTGGCGTTGACATCACTGTCAAGGTTTACGTTGGTCATATGCGGATCGGGGAGCTGGCGGAGCAGGCCGGGACGAGTGCCCGTGCGCTGCGCTACTACGAGCAGCAGGGGCTGCTCAGTGCCCGGCGGAGCTCGAACGGATACCGGGACTACGACGAGGAGGATCTGCGGCTGGTGCGGGAGATCCGCGCGTTGCTGGAGATCGGGTTCAACCTCGAGGACACCCGGCCGTTCGTGGAGTGCATCCGCGAGGGGCACAGCTCCGGCGCCGAGTGTCCGGCGTCGGTCGAGGTGCTCACCCGCCGGCTCGCCGAGATCGACGACTACATCGTGCGGCTGCGGCGGATCCGGGCCACGATCGTGAAGGAGCTGGGCTGAGCATGCAGAACGTCACCGATGCCACGTTCGCCGACGAGGTGCTGGGCAGTGAGCTGCCGGTGCTGGTGGACTTCTGGGCCGAGTGGTGCCCGCCGTGCCATCGGCTGTCGCCGGTGCTGGAGGAACTCGCCGTGGAGTACGAGGGGCGGGCCAGGATTGTGAAGATCGATTCGGATGAGAACCCGGAGACGGTGCGGGCGTACGGGGTGATGTCGATGCCGACGCTCAGCCTGTTCCGCAACGGGGAGCTGGTGTCGCAGGTGGTCGGTGCGCGGCCGCGGGCGCAGCTGCGGGCACAGATCGACGGCGCCCTGACGGAAACCGCGCAGAACGTGAGCTGACCCACCCTCATACCCGCGCCGCGACCGCCGATGGTGCACAGGTGCGGGGAACAGAGCGGTTGTGGATGTGGTGGACGGTCGCCGGCCTGCTGGCGACCGTCGGCTACTTCACGCTGCCCGGCGGTTCCCTGGCCGCCAGCCTCGTCTACGACGGGCTCGGCGCCTCCGCCGCGCTGGTGATGCTCAGCGCGGCCCGGCGCAGGCTGACCTGGTGGCTGTTCGCGGCCGGTGTGCTGCTGTGGGTCGGCGGCGACGCCGTGTACAGCTACTACGTGCACGGCCTGCACGAGGACCCGTTCCCGTCGGTGGCCGACGCCATGTACCTCGGCGCATACCCGCTGCTCGCCGCGGGCGTCTTCGGGCTGGTGCGGCAGCGGGCCGGGCGCAGCCGCGCCGCGGTCCTGGACGCCTCGATCGTGGCGACCGGCGTCGGGCTGGTGCTGTGGACGTTCGTGATGCAGCCGATCGCGCACGACGGCAGCGTCGGGGTCGGTGCGCGGGTCGTCGCGCTCGCGTACCCGGCGTTCGACGTGCTGCTGCTGGCCATGCTCGCCCGGCTGTTCGTCTCGGGCGCCGTGCGCGACACCGGCATCCGGCTGCTTGCCGCCTCGTTCAGCCTGCTCACCTGTGCCGACGTCGCGTATTCGGTGCTCACGGCGTACACCTCCTATGACGGCGGACTGTTCGACGCCGGTTGGCTGCTGTCCTATGTGTTGTGGGCCGCCGCCGCGCTGCACCCCTCCTCGAAACACAAAGGGAAGAAAACCGACACCGGCGAGGACGGGCTGCGGTTCGGCTGGGTGCGGCTGCTGACGCTGGCGAGCTCGGCGCTGCTGGCGCCGGGGGTGCTGCTCGTGCAGGGCGTCACCCGGCCCCGCGACATCGACTGGCTGCCGGTCGGTGCCTGCGCCGTGGTGCTGTTCCTGCTCGTCGGGGTGCGTATGGCCGGTCTCGTGCGGCAGGTCCGGCAGCTCGCCGTGCGCGACGACCTGACCGGCCTGGCCAACCGGCGCGAGCTGGAGCTGCGCATCCGGGCGGCGCTGGGCTCGCCGGCCACGATGGCGCTGATCGACCTCGACGACTTCAAGGCCATCAACGACCGGCTCGGGCACGGCGTCGGCGACCGGCTGCTCATCGCCGTGGCCGAGCGGCTGCGATCGGTGGCCCGGCCCTGCGACACCGTGGCCCGGCTCGGCGGCGACGAGTTCGCCCTGCTGGTGCAGGACGGCGACGTGAGCGTGTTCGCGGCGGCGCTGGAGCAGCCCTTCAGCGCAGGGACGCACCGGCTGCTGGTGCGGGCCAGCATCGGCGTCGCGGACTGCCGGGACACCACCGACCCGTTCGAGCCGCTGCGGCGCGCCGACGTCGCGATGTACGCGGCGAAGGTCACCGGCGGCCGGCAGCTGCACTACGACGCCGGCCTCGACGCCCGGGCCACGGAGCACGCTGAGCTCGGCGCCGACCTGCGCACGGGACTGGACGAGTCGCAGTTCTTCATGGTGTACCAGCCGATCGTCGCCCTGCCCGACGGCGCGACGGTGGCCGTGGAGGCCCTGGTGCGCTGGCGGCATCCGCTGCGCGGGCTGGTCGGCCCCGCCGACTTCATCCCGGTCGCCGAGCACAACGGGCTGATCGTCGAGCTCGGCGCCTGGATCCTGCGCGAGTCGTGCACCCGGATGGCGTCGTGGCGGGCCACCCTGGGCGAGCGGGCGCCGCAGCGGGTCAGCGTCAACGCCTCGGCCCGGCAGCTGTCGGAGCCGGACTTCGCCGGCACCGTCGCCGCAGTCCTCGCCGACACGGGGCTCCCGCCGCAGTGCCTGGTCATCGAGGTCACCGAGACCGCGGTCTTCGACAGTGACACCGCGCTCGGCACGCTGCGCGCGATCAAGGCCCTCGGGGTGCGCATCGCGCTGGACGACTTCGGCACCGGGCACTCGTCGCTCGGCCTGCTGCAGACGGCGCCGGTGGACATCCTCAAGGTCGACAAGTCGTTCATCGATCACGTGGGTACCCCCAGCAGGCAGGCAGTGATCGCCCGGGCCCTGATCGACGTGAGCAACCACCTGGAGCTGACCGCGATCGCCGAAGGTGTGGAGACCGCGGCGCAGGCCGAGGAGTTGTACCGGCTGGGTTACCGCTTCGTCCAGGGGTACCACTTCGGCCGGCCCGCGCCGGATCTGGCGATCTCAGACAGTCAGCACCAGCTTGCCGCGTAGGCCGCCGGCCTCCAGCCGCCGGTGTGCCTCCGCGGCCTCCTCCAGCGGCAGGGTCCCCGCGACGCGGGTGATCAGGCCCGCGCCGAGCACCTCGGCGAGCTGCTGCCGGTCCGGTGTCACGTGGACGGTGTCGACCCGCACACCGCGCTCCGCCGCCGGAGCGGAGAAGTCCGTCACCGCCACGAACACGCCGCCGTCACGTACCGCGGCGATCGCCTCCGGCACGGACGCGGCGTTGAGCACCCCGTCGAACGCCCCGGCCGCCGGCGTGTCGGTGCGCGACAGCACCGTCTTCGCGCCGAGCCCGGCCACGTGCGCCTCGTCCCCGGTCGACGCGACCGCGGTCACCTCGAGCCCGGCCGCGACCGCCAGCTGCACCGCGAACCCGCCGACGCCGCCGCTCGCCCCCGTGACGAGCAGTGACTGACCGGCGGTGAGCCCGGCGAGCCGCAGCGCCTGCACCGCGGTGACCGCGTTCAACGGCAGCGTCGCCGCCGTGACTGGGTCCACGTGCTCAGGCAGCGGTGCGAACCAGGTCGGGTCGGCGAACAGCACCGACGTGTACGTGCCGACGCTGCCGCCCTGCTCGAACCACGGCACGAAACCGGCGACCGCCTGCCCGTCGTCGGTGACCCCGGCGAAGTCCCACCCGAGCACGAACTGGCCGGTGAGGCCCGGCGCCAGCGCCGCCGTCCAGCCGGCCCGGGTCGCCGTGTCGACCGGGTTGACCGCGGCGGCGGCGACCCGCACCCGCACCCTGCCGTGCTCCGGCGACGGCTCCGGCCGGTCCACGACCCGCAGCTGGTCGACCCCGCCGTACCCCTGCACCTCGACCACTCGCATGACATTCCCCCTTGCCGAACGTTCTCTGACGGGAAACAGCCTTACCGAGGCAGGTACTCTTCGAAACCAGGCACCTGAAAGTGCCCTAGGGAGCCGGGGGGAACATCATGCCGAAATCAGCCGAGCAGCAGCGCAACGAGGCGAAGGTTCTCTACGACGCCTACATGGCCGCCTGCCCGACCCGCGAGGTGTTCGAGACGATCGCCGACAAGTGGGCCGGCCTGCTGGTCAACGCCCTCGCCGACGGCCCGCGCCGGCACAGCGAGCTGCGGCGGCGCATCGCCGGCGCCAGCCAGAAGATGCTGACCCAGACCCTGCGGGCCCTGGAGCGCGACGGCCTCGTCAAGCGCACCGTCACCGCCGCCGTCCCGGTCCGCGTCGACTACGAGCTGACCCCGCTCGGCCTGTCCCTCGCCCCGGTCCTCGGCGCGCTGAAGGCTTGGGCGGAGACCAACATCGAGCACATCATGGCCGCCCGCGACGAGTACGAGCTGCAGTCGCAATAGCTGTCTCGTCACATCGGAAGGTCTTCAGCCCACCGGGGCCCGGCCGATGACGCTGGCATGGCCGGATCGACGATGGACCGCGACGCGCGGCTTGCCGCACTGCTGGCGGAGCACCCCGACGCGTTCGTCAGCGCGGTCACCGTCCAGGGCCTGTTCGCGCCCCTGCCGGAGGAGTTGCGGCGCAGCGGCCTGCGCCCCCTCGAAGGGCCGACGTCGGCGCTCGGGCTCGTCGTCGGCGACGACCAGCCCGCCGTCGTGGACGCCTGGCACCGGGCCCTCACCGACGGCGCCGGCAGCTGCCTGTTCCACCCGCGGGCCGCGCCGGGCGCGACCGCCCGGATGCATCTCATCGACACGACCCACCGCTTCGGCCTGTACACCTGCTGCATCACCGGACTTGAGGGCCAGCCCGAGGCGCTCGGCGTCGACGCGGTGCGACCACGGCTCGTCACCGTGCGCAAGGATCAGACGGCGGTGATCACCGATGCCGATCCCGGCATCGTGAGGCTGCTCGGGCTGGACCGCCGAGGAGCTCGTCGGCCGCCGCGCCATCGACCTGGTCCACCCCGACGACCACCAGCGGGCCATCTCCAGCTGGATGGACCTGCTCACCGTGCCGTCCGGGGAGGCCCGCCGGGTCCGGCTGCGGCACCTGCACCGCGACGGCCGCGCCATCTGGTTCGAGATCACGAACCACAGCTTCCTCGGCGCCCCGGATCACCCGCACGTCCTCGGCGAGATGCTCGACATCACCGACGAGATGGCCGCCGAGGAGGCGCTGCGCGCCGGCTCACCGAGGCGCTGCCGATGAGCATCGTGCAGATCGACGCCGACCGCCGCATCGTGTATCAGAACGCCCGCGTCGCCCGGACCATCGGCACCGTCGCAGGCGACGTCCTGGACGGAGGGCGACTCGCCGCCGGCGTCCTCCCGAGTGACCTGCCCGCCGTCACCGCAGCGCTCGACGGGGTGCTCCGCGACGGGCGCGACGTCGACCTGGAGTACGGCTTCCGCCACCCGGACACCGGCCTGCGCCGGGTCGACGCGAAGGTCCGCGCCCTCGCCGCCCCGGACGGCCAGGTCACCGGCGCCATCATCTGCCTCACCGACGTCACCGACGCGGTCCGGATGCGGGAGGAACTGCACCGGCAGGCCACGTACGACGCACTCACCGGCTGCCGCAGCCGCGCCGCGACCCTGACCGCGCTTTCCAAGGCGCTGGCACTGCCGGCCACGCACCGCGGCGTCGCCGTCGTCTTCGTCGACCTCAACGAGTTCAAGGCGGTCAACGACCGCTACGGCCACGCCACCGGCGACCGCCTCCTCACCCACGTCGGGTCCCTGCTGCGTGCCGCCGTCCGCGACGGTGACGTGGTCGGCCGCTTCGGCGGCGACGAGTTCGTCGTCGTCTGCCGCGACGTCGCCGGCCTGCCCCAGGCCCGGCGGATCGGTGGGACCCTGGCCACCGTGGTCGCCGCCGACAGCGCGGCGCTGCACCTCGACGCGGTGCGGATCCTGCCGCGCGCCAGCATCGGGGTCAGCTGGGGCCGCCCGGGCACCGTCGACGCGGACACGCTCATCGCGCACGCCGACGCGGCCATGTACGCGGCGAAGAAGACCCGGGCCGGCAGCCGGGTCGCGCTGCAGGTGGCCGCCGCCTAGCGGCGCACGCGGGGCACCACTTCCGATCGGATTCCCCTACTCTCGGCGCGTGGAGGAGCTGGCGCCGTCGTCGGCGGAGACCACCGTCGTGGCAGTGCTGACGCTGGCCGGGGTGCTGGCCGCGCTGGGCCTGCTGATCGCCCTCCGCCGCCGTTCCACGATTCGCGCCGGTGCTGTCGTGCCGTCCCGGCCGACGTGGGGGCTCACGATGCTCTCGCTCATCGGGTCCGTGCTGCTGTTCATCGGCGAGCGCACCGAGTACGTCATCGGCCACTCCGGCAGCGGCAAGGCGACCCTCCTCACCCTGCACGGCCTGGCAACGCCGGTGTACTGGATGGCGTACCTGATCCTCGGCGGGCTGCTGGTCATCCTCACCGGCGCGCTGCTGACGTCGCCGATCACCCTGCGCTGGGTGGCCGGCCCGCCGGCGCTGCTGATCGCGGCCCTGCTGATCGGCCTGCTGGCCGCCCTGAAACTGAAGATCGACCGGTTCGACCGGCACCTGGCCGAGCGGCATCTCCCGGCGGCGAAACCCACCGACGGCATCTACACCGACACCGTCGTCGGCGCCGACGCCCGGGTCGGCTGGGTCCTCGGCGTGCTCGGCGCCGCGCTGCTGACGCTGACGGTCGTGCTCGTCGTCGCCGGCACCAGCGAGTTGCTGGTGCTGGTCGCCGTGACCGCAGGGCTCACGCTGCTGAGCGCCGCCCTGCCCCTCGGCGGCGAGTTCTGGGCGCTGCGCGACGGCACCGTGGAGTGGGTGACGGTCCCGGCGCTGAGGATCGGCGGCACCTTGCTGCTGTGGCCGGTCGTCATGGCCGGACTGGCCACGCTGCTGCTCGCGATTCCCTTTCTGCCGCGGTGGCACCGAGGGATCGCCGCATTCGCCGCCGCCCTGGCACCCGGGTGGATCCTGCTCATCGTCGGGGTGTCCATCGCGACCCTGGAGGGCGACGCCGTCCAGAACCTGCTCCGCGCCGACGGCTACACCCTCGCCGTCAGCCACGGCTGCGCCGCCCTCTACCTGTTCCTGTTCACCCCGTTCTTCGTGGTGCCGTGGGTGGCCATCCGCGCCTGGCGCGTCACCCGCCGCTCGGCTTTGAGCCCGGCGTTCAGCGGGCGGTCCAGCCGCCGTCGATGAGCAGCGTCTCGCCGGTGATGAGCGACGCGGCGGGCGACACCAGGAACAGCACCGCGCCCGCGACCTCGACCGGCTCGCCGATGCGGTGCAGCGCGGCGATCCGCTCGACCACGTCACGGCGGTGCTCGGGGTCGGCCAGGTACGCCTCGGTCCCTGGCGTGTGCACGAACGTCGGGGCGACCGCGTTCACCGTGATCCCGTGCCCGCCCCACTCGACGGCCAGGCACCGGGTCAGGTGCGCGATGGCGGCCTTCGTCATGCAGTACACCGCCTCACCCGGCAACGCCACGGCACCGGCCTGCGAGCCGATGTTGACGATCCGCCCGTACCCCTGCCGGATCATGACCCGACCGGCGGCCTGGCTGGCGAAGAACGTGCCCTTGAGATTGACCGCGAGCGTCTGGTCGAAGTCCTCCTCGACCACGTCCTCAGCCAGGTTCTCCGGAGCGATGCCGGCATTGTTGACCAGGATGTCGAGCCGCCCGAAGTGCTCCACGGCCGCGTCGACGGCGGCGCGGACCTGCCCCACGTCGGTGACGTCCATCTGCAGCGGCAGCACCCGCCGGCCAAGCGCCGTGACCTCAGCGGCCAGGCCAGCATCGGCGTCCACGTCCCGCAGCCCGAGCGCGACGTCGGCACCAGCGTTGGCGAGGGTGAGTGCGATCGCGCGGCCGAGCCCCCGCGCGGCCCCGGTCACCAGGGCCACCTGCCCCGGCACGTCGAACCGCGGAAACCCGTCCATGCGGGCAGCGTACGTGAATCCCGCTGAGCACCACACCGCCGAGCCCACCCGCAGCCTCCGATCCCCGGGCCGGCGCGGAGTGGTGCGAGCTCCGACGGACGCGTCGCCGCCACAGATCAGACCGACCCGCCGCGCTGGGCGTCCACCGCCGTGATCCAAGGAGCCGAACGGCCGTCCCAACGACTTCGATCTGTGAACGGACCGGGTGTCGGGGAGGTGGCAGCGGCGCAGGTGGGTCAGCCGGCGAGGTGGCCCCAGCGGTCCTCGAGTTCGTGCCAGGTGCCCTGGGCGGCGGCGGTGCCGTCGAGCAGGACGACGACGCGGTCGGCCTGGGTGAGGGCGGCGCGCTTCGAGGTGGAGCCGATGACCGTGACGCCGTGGTCTCGCAGGGCGCGCCACAGGGCCAGCTCCGTCGTGACGTCCAGGGCCGAGGACACATCGTCCGCGATGAGCAGCTCGGTGCGCGGAGCGAGCGCCCGCGCCAAGGCGAGCCGCTGCAGCTGGCCGCCGGACAACCGGGTGCCCTTGTGGCCGATGAGCAGGCCCAGGCCGGCGCCCGCGGCGGCGAGGTCGTGGGTGAGCTGGGCGGTGGAGACGGCGTCGTCGGCGTCGACCTCGTGGCCGAGGCGGATGTTGTCGGCGACCGTGCCGGACAGGACGCGCGGGAGCTGGGCGACGTAGCCGATCTGGTTGGGGCGCAGGAACATCTCGGGTTCGGTGACGGGTTCGCCGTTCCAGCGCAGGGCGCCGGTGTGGTGGACGATGCCGGCGAGGGCGCGCAGGAGTGAGGACTTGCCGGAGCCGACGGGGCCGACGACGAGGACCAGCTCGCCGCGGGCGACGGTGAGGTCGAGGTCGCGCACGGCGACGGTGCCGTCCTCGTGCACGGCGGTGAAGCCGTCGAGGTCGAGGCGGCGCAGCGGGCGGCGGGGCGGGGTGACCGGTGCCGGTGCGACACCGGCGGAGATGTCGACGCCGGGGACGGCGGCCGCGTACTCCGCCTCGCCGGTCATCGCCACGGTGCGGCGGGTCCAGACGCGGGCCGAGGGCAGCTGCGAGACCAGCGACGCGGTCGTCCACGCAAACCAGCGGGCCGAGCCGAGGGTCGACACGGCGACGAGGGTGGCGCCGGCGGAGAGGTTGCCGGTGAGCAGGAGGGCCCAGGCGCCGATCGGCAGCAGGCCGCTGGCGACGGCGGGGGTGGAGCGGGCCCAGACCTGGGTGGAGATCTCCCAGCGTTGCCGGGCGCTGCGGATGCCGTCCAACCGGGCGAGGTGGTCCAGGACGGGTCGGGTGGCGCCGGCGAGCTTGACGGTGCGGGCCGCGGACAGCGACGAGACCAGGGCGGTGGCGAACGCGGCCCGGGCCGCGACCGTCTTGGTCGCGGAGCGTTTCAGGACCGGGCCGAACAGGGTGGCGGTGAGGCCGGAGACCACGATCGTGGCGGCCATGAAGGCGGCCGGGACCAGGGAGCCGGAGACGAGCGTCATCGAGACCAGGACGAAGCCGCAGATCCACTGGTCGATGAGGTTGTCGGCGAGCACGACGACGCGTTCGGTGTCGCCGCCCTGGGCGACGACCTCGGCGGGGGTGTGGGTGCTGACCCGGCGCGGGCCGGTCTGGCCGTGCACCAGGCGCAGGCTGATGCGCAGCAGCTGCCGGACCCACCACTCGGGGAACCACTTGCCGGTGTAGTACGGCAGGGGCAGCGGCAGCAGGAGACCGGCGACGATGCCGACGGCCGGCCACAGGGTGCCGCCGCTGCCGTCGACGAGGTCGGCCCACAGCCACGGCAGCACGGAGCCGTCCAGGCCGAGGAACACCATGATGGCGAACATGGCGACGGCGAGCAGCCCGTATCGCGCGTCGTTGGTGGCGAGCTTGTAGATGTTCCAGAACGTCCGGGCGCGAGGCAGCTTCGGCAGCGGGGGCGGGTCCGTTTTGTCCAGAGAAACCGAAACGAGCGATCCCGATAACGGCTCCGGATCGGCAACGGCGACCGCCGAACCACCAGACGGGACCGGCACCCGAACGGCGGAAGCGGCCAGCAGCGAGGCGAACCGGGACGAGGACGACATGGGGCCCGCCTCGACAACCAGACCGTCGGCGAGGACCACGACCTCGTCGCAGCGGCGCACGGACGACAGCCGGTGCGCGACGATGATGCCGATGCGGCCCACCAGCAGCCGGTCGGTGGCCCGCTGCACCTGGGTCTCGGTGACCGGGTCGAGCCGCGCGGTGGCCTCGTCGAGGATGACGACCTGCGGGTCGCGCACCATGATCCGGGCGAACGCGACCAGCTGCTCCTGCCCGGCGGACAGCACGTGGCCGCCCTCGCCGAGCTTCGTCTCCATGCCGTCGGGCAGCTCGGCGACCCACGACGCCAGGCCGAGCGACTCCAACGCCGACGCGGCGCGCGGCAGCAGCAACGGGTCGAACAGCGCGATGTTCTCCGCCAGGGTGCCGGCGAGGATCTCGGTGCGCTGCGGCACGACGGCGATCCACCGGCGCAGCGCCTCGACGTCGAGGTCGAGCAGGTCGGTGCCGGCGAGGAAGACGGTGCCGCGGGGCAGGTCGACGGCGCGCGTGAGCACCTTCGCCAGGGTCGACTTGCCGGAGCCCGTGCGACCGACCAGCGCATAGGACCTGCCGCGCGAGAAGGTCAGGTTGACGTCGCGCAGCGCGGCCCGGCCGGCAGCGTAGCGGAACGTGAGGTCCCGCACGACGAGGTCGCCTGCGGCCGGAGCACCGCCGCCGACGGGCTCCTGCGGCGAGTCGCGCAGCAGCTGGACGCGGCCCCAGGCGCCGAGCGCGTACTGCAGCTCCGGGACCATCCGGCTGGTGTGCTCGACGGTGGCGCCGAAGCCGAGGGCGAGCAGCCACACCGCGGTGAGCCGGGCGCCGTCGATGCGGTCCGTCGCCATGGCCCACAGGCCGGCCACGACGATGACCGCGATGCCGGCGCGGACGGTCCCGGCGGCGACCGCGGTGATGGCGCCGGAGCGGGTCCACACCTGGCGGCCACGGGCGAGCACGACGCTGGCGCGGTGCGCGTACAGACGCAGCACGTAGGGCCGGGCGAGGCTGGTGCGCACGTCGTCCTGGCCGTGGATGGACTCCTCCATCACGGCGGCCAGGTCGGACCAGGCCTCCTCCTCGCCCATCCGGGCGGTGCCGATCTTCGCGGTCGGCTTGCGCAGCACGACGGTGAGGCCGGTGACGAGCACGACCATGGCGACGCCGGCCGGCCACCAGACATACAGGGTGGTGCCGATCGACAGGACGCCGAACGCGAGCGACTGGGCGATCCGCACGCCGCTGCCGCGCAGTTCGGAGGCGACCTGATAGACGTCGCCGTCGATGCGGTCGAGCAGCTCGCCGACGGGCGTGGTCTCCAGCGTCGGCAGGTCCTGGCCGAACGCGACCCGGCACAGCCGCCGGCGCACGTCAGCGGACCAGTCGGCGGTGACCCCGGCCATGACGAGCCCGACGATCAGGTCGGTGGCCACGGCGGCGACAAGGGCGACGGCAAGCACCGTGAACATCGCCCATGATCGATGTATCAGGACCGATCCGGCCACGCCGGCCGCGGCAGCCTGACCGGCGGCGCCGAGAATGACCAGGAACACCACCAGACCGGTGCGGCGCGGCGACGTGGCCCAGAGGTCACGGAGCAGGCGCATGGTGGGATCCCCCCGGATCGTTGTGGCGGCCTCTCAGACTGCGCCGCGACCGGGGGCATTTTCAATCCATTTACAGGAGATCGGCGGCCGTCTCGATCGTCGTTGCTCGACCCCTGGCAACCGCCGCGGCACGCTCCGCATCCGTCAATGCCGCGGTTGCGGCGCTCGCGAGCGTGGCAAGGTGTGGCCGGGTGTGGTCCGGGCCACCCCGGATCGTTTCGGCCGCCGTGAGCAGCGTCACGGCCAGCGCGGGGTCGCCGGCGAGCAGCACGACCTCGGCGGCGTCCTCGAGCACCGCACCCGCGACGGGTCCGTCGAACGCGCTGCGCGCGTGTTCAAGAGCAACGGCGGCCATGGTACGGCCATCGTCAGGCGCTCCTTCCAACGCGCGCACGACCGCGAGCCCTCCCTGGACCGCCGCGAGCATCTGCGCCGACGCCTGCGCGCCTGTCAGGATCTCCGCCGCGTCGTTGAAGTGCCGCCGCGCCTCGGCGAGCCGGCCGGCCCGCAGCGCGCGCTCGGCGTACACGTACTCGACGAACGCGATCCCGTCGGGCAACCCGACCTGCAGCGCCGTGCGCCGCGCCCCGGCCAGCACGACCTCCGCCCGCTCGGGACGGCCGAGCAGCTCGTGCAGCTGGGCGAGGCGCACCTCGGCGGCCGAACGGTCCTCGGCCGTGCCCAGCTCCGCGAACAGCCGCAGGCTCTCCTCCAGGTGGTCGACGGCCGCCGCGAACTCGCCGCGGCGGGCGAGGACCTCGGCGAGGGACTGCATCGCGGCCGCCATGCCCCATCGTTCCCCGATCTCCTGGAACCCGGCGAGCGACTTGGCGAACCGGCTCGCCGCGGCGTCGTACGGGATGCCCACGTTCATCTCGGCGTGGCAGTACAGCAGCTCCCCGAGGCTGGCCAGCCACGGATCGGGATCCCGGGCCAGCACCCCGATGTGTTCGAGGGTCTCGTCGGTCGACCCGTTGCGGAACAGCATCGAGACCGCCTTGAACAGCCGGAACATCGGATGCTGGCCCTGATACCGGAACGCCTCCTCGAACCAGGCGTTGACCTGCGTGGCCTCGCCGATCCCGTCGAAGCCGTTGACCGCGGCGACACCGCACGCCATCGCGCGCGCGTCGGGGTCCGTCGGCCCGTCCAGCGCGAGCGCGGCGACGGCCAGGCCGGCGCCCTCGACCCGGTGGCCGCGCATCCACCAGTACCAGCCGAGGACCAGCACGAACTGCACGGCCAGGTCGGCGTCGCCGTCGGCGATCGCCCGGCGCAGCGCACCGTGCAGGTTGTCGTGGTCGGCGGACAGCACCGCGAGGGCCTTGAGCTGCTCGGCGGTGCGCAGCGTGGGTTCGAGGCGTTCGGCGAGCGCGAGGAACCAGGTCGCGTGCCGCCGCCGCAGCTGCGCGGTCTCGCCGCACTCGTCGAGCCGTTCCAGGCCGTACGCCCGGATCGTCTCCAGCATCCGGTACCGGCCGTCGTCCTCGACCAGCAGCGACTTGTCCACCAGCGCCGCGACCAGGTCCACCGGGTCGCCGAGCGTGCCACCGGGGTCGCAGACGGCACCCGCGGCCTCCAGGGTCGCCCCGCCCGGGAACACGGCGAGCCGGCGCAGCATCACCCGTTCGGCGTCGGTGAGCAGGTCCCAGCTCCAGTCGACGACCGCCCGCAGCGTCTGGTGCCGCGGCAGCGCCGTGCGGCTCCCCCGGGTCAGCAGCCGGAACCTGTCGTCGAGCCGGTCCGCGACCTGCGCGGCGGTCATCGACCGGCAGCGGGCCGCCGCCAGCTCGATCGCCAGGGGCATGCCGTCCAGCGCGCGGCAGATCCGAAGGGCGGACCCGTCGAGCTGGAAGCCTGGTCGCACCGCGGCCGCACGATCCGACAACAGCCGTGCCGCCGGCGAGTCCAGCCCGTCTCCCGGCAGTGGACCGACCGGCAGCAGCACCTCCCCGGTGATGCCGAGCGGCTCCCGGCTGGTGGCCAGGACGCGCAGGTGCGGGCAGTCGCCGAGCAGGCGGTCGGCGAGGGCGGCCGCGGCGCCGATGACATGCTCACAGTTGTCGAGGATCAGCAGAATCCGCCGGTACGCCAGTGCCTCCGCCAGCCGGGCGAGCGCCACCGAGCCGTCGACCGTGGGGACGCGCCGGGCCGGACCGGCCGTTGCCGCGGGGTCGCGCAGGCCGAGCGCGGTCCACACCGCCTGGACGACGGCCCCGGGCTCGGTGACGTTGGCCAGCTCGACCAGCCAGGCGTCGCCGGTCGCGGCCACCCCGGGTCCGCGGCCGACCTCGGTCGCCAGGCGGGTCTTGCCCGCGCCGCCGGGCCCGACGAGCGTGACCAGCCGCGCCCGCGCGACCAGCCCGACAACGCTGCGCACCTCGTCGTCCCGCCCGACGAAGCTGGTCAGCGGCGCCTTGAGATTGCCGGCCGGCGGGGCCGCAGCCTCGACCTTCGCCGGCGCGTTCCGCAGGATCTCCAGGTGCACGGCGGCGAGCCCGGCGGACGGATCCGCGCCCAACTCGTCGGCGAGGCGGGCCCGGCACCGGTCGAACGCGCGCAACGCGTCGGCGGTGCGGCCCCCGGCGTACAGGGCGCGCATGAGCAGCCCGACGGACCGCTCCCGCAGCGGATGCGCCGCGACCAGGGCCTCCAGGTCGGGCACGGCGCTGAGCCCGAGGCGGAGCTCCGCCTCGGCCCGGTCCTCGGCGGCGGCCAGCCGCAGCTCGTCCAGCCGAGCCCGCCACCCGAGCGCGAACGGCGCCTCCCCCGCGTCCGCGAGCGCCGGGCCGCGCCACAGGGCCTCCGCCTCGCGGAGCAGCTCGACGCCGCCGGCCGGGTCCCGGTCCAGCAGCGCCCGCCCCCGCCCGACCAGCTCCGCGAACAGCAGGTGGTCGACCTGGAGGGGTTCGACGTCGAGCAGGTATCCGGCGGGCCGCGCCTCCAGCATCCCGTCCGGCAGGACCCGCCGCAGCCGCGACACGAGCGACTGCAGCGCGTTGGTCGCGTCGCCGGGTGGCGTGTCGCCCCAGATGCCGCCGGCGAGGCGGGCGGCGGTGACGGTCCGTCCCGCCTCCAGCGCCAGCAGCGTGACCAGGATCCGCAGGCGCGCGCCACCGACCTCGACGGGCGCGCCGGTCTCGGCCCGCACCTCGAGCGGCCCCAGCACCCCGATCCGCACGCACCGATTGTGCCCCGCTGCCACCGGTGCGTCGCCACCGCGCTTGCCTGACGTCCCTACGCTGGGGCACATGGGACTGTGGTGGGTCGTCGCGGCGGTGCTCATCGCGGCCTCGGCGGCCGGGACGGCCTTCGTGGTCCGGCGCCGCCGGCGCCCGCGCACCCGGGCGGAGACGCTCCGGGCGGCCCGGGACGCGATGCAGGGCCTGCGGGCCGCGGACAGCAGGACGCGGCGGCGCAAGGACGTCGGCCGCAGTGAGACCGCGTCACGCCGGGACCGCTACTCGGCCGGGCTGGCCGAGAACGTCACCTACAGCGACGCGGCCGACTACAGCTCGGGCGACAGTGGCGGCGGGGGCGGCGGGGGCGGCGGGGGCGGCTCCGACTGAGCCCGCCGGCGCCGCACGCCACACCAGCGCAGCGCGTTGAGCGTCATCGACGGCACGCCGCCGGCCAGGACCGTGAGAGCCGCCGATCGAGGGTCCACCCAGTGCAGCCGGTCGCCGGCCAGCGCCATGAGCGGCACGGCCAACACGGCGCCCGCCACGCCGACCGCGAAGCCGGACCACGGCCCGGTCGCCGGGTCGAACCGGGTCGGACCCACGACGACGTCCGTGCCGGCCACCGCCACCCCGATCAGCGCGAGTCCGACGACCACGGTCACGGCCGCCCAGCCGCGACCGGCGGCGAGCCACACCTCGTGCGCGATCAGGCCGACGAGCCCGATCCCCGCTGCCGAGATCACGGCGGCCGCGACGACGTGCGCCGTCGCGGCGCCCCACACCCGTGTCATCCGCCCCATCCTCGACCCGCCGGACGTGGGGCGGGTGTTCGAAACGTGTGGATGTCGTGAAGCCGCGGTTGGGTGATACCGTCCGAGAGAGCGCTCTCTCATCGTTGTTTCATAGACCGTGACGAATCGCCACGGTCGCCGTCCACCCGCCCGGACACCCTGATCGCTCCGCATGGCCGCACCTCCGCCGACCCGCCATCGGCCATGCCGCCGCGCCCTCGGACCGGTCCGCGCGGTGGGCCCCGCCCCGAGGAGACCCCATGCACGACCCGCAGCACGGGCCCGCCCGGAAGCGCCGCTTCCGGGGCTGGGCCGCCGCCGGCACCGCCCTCACCACGGTCGCGCTCGTGGCCGTCACGGCGGTCGCGTACGCCGGGCAGACCCCGCAGGCCGCCGCCCCGGCAGCCCTCGCCGCCGCAGCCGCCGTCCCCGCCCCACCGGCCGGGTTCACCCTGACCTGGAGCGACGACTTCAGCGCCGCCGCCGGCACCGGGATCAACACCGCCGCCTGGAAGTACGACACCGGACCGGGCAGCAGCTTCGGCACCGGCGAGATCGAGACGATGACCAACAGCACCGCCAACGTGTTCCACGACGGCAACGGCCACCTGGTGCTGCGGGCCCTGCACAGCGGGACCGACCCGCGGGCCGGCTGGACGTCGGGCCGGATCGAGACCCAGGCCGCGACCTACGGCGCCGAGCCCGGCGGCGTGGTCCGCATGGAGTCCTCCCTGCAGCAGCCGAACGTGACCACCGCCAACGGCGCCGGGTACTGGCCGGCGTTCTGGATGCTCGGATCCACCCTGCGGACCGGCACCAGCTGGCCGACCAGCGGCGAGATCGACATCATGGAGGACATCAACGGCCGCAGTTCCACGTTCGGCACCCTGCACTGCGGCGTGAACCCGGGCGGCCCCTGCAACGAGTCGACCGGCCTCGGCAGCGGTGAGCGGCCGTGCGCCGGATGCCAGACCGGCTACCACACCTACGCCGTGGAGATCGACCGGTCGAAGTCGCCGGAGGAGATCCGCTGGTACCTCGACGGGGCGCTGTACTTCACCCTGCCGGCGACCCGTGTGGACGCGACCACCTGGGCCAACGCGGTGCACCACCCGTTCTTCATCATCTACGACCTGGCGATCGGCGGCGGCTTCCCGGACGCGTTCGGCGGCGGCCCCAACGCCGCCACGGTCTCCGGTGGGCAGCTCAACATCGACTGGGTCGCGGTGTACAACAAGGGCCCCGGCACCGTGCCGCCCGCGACCAACATCGCGCAGGGCAAGCCGACCACGGCGTCCTCGTCGGAGAACGCCCCCGGCTGCCCGGCCTGCGCAACCGACGGCAACCCGAACACCCGCTGGTCGAGCGCCTTCAGCGACCCGCAATGGCTGCAGGTCGACCTCGGCCAGTCCTACAACGTGACCAACGTCAGGCTCGACTGGGAGGCGGCGTACGGCAAGGCCTACAAGCTTCAGGTCTCGAACGATCAGCTGACCTGGGTCGACATCGCCGCGACCAGCACCGGTGACGGCGGCACGGACACCTGGGCGGTCAGCGGCACCGGCCGGTACGTGCGCATGTACGGCACCCAGCGCGGCACCCCCTACGGCTACTCGCTGTGGGAGCTGTCGATCTTCGGTACCCCGGCCGTCAACACCGGCGGCACGCTCGTCTCCCAGGGCAGGCCGACCACCGCCTCTTCGACCGAGAACGCCGGCACCGCCGCCGCCAACGCCACCGACGGCAGCACCGGCACCCGCTGGTCGAGCGCGTTCAGCGACCCGCAGTGGCTCAGCGTCGACCTCGGCGCGGTCATGAACGTCAACAAGGTCGTGCTGAACTGGGAGGCCGCGTACGCGAAGGCCTACCAGGTGCAGACGTCCACCGACGGCACCACCTGGACCACGGCCTACTCCACCACGACGGGCACCGGCGGGGTGCAGACCCTGAGCCTGTCGGCAAGCGCCCGCTACGTCCGCGTCTACGGCACGCAGCGGGCGACGACCTACGGCTATTCGCTGTACGAGTTCCAGATGTACGCCATGACCTGCTGCACGCCGTAACCGTCGGCGCTGCACGGTGCGGTCGCCCGGTCCGTCCCGCGGATCCGGCCGACCGCACGACGCGGACGCAGAGCCGTTCAGGGCTGACCGGTCAGCTCTCCACAGTGGACACCGCGGCGGCGCGGTCCAGCTCGTTCAACGGCATCGCGGTGCATGACTACGACAGCTGGACCCGCCTAAGATGACCACCATGGCGTCCGATGTGCTCGTGCTCTGCGGTGTCGGGATCGACACCATCGTCCGCGTTCCCGAGCTGGCGGTCCCGCCCGGCGACATCCTGCACGTCGAGCCCGTCCGGGACTACGTCGCGCACTCGGGCAACGGGGTGGCGCTGGGGTTTCACGCGCTGGGCCTGCGCACCAAGTTCATCGACTTCCTCGGCGACGACACCCTCGGCGCGCTGATCCTGGCCCGATATGCGGCCGTCGGCCTGAACTTCGAGCACGTGCCCGCGCCGAACGGCACGCCCCGCAGCGTCAACCTGGTCGACGCGGCCGGTCGCCGGTTCTCCTTCTTCGACGGGCGGCACCCCGACGACCTGCGGCTGCCGCGGGAGGCGTACCTGCCGGCGCTGGAGCAGGCCCGGCACGTGCACGTCGCCGGCCGGGCGCCGGAGGCGTTCGCCGAGGCGCGCCGGCTGGGCGTCACGACGTCGACCGACATCCACTCGTGGGACGGCGAGTCGGCGTGGGGTCTGAACCTGGCGCGGGAGGCGGACCTGGTCTTCCTCAGCGCCGCCGCGGCGCCGCAGAAGATCGACGACCTCATGCACACCATTCTCGACGCGGGCCGGGCCACGATGGTGGTCGCGACCGAGGGCGACGCCGGCAGCCGGGTCCTCACCCGCACCGACCGGCGGGTGGTCCGGTTCCCGGCGGTCGGGCCGGAGCGCCCGGTCGTGGACAGCAACGGCGCCGGCGACGGGTTCAGCACGGCGTTCATGAGCCGCTGGTTCGCCGGCCGCCCGCTGGACGAGTGCGTCCTCGCCGGCGCGGTGTCCGGCGCGTTCGCCTGCGGCGCCGCCGGCACCCACGAGGAGCAGATCACCGCGGCGCAGCTCGACGCGGCGGTCGCCCGGGCCAGGGACACCGACCGCTGGCGCGACGGCCGCGACTGAGGTTCGTGCATTGCCGCAATGCAGCGCGGCTCCGATGTGTTTCATGACCGGATGACCGAGGGGTTGCGGTAGCGTACGGAAGGTCATCGCGTGTTGTCGTGATCACCTCCGGTGAGGATGCGTCCTTTGTCGCGCATACCCGTGTCCGTCCCCCTTGCTGTCGCCGTGGCCGGGGTGTTCGGGGCCGTGGCGCTGGGCAGCTCGGGACTGCTCGGCCCGTGGTGGTCGCTGTTCGTCGACGACCTGGCGCAGTTCAGCGCCGGGCTCGCGGCCACCCTCACCTGCTGGATCACCGCCCGGCGGCACACCGGCGCCCAGCGTCGCTGGCGGCTGTGGATGGGCGCCGGCACCTGCGGCTGGACCGTCGGCCAGTTCATCTGGTCCTGGTATCAGCTGTTCCGCGACGACGCGTTGCCCTCGCCCTCGCTGGCCGACGCCGGCTACCTGACCCTGCCCCTCTTCGCGCTGCCGGCCCTCATCGCCCTCGCCGCCGACCGGCCCGTCGAGGGCCGGCCCCGCCGCCTCGCCGCGCAGCTCGTCATGGTCCTTGACGGGCTCATCGTCGTCGGCGCGCTGTTCGTGCTGACCTGGGCCACGTCGCTCGGCGCCGTCGTGCGGGCCGGCGCCGCCACCCGGTTCGCGTACACCGTCGCGATCGCCTACCCGGTCACCGATCTGCTGCTCACGGTCATCGTCATCCTGCTGCTGGCCCGGTCCGCCGCCGTCAACCGGCGCCAGCTGTCGATCCTCGGCGTCGGGCTGTTCTGCCTGTCGTTCTCCGACAGCGTCTTCGCCTACCTCGTCGCCGCCGGCGCTGATCACATGCCGCCGCTCGCCGACGCCGGCTTCATCGCCGGGCAGGCGCTCGTCGCCGTCGCCGCCGCGACCCCGACCCGCGAGGCGCCCGCCACGGCATTGACCCGCGAGGCGCCCGTCGAAGCGTCCCGGGCGGCACGACCGCACCACCGGTGGGCGCACCTGCTGCTGCCGTACGTGCCGGTCGCCGGCACCGGCGTGCTCTTCATGATCCAGCTGGCCCAGGGCCGGCCGATGGACACCTTCGAGATCGCCGTGGAGACCGCGGTCATCTCGCTGCTCATCATCCGGCAGGCGGTCACCCTGGTGGAGAACGCGGTGCTGCTCGACCGCCTCTCCGACAGCCAGGCCCGGCTCAGCCACCAGGCGTTCCACGACGGCCTCACCGAGCTGTCCAACCGGGTGCTGTTCCAGGACCGGCTCGACCACGCGCTCGCCCTGCACCACCGTGACGCCCGGCCCCTCGCCGTGCTCTTCCTCGACCTCGACGACTTCAAAGCCGTCAACGACCGCTACGGCCACCACGCCGGCGACCGGCTCCTGCGCCTGGTCGCCGACCGGCTCCGCGGCGCGGTCCGCGAGGGCGACACCATCGCCCGCGTCGGCGGCGACGAGTTCGCCGTGCTCCTCGAAGGCGGCGGCGACCCAGGTGTCCCCGCCGACCGCATCATGGCCGCGCTGCGCGAGCCGTTCGACCTGGACGGCGCCACGGTCACCGTCGCCGCGTCCGTCGGCCTCGTCGAGGCCGGCACGCACGGGCCGGTGCACACCGCCGACATGCTCCTGCGCCGCGCCGACGCCGCCATGTACGCGGGCAAGCGCCAGGGCAAGGGCACGCTCGTGCGGTACCGGCTGGACCTGCCCGACGGCACCGGCAGCTCCGACCTCGCCGAGATGCTCGCCGACACGCTGCGCGACGGGCGCGGCCTCGACGTGCACTACCAGCCGATCGTGCGGCTCAACGACGGCACCGTCGTCGCCGTCGAGGCCCTCGCCCGCTGGACCCATCCGAGCCTCGGCCCCGTCTCCGCCGACATGTTCATCGCCACCGCCGAGGAGATCGGCCTGATCCGCCTCGTCGACGACTTCGTGCTCGACCGGGCCTGCCGCGACGCCGCCGCGTTCCGCGGGCCGTGGGCGAGCATCGCCGTGCACGTCAACACCTCCGCGGCCCGGCTCGGCCGGCCCGAGCACGAGGAGACCGTCCGCGCCGCGGTCCTGCGCCACGGCCTCACCCCGCACCGGCTGCTGCTCGAGCTCACCGAGACCGCCCCGCTGCCCGACCTGTCCGCCGCGGCGGGCGCGGTGCGGCGGCTCGGCCGGTTCGGCGTCCGCTTCGCCCTCGACGACTTCGGCACCGGCTACAACGCCCTCGCCCAGCTGCACGCCATCCCGGTCGACGAGGTCAAGCTCGACCGCAGCTTCACCCTCGCCGACGGCGGGCGCAGCGAGGCCATCTGCCGTTCCATCGTCTCGATCTGCGCCGGGATGGGCGTCACGGTCGTCGCCGAGGGCATCGAGACCGACCGCCAGGAGGCCACGATGGCCGCGCTGGGCTGCCGGTACGGTCAGGGCCACCGCTACGGCCTGGCCGGCCCGCTGCACGAGGTCGCCCCGCCCGGCGCGCTGGACCCCGAGTCGACGCTGGTCTGAGATCCAAGGGAGATCGACCCGGCCCCACGTACTCGCCCGTTTTCTGTAAGGTCAGCTGCGTGTTGGGCCTGATCGTCGCCGCGCTCCGGGCCCGGCGCGCCGCGGCGCTCGTGATGCTCGTCCTCGCCGCGGTCACCATGGGCGCGGCAGTCGCCGCCGGCGCCGCCACCGGCCCGCTGGCCAGGGGTGCCGCCACCGCCAGGGTCGAGGCGGCCACCCCGGCCGAACGCACCCTGTCCGTGCGCTCCAGCATCTCTCTCGGCACCCAACCCGACGACATCGTCGGCAAGTTCCAGGCGCTGATCACCGGCGTCCCGGCCGAGCGCAGCGTGCTGGGCGTGCGGTACTCCGGCGTGCTGCGCGTGGGCGACCTGCGCCTGCCGGCCGAGCTGCGCGCCGTCGACGGCTTCTGCGACAACGCCACCATGCTGCAGGGCCGCTGCGCCGAGCAGGACGGCGAGATCGTCCTGGCCCCCGACGTCGCCCGGCAGCTCGGCCTCGCCGTCGGCGACCAGCTGCGCCAGGACGGCGGCTCCGGCACCGCCGTGGTCCCGCTGCGCCTCGTCGGGCTGTACGCACCCGGGGAACCGCTCGGCTGGTACTGGTCCGGGCTGGACGGCGTCGCCGCGTACACCACCCGCGGCACCGTCGCGAAACCCGGCGGCGCCGCGGTCGCCACCTACGACGCGCTGCTGCCCGCCTCCGCCTTCGACAGGCCGGCCCAGATCAACGCCACCGTCACCCGGATGCGCGCCGGGTCGCTCGAGGTCTCCTCGGCCGCCGCGACGCTCGCCACGGCCGTCGCGGCCGACCGCCGTGGCGTGCGGCGCGGGCTGCTGCTCGTCGAGCTGCAGGTGCTGCTGGTCGGCGGCATCGCGGTCGCCGTCGCCGCCGCCTACGCGGCACAGGAGCGCCGGGCCGACGCCGCCCGCATGGCGATCCGGGGGCTGCCGCCGTGGCGGATCCTCACCGGCACCGCCGGGCAGAGCCTCCTGCCGCTGCTCGTCGGTGCCGCCTGGGCCGTCGCGCTGCGCCCCTGGCTGTGGCAGGCCCTGGCGATCGCGGTCGGCGTGGTGGTGGCGGTGGAGTGGCCGGCCACCCGGGCGGGCGTGCCGGCGCTGCTGCGGGTCGTGCAGCCCCGCCGCCCGCTGGTCGCCGCGACCCTCGAGGTGTGCGTCCTGGCCCTCGGTGCCGCCGCCGTGTACCAGCTCGCCGTGGAGCCGGCCGCCGACGTGCGCCGGGACACCGGGCTCGGCCTCGGTCAGGCCGCGCCGCTGTTGATCGCATTGGCGGCGGGTGTACTGGCCACGCGCGCGCTCCTGTCAGCCGCCGGCCTCGCCGGCCGGACCGCCCTCGCCGGCGGGCGCGTCGGCGGCGCCCTCGCGGGCCTGACCCTGGGTCGCCGGCGGACCGCGTATCGGATCGTGCCCGTCATCGCGGCCGCCACCTGCGTCCTGGCCGTCGCCGCGCAGGACTGGGCCGGGGCCGCGGGCGCCCGCGCCGACCGGGCCGCCGTCGAGGTCGGCGCCGACCGCGTGCTGCGGGTCGCGCCGATGGACCGGGAGAAGTTCCTGGCCGCCGTGCGCGCCGCCGACCCGGAAGGCCGGCACGCGATGGCCGTGGCGATCGGCACCGGCACCGGCGCGCCGGTCATCGCCGTGGACGGCACCCGCCTGCGGGCGGTCACCGGCATCGACCTGCCGTCGCTGCGCGCCGAGGCGCCGGCGCCGCTGGCGTTCGCCGCGACGACGCTGACGCTGCGCGCGGCCGCCGCCGGCTCGACGGTGACAATGCAGTTGGCCGCCCACGGCGAACGGGTCACCGCTGTCTTCCGCACCCCCGCACCCCCTGCCGCGCCGGGTCCACCGGCGACGGCGGACGAAGACCTGGGAGCCCCGCCCCCGCCGCCGCCTCCACCCACGCTGGTGGAGTCCACCGTGGACGTCGCGGTGCCGCAGTGCGCGGCCGGCTGCCGGCTGGTCTCGGTCGAAACCAACCAAGGCCCGGTCGAGCTGCTCGAGCTGCGCGCCGGCGGCACGATGGTGGTCGACGGTGCCACGTTCGCCGACCCGGCCCGCTGGCGGACCACCCTCGCCCGGGCCGTCAGCACCGTGCAGGCCGGCCAGCGCGACAACCGGCTCCGGCTGCAGGATGTCGACCCGCCCAGCGAACGCCCCCGCGACAACCGCCTCTACGTCGTGGACACCCCGGTCCCGCTGCCCGCCGTGATCGCCGGCGACCTCACGCTGTCCAGCGACAACGACGTGCCCCGCGTGCGGGTCTTCGGCGTCGAGATGCCGGTGGCGCCCCACCTCGTCACGTCCGTCCCGCGCGGCGGCGCCGAAGGTGTGCTGGTCGACCTCGAATACGCCACCCACGTCGCCGGCCCGCCCGGCGGTGTCCCCGCCGCCGCCGCGGAACGCCTCGAGGTGTGGCTCGGCATCTCCGCGCCCGCCGACCTGCCCGACCGGCTGCGGGCCGCCGGGATCACCATCGCGGGCGGCGACAGCGCGGACGCGGCCACCACCCGAGCCGCGCGCCTCGCCCCGGCCGTGACCCTGCGCGCGGGGCTCGCCGGCGGTGCGATCGCCCTGCTGCTCGCCGCGGTCACCGCCGCCGTCGTCGCGGCCGTCGATCGGCGACAGCGCCGCGCCGAGCTCACCGCCCTGCGCCGCCAGGGCCTGCCGGCGTCGACCGCGCGCACCGTGGGCCGGTGGACCGCGGTCGCGCCGGTCCTCGTCGCCGTCCCCGTCGGTCTCGCCGCGGCGGTCCTGCTGCGGCTGCTCGCGCCGGCGCCGGTCCGCCCGTTCGCCGACCGCTGGCCGGTGCCGGTCGCGCCCGTGCAGTGGCTCGCGATCCTCGCCACGGCCGTCGTGGTGTTCGCCGTGCTGCTGCCGCCCGCCCTGTGGTCCCGTTCCACCCGTGACGATGCCGGGAGGTCGCGGTGATCGGTCTGGTCCTGGCGATGCTGTGGTCGCGGCGCGGCCGGGCCGCCGCCGTCATGCTCCTGACCGCGCTCGCCACCGCCGCGGCCCTGGCCGCCCCCGTCTACCTCGCCCGGGCCGACGACCGGATCGTGCGCACCGAGGTCGCCGGCGCCACCCCGGCCGAACGCACCGTCCTCATCACCGGCGAGGTCCAGTCCTCCGGCGGCGGCAGCATGGCCAACACGTTCCAGAGCCTCGCCGGCGGCTGGCTCGACACCCCCGGCTACGCCACCGTCTTCTCCGCGCAGTTCGCCGCCCAGCCCAGCAACCTCGAGCTGGCGACCGCCGCCCAGCTCAGCACCATCGTCTTCCGTGAGGGCATCTGCGAGCACGTCCGCGTCGTGGCCGGCAGGTGCCTGATGGGCACCGGCGACGCCGTCCTCACCGGGCGCACGGCCGACCGTCTCGGCCTGCGGCCCGGCGACACCATCTCGCTCAGCGGCTCCCGCTTCGACACCACCAGCAACCGGTTCAAGCGGGCCGGGGATCCGACCGCGCTCACCGTCGTCGGCGTGGTCGAGCCGCACGACGCCACGGAACCCTACTGGGGCCGCGCCGGCGGTGCCCGCGACGGGTTCCAGGTCGACCGGCGCACCCTGGACACGTTCGCGCGCCCCAGTGAGCTGCAGTCCTACGACGCGTACCCGCTGCCGGGCACCATCACCGTCGACACCCTCCCTGCGCTGCGGGAATGGGTCGTCGACGCGGCCCGCCGCAGCACCGACGAGGCGCGCCTCAACACCGACCTCGACGTGCTGCTGGAGCGCATCGCCGAGCGCCGCGCCGAGGTCCGCGCCACCGTGCCGTTCGCGGTGGCGCCGGTGCTGCTGCTCGCCTGGGCCGTCATCACGCTCGCCGTCTCCACCGTCATCCGGGTCCGGCGCTTCGAGCACGGTGTCATCGCGCTGCGTGGCGTCGCCCGACCCGGCCGGTGGTGGCTGGCGACCGGGGAGACGTTGCTGTCCGTGCTCACCGGCGCGCTGCTGGGGTTCACGGCGGCCGGTGGCTGGCAGACCCGTGGCGCCTGGCCGTACGCGGCGGTCGCGGTCCTCGGCGCCCTCGCCGTCGCGCTCACCGTCGCGCTGCGCACCGTCTCCGCGCCCGTGTCGGCGCTGCTGCGGCAGGTCGACCGGCACACCGCGCGCTGGCGCGGGTTCGCCCTGGAGGGCGTGCTCGTCGTGGCCGCGGTCGTCGCCGTCGTCCAGGTCCGCGGCCGGCCCGGCGGCATCGCCCTGCTCGCGCCGGCCCTCGTCATGCTCGCCGTCGCCGTCGTGGCGGGCCGGGTGGTGCCCGTCCTCAGCGGGCGGTCCGCGGCGCGGGCCCTGCGCCGCCGCACACTCGGCCGGGTCCGGCTCGCCGCGGTCCTCGCGGCGTTCCGGCTGGCCCGGCGGCCCGTCGGCGCGCGACTGCTGGTGCTGCTGACCCTCGCCGTCGGCTCGCTGGCGTTCGCCGCGGCCGCCACCGCCGCCGTCGACCAGCGGCAGCGGGACCAGGCCGACCTCGACACCGGCGCGCCGGTCGTGCTCACCGTCGACGCCACCAGCCGCGCCCAGCTGCTGCACGCGGTGCGGGCCGCGGACCCGGACGGCCGGTCCGCGATGGCGGTCGTGCCGATCCGCCCCGCCGAGAACGGCGAGCCGGCCGCCGTCGCCGTCGACGCAGCCCGGCTGCCCGCCGTCGCGCTCTGGCCCGCCGGCGCCGGCCGGGCCGCCGAGGTGGCGGCGCGGCTGCACCCGCCGGCGACCGCGGCGCCGGTCATGCTCACCGGTGCGAAGCTCACCCTCGACGTCACCGCCTCGGCCCTGGACCGCCCGGACGTCGTCCTCGCCGCCACCGTCGCCCCGCTGGACGGCCAGCGCACGGGCGTCGTCGAGCTGGGCACGCTCGTGCGGGGGCGGCAGTCGTACACCACCGACACCCCGATGTGCACGAAGGGATGCCGGCTCGTCCAGATCTCCGTCCGCCTGCCGCCATACGTCGGACCGACGGTGGTCGTCACGCTGCACTCGCCACCGGCGGCCGACTGGCGCGTCGCGGCCGGCGCGAGCGCGGCAACCGGCGCCGACGGGATCACGTTCACCCTGCCGATGACGTCCCAGCCCGGGGCCGGTGACCTGCGTCCCGCCGGCGGTCCCGAGCAGCTGCCCGTCGTGACCACGGTGCCGCTGCCGGCGGACGGCACGTTCAAGACGTTCGGCGGCAGGGCGGTGCCCGTGACCGGGTCCGACGCCGCCCGGCTGCCCCGGGTCGGGACCGGCGGCGCGCTCGTCGACCTCGAATACGCCGACATCTTCGCCGCCGACGACGGCCGCGCCGACGGCGCCGAGGTGTGGCTGTCGGCGTCCGCCCCGCCCACGATCGTCGACGCGCTGCGGGCGCAGGGGCTCACCGTCACGGGCCGGCGCACCGTCGCGGACGCCCGGGCCGGGATCGCCGCCGGCGGCACCGCGCTCGGCCTGCGGTTCTACCTCTTCGCCGGGTTGCTGTCGGTGGCGCTCGGCGCGGCCGGTCTCGCCGTCGCCGCGATCGGCACCACCGTCGCCGACCTGCGGGCGCTGCGGCTGCAGGGCCTGCGGCGCTCGACCGGCCGGCTGGTGGAGCCGTTCGCGGTCCTGGCGCTGGTCGCGGCGGCCGGCCTGGCGGGGGTCCTGGCGGCGGCGGTCGCCTGGGGCGCGGTCGGCGGCACGCTGCCGGGCCTGACGGGGACAGGTCTGCCACCGCTCGCGGTGCCGGCGGCGACCGTCGCGGCGGCGCTGCTGGCCCTCGCGGTCGCGGGCCTCGCCGCGCAGGCCACCGCCACCCGCCGCTGACCCCGGCGCGCGCTAGGTGGCGGTTTTCACGGCGGCGGCGGCCTGGGCGCTGGTGACGACCGGCACAACCTCGAAGTCGACGAGGTCGGACCAGTTGGCGATCCAGGTCATCAGCAGGGTCAGGTCGTCGCACTCCATGAGCTGGAAGCAGCGGGCGAAGCCGGCCTCGACCCAGCTGTCGACGTACCGCAGACCGTCGGGCATGAGGCGTCCGTCGGCGGCGGCACGTTCGTACACCGGGCGCGGCTGCCCGTTCTTGAACCGCTCGATCACCATGAACAGCACGACCGCAATCTATCGTGTTTCACCTGGTCGGGCGGGCGCGGCCGAATCGACACGGTCGCGGGCCCCACGCTACGATCCGGCGTCCGCGCGGCAGGTCCGCCGCGCCGCCCAGATCAAGGAGCGACCTCATCATGCGACGGTTCCTGACCGCGGCAGTTCTCGTAGCGATCGTCGGCGTCACCGGCGCCTGCGGCGACACGACCGACGACTCCGCGTCGCCCGGCGCGTCGACCGGCGCCACCCAGGCGGGCACCCCGGCGTCCCCGTCGGTTGATGTGGCGGCCAACACCAAGGACATCTGCGCCAAGTCCGAGGCCGTGATCACCGAGGCCGACATGACGGCGGCCGGCAAGCAGGTCGGTTTCATCATCGTGGCCCGGCAGCAGAAGAACGCCGCCGCCGAGGCGACCGCGAAGGCCGCGATCCGGACCCAGATCGACACCTGGAACAAGCAGTTCGGCCCGCTGCAGTCGCAGGCCGCGGACCCGGCGCTGCGGGCCGCGCTGGGCACGCTGATCACCGCGCTGACCACGCTCGGCTCGGACGAGTACCTGGCCGGTTTCAAGACCACCGCCGACCTCGCCAAGCTCGAGGCCACGCTGAAGACGGCCACCGACGCCATGACGAAGGTCTGCGGCTAGGCACGCGATCGTGGGTGGGACGACCGGCCCCGACCGGCCGTCCCACCCGTGTCGGTTCCCGGACGACCACCCCACCGGCGCCGTCCCGGAACCCGTCCTTGCTGCCCCTGCGGCGTCGTTCCAGGGCATGTAACGAATGAAACGCCGTGTAACATCGCCGAGGCTAGGAAACATCTTCACTCGTCTAACTGTCAAGAGTCCTTAGTGAAGACCTATGAATCGGGGACCGGAGCGGATGCGCAAGGTGACGGTCAGGGAGATCGCGGCGGCGACGGGCATGTCGATCGCGACCGTCTCCCGCGCGCTCAACGAGCACTCCACGGTCGCTCCGCACACCCGTGACCTGGTGCATCAGGCCGCGGAGCGGCTCAGCTCGCAGCGGCCCGCCCAGGCCCCGCGACCGGCCGGGGACCGGGTGTACCTGCGCTGCCCGTACGTGCTGACGGACTACTTCGGGCTGATCGTGTCGTCGATCGCGGAGACCGTCGAGCTGCACGGCCGGCAGCTGGTGCTCACCGCCGGCGAGGCCGCCCAGCGCACTCCCCTGCTGCGTGACCTGGAGCGCCACGACGGCATCGGCGGGATCATCGTGATCCTGCCGCCCGAGCCGGGCGCGGACCTGGTCGAGCTGCAGCGGCGCCGGATCCCGTTCGTGGTCGTCGACCCGCGCACCACCCTGCCGCCGGACATCGTGTCGGTGTCCGCGGCGCACTTCTCCGGCGCCCGGAAGGTCACCGCGCACCTGGTCGGCCTCGGCCACCGGCGCATCGGGGTCATCGGCGGACCGACCGAGTGGCTGGCCAGCGACGCCCGGCTCGCGGGGCACAACGCGGCCCTCGCGGACGTCGGCGTGCTGCCGGCCGCCGAGCTGCTGCGGGCCATCGAGCCCACCACATCGCAGGGC
This sequence comes from Dactylosporangium cerinum, assembly GCF_042653625.1. Classification (NCBI taxonomy): domain Bacteria; kingdom Bacillati; phylum Actinomycetota; class Actinomycetes; order Micromonosporales; family Micromonosporaceae; genus Dactylosporangium; species Dactylosporangium cerinum. The sequence goes on along the minus strand of NZ_JBHSIU010000010.1, from coordinate 55,471 downwards.
CGGCGCGCGGCCGGCGCACTGCTCGACCTGCCGCAGCCGCCGACGGCGCTGGTCGCGTTCAACGACAAGGCCGCGGTGGGCGCGATGCAGGCGGCGGCGGAGCGCGGGCTGCGGGTGCCGGACGACCTGTCGGTGACCGGTTTCGACGACATCGACCTCGCCGAGGCCACCAACCTGACGACGGTCCGCCAGCCGCTACCGGAGATGGGCCGCATGGCGGTGTCGTTGCTGGTGCGCCTGCTGGAGCGGCACCAGCTCGACGCGCTGCACGTCGAGCTGGCCACGCACCTGGTGGTGCGATCCTCGACCGCGCCGCCGCGCTCCCCATGATGCCGCGTCCCCATGGTCCTCCGGATCATGGGACACCGGCCACGGCGGCGCGGGCATAGGATCGGCTTCGATGTCTCTGCCAACTCGCGGCCCGTGGGTCGTCACCCCGACCTCGTCCACCGTCGACTGGATGGTCGCCGGGGCCGCCCTCGCCGCCACGGCCGACGGCACCGCCGCCGCGGTCACCCTCGGCTGCTCGTCCGAGCTGCTCGCCGCGCACGTCGCCGCGCTGGTCGAGCTGCCCGCCGGGACCGGCCTGGACGCCGTCACCGCGGTCGTCGCCGACCTGGACGCCAAGCATCACCGGGTCGTGGTGCTCGTCGACGCCTGGGTCGCCGCCCCGAACGGCGGCTGGACGGTGGCCGACCTCGCCACCGCCGTCCACGCGCCCGTCGTCGTGGTCACCGGCACCGACGCCGACGCGACCGGGCACACGATGCTCTTCCTGGAGGCCCTGGACCGCCGGCAGGTCCCCGGGTCGGTGATCGTCGTCGGCGACGGCGGCGACTTCGACGCCCTGCCGGTGCGCCTGGCCGGGCGCATCCCCGCCGACCATGCCGACACCGGGCACTTCGCGGCCGAGGCGGCCCGCTGGATCGACCCGCTGGACGGCAGCCGGATCTCGGTTGAAGACCACCGGCCGGTCAAGACGGCCGGGCCGGAGGACCTGCAGACCCGCATCGCCCGGCGGGCGGCGTGGACCCTGGCGATCTCGTTCCTGCTCGCGCTGCTCCTGCTGTGCCTGTGCAACGGTTCCAACTATCCGAGCCTGTTCACCTAAGACGCGCGGCGCAGCGTGGACTGGCGGCGCTTCACCTTGCGCTCCAACGGGACGAGGCGGCGATGCTGGGGCCAGGTCAGCGTCAGCTCGGCGCCGATCTCCAGCGCCGCCCAGGTCCGCTGTGCGGCGCGGAGCGCGTCGACCGCCCGCCGGACCGCCGCCTTGTCTGCGCCGGCAAGAGGGTCGGCGCCCTGCTGCGCCGCGAGGCGGTCCAGGTCCGCGTCCGGCACCGCGGCGGCCCGCTCCACGAAGCCGCCGATGAGCTCGGCGCGCTGCAGCCGGTCGCGGTTGGCGCGGATCAGCTCCGCCGAGCGTTCCGCGGCGTGCGGTGGCCGGCGCCCCGACACGTGCGTCATGCTGCGGAACACGACCCCGCCGGCGATCGAACCCCAGATGCCGTCGGGCATGCCGAGGGCGTCCTCGACGGTGAAGTGGACGAGGTCGTGCGGGGCGTGCGCGGTCACCGGACCGGCGTGCATCCGGTACACCACGCCGTCGTCGCGCTGGATCAGCACGTCGGCCCACTGATGGTCGGGCAGCCGGTGGAAGGTGACTCGCATCGTTCCACCATCCACGCCGACGCTTCGTCGCTCAACCGATTTCACCGGCACGAAACGCTGATCCACGACCATGGTGGGCATGGTGGACGAACGGGCCCAGCTCGAGGTCAAGACGCTCGGCGAGAGCCGCATCGACTCGCCCCTGGCGGCGTTGCTGCGCACCGGGCGCACCACACAGCACTACGTCGACGAGTCCGACCGGGTCCTGCTCGACGACACGGTCTCGCTCGTCGCGGCGCGCGGCGTGCCCGTCGAGGAACTGCCCGGCTTCGAGCCCGGCGGCCCCCGCCGCAAGATCTTCTTCGACCCGTCGAAGACCCGGGTCGGGATCGTCACCTGCGGCGGGCTGTGCCCCGGCCTCAACGACGTCATCCGGGCGCTGGTCCTGGAGCTCACCAACCACTACGGGGTGCGGCGCATCTTCGGCTTCCGCAACGGATACCAGGGCATGACGGCCCGCTACGGGCGGTCCGTCGTCGACCTCGACGCCTCGCTGGTCGCCGGCATCAACGAATACGGTGGCACGATCCTGGGCACCTCCCGCGGCAACCAGGACCCGGACGAGATCGTCGACTGCCTCGAGCAGTTGTCCGTCAACGTCCTGTTCGTCATCGGCGGCGACGGGTCGATGCGCGGCGCGTTGAAGATCGCCGAGGTCGTCGCGGAGCGGGGGCGGCGCATCGCGGTCGTCGGGGTGCCGAAGACGATCGACAACGACATCCCGTACATCGAACGCTCCTTCGGCTTCCAGACGGCCTTCGCCAAGGCCACGGAGGCGATCCGCGCCGCGCACGTGGAGGCGACCGCGTTCCCGAACGGGATCGGGCTGGTGCAGCTGATGGGCCGGCACTCCGGGTTCATCGCCTGTTACGCGGCGCTGGCCAACAACGACGCCGACTACGTGCTGATCCCGGAGGTGCCGTTCTCCCTGGACGGGCCCGGCGGCTTCCTGGCCCATCTGCGGGACCGCGTCGTCTCGCGCGGGCACGCGATGATCGTCGTGGCGGAGGGGGCAGGACAGGAATTCCTTCTCGATTCGGCCTCCTCGCTCGACGCGTCGGGCAACGTGCGGTTGCAGGACTTCGGGCGCTACCTGCGCCATCGCATCGCCGAGGACTTCGCCGCCGCGGGGGTCGAGGCGAACCTGAAGTACATCGACCCGAGCTACACGATCCGCAGCGTGCCCGCCAATCCCTACGACAGCGTGTACTGCATCCGCCTCGCGCACGCCGCGGTGCATGCTGCGATGGCGGGGCGCACCGAGATGGTGGTCGGGCGGTGGCGGGGGCGATTCGTGCACGTGCCGATCGCCCTCGCCATCAGCTCCCGCAACCTCGTCGATCCCGACGGTGACCTGTGGATGTCGGTGCTGGAGGCGACCGGTCAGCCGCCGGTGTTCGCCTGACTGCGCCTTGCCAGATCATCCAGGATCGCGGCGGTGGCGGTGGCGCCGAACCGGGTGACGCCGATGGCCGCCATCGCCAGCAGGATGTCGAGGGTCCGCACCCCACCGGCCGCCTTGATCTTGACGTGCGGTGAGACGGCCGCGCGCATGAGCGCCAGGTCCTCCATCGTCGCGCCGCCGGGCGCGAAACCCGTGGACGTCTTCACGTAGTGCGCGCCGGCCCGCTCCGCCGCCTCGCAGCCGGCGATCTTCTCCGCGTCGGTGAGATAGGCGTTCTCCAGGATCACCTTCACCGTCGCGCCGTCCGCGGCCTCGACGACCGCGCGGATGTCCGCCTCGACGCCTGCTTGCATGTCGTCACCTGAGCGCAGCCAGCCGATGTTGAGAACCATGTCGATCTCGGCGGCGCCCTGCGCGACCGCGATCCGCGTCTCGGCGACCTTGGCTTCGGTGGTGGCGCCGCCGTGCGGGAACCCGACCACGGTGCCGACCAGCACGCCGGTCCCCTTGAGCAGCGCCACCGCGGTTGTGACGTCGGCCGGGCGGACACACACCGAGGCCACGTCGTAGCGCGCGGCGAGCTCACATCCGGCACGCACCTCGTCGAGGGTCAGCTCCGGCCGCAGCAGCGAGTGGTCGATCATCTTCGCAACGCTCTCCATGCGCCCCAGTCTAGTTGTCTATACAGCTTCTTGTGTACGGTCGAGCCGTGACCGACTTCACGCCCCACTACCACCGCATCGAGCAGGCCCTCCGGGCCCTGGTCGCCCGCTCGGCGCCGCACGACCCGCTGCCGTCGGAGCCGGAGCTCGCCCGGGAGCACGGGGTCAGCCGGATGACCGCGCGGGCGGCGGTCACGAACCTCGTCAGCGCCGGGCTCGCGTACCGCTCCCCTGGCCGCGGCACGTTCGTCGCGGTCCCGGCGGCGCCGCGCCGGGCCGACAACCTGGTGCGCTTCAGCGACGAGATGCGTCGGCAGGGCCGGACCCCGTCGTCCCGGATCGTGGACGCGGCGGTGCGGTCGGCCACGGCGGCGGAGACCGCCCGGCTGCAGCTGGGCAGCGGTGCTTCCGTTGTCGCGATCTCGCGGGTACGCCTCGCCGACGGGGTGCCGGTCGCGGCCGAGCGGGCCGTGTTCCCCGGCGCACTCGCCGCCCTGCTGGACGCCGATCTGGTCAACGGGTCCCTGCACGCCGCCGTCACCGCGCTCGGCCGGGTGCCGACCCGGGGCACCGCGACGCTGACCGCCGCGGCGGCGACCCGTGCCGACGCGCGGCTGCTGTCCCTCCCGGCGGGCGCGCCGTTGCTGGTTGAGCGGCGGCTCATCCTCGACGAGCGGGAGGTGCCGCTGGAGCTGACCGAGTCGCGGTACGCGGGCAGCAGGTATCACCTCGACGTCGCCTTCGGCGTCTCGTCCTTGTTGTAGCGCCGGAAAATGTCGGTGGGTCTGGTTAGGGTGACGCCCGTGACAGCTTCACCGATGGTCGTGCCGTCGTCGTGGCGGCGCAGCATCCACCCCCGCCGCGGCGGCATCCGCGTGGCCTATGTCCCGGTGACCGACGAGGTGCCCGACTGGCCCGGCACCCGTGCCGTGCTGGCGGACCTGGGCACCGAGCCCGCCGTCGCCGAGGCCGGCCTCGCCGTGCTCGACGGGGCCGCACCGACCCCGCTCGGCGCGGCGGCGGTCGCCACCGTCCTGCTCTGCGGCTCCCAGGTGCCGCGCTTCGACCACCGGACCGTTGCCGACGGCTGGATCGCCCGGCTCGGCCTGCCGTTCGCCGCCGCCGCAGCCGCAGAGACCAGCGACCTGATGCTGACGAGCCGCAACTGCCCGGTCCGGCGCGGCGAGCCGGTCCCCGACGGCGAGTGCGGCGAGCAGTATTGCCCGGGCCATCTCTCGGTCCAGCGGGCGGGGAAACTGATCCACGAGCGGGGCCAGATGGTCGGCACCGACCCGATGCTCGGCCGGGTGCGGATGGCCGTCGCCGCCGCCCCGGACGACGTGCACGCCGCCGTCCTCGAGGCGCTCGCGCCCTACCGGGACGGTTCGCTGCGGCGGCGGATCTCGACGTCGTTCCTCGACCCGACGCAGACCGCGTGGGTCGACGCCGACACCGAGGAGCTGAACCGGCAGCACCGGGAAAACCTGGACGCGCCGCTGCTCCTGGCCTCGGTCCACACCCCGGCGCAGGCGGCGCTCGTGCGGCCGTGGACCGAGGACTACGGCGGGTGGTGGTCGCTGAGCAGCCCGACCATGATGCACACCATCGCTGAGGGCCTCGGCGACGGCATCCTCGACATCTACCACTGCTGGCGCGAGCCTGGCTGGGGCAACGCCACGCAGCAGCGCTCGATCATGGCCACGCTTGCGGCCATCCCGACCGACCGGGCGTTCCAGGAGCTGCTGGACGGCCTGAGCGTCCGGGGCGCCCAGGCCGCCGTCGAGGCTGCGGCCGAGCGGTTCCCGGAGCGCGCGATGCGGCTGATGACCGCGGCGGCCGACCGGCCGAGGGTGGTCGAGCTGCTGCGGCGGCACATGTCCCGGCATCCGGCGCTCGCGCCTGCCACCCTGCCGTGGCCGGAGCCTTCAGTGACTTCACCTTCGGTGGCTTCGCCTTCAGTGGCGTTGCCTTCAGTGGCGTTGCCTTCGGTGGCGTTGCCTTCGGTGCTCGTGACGCCGCCGTGGACCGTTCGGCGCAAGCGGGCGAAGCCGGTCGTGCTTGCCGACCTCCGCTGCACCGACGAGCCCACGGTGAGCTGGCCGCCCGGCGTGCGGGAGCAGTTGCTCGCCCGGATCGACCCATGGACCCGCCGGGAGGATCCGGAGCAGCTCGCCGGGCAGCTGCGCGCCGGGACGCTCGAGACCTGGTATGCCACCGACCTGCTCGAATCCGGCCCGGAAGACCTCGCGCGGTCCCTGCTGCCGGTGTGGGAGCCGACCCGCCTGTGGGGCGTGCACTACTGGCTGCCCCGGATCGTCGCCCGGTTCGGCGTGGCGGCGCTGCCCCTGGTCCTGCGGATCGCCCGCCGCAGCCCGATTGACGGCGGGCCGCACCTGCTGCCGTTCACCGCGCCGGAGATCGCGCTGCTGGCCGCCGACTGGCACGGCCGGCTCAAGGCGGCCCGGGTGATCGCGCTCGAATGGCTGCGCCGGCACCCCGCCGCGGCCGCACGGGCCCTCGTCCCGGCCGCGCTCGCCAAGCCCGGCCCGGACCGCCGCCACGCCGGGCAGGCGCTGCTCGCGCTGGCCTCGTCCGGGCACCGCCAGACGGTCCTCGCCACCGCCGACGACTACGGACCGGCGGCCGGCGCCGCGATCCGCGACCTGCTCGACACCGACCCGCTCGACGTGCTCCCATCCCGCATCCCGGCCCTGCCCGGGTGGGCCGACCCGGCCACCCTGCCCCCGGTCCGGCTGCGCGACGGCTCCGGCACCCTGCCCGTCGACGCCGTCCAGCACCTGATCACCATGCTCATGCTGTCGAAGCTCGGCGACCCGTATGCCGGCGTCGCCATCGCCCACGCCGCCTGCGACCCGTCCGACCTGGCCCGGTTCGCCTGGGCGCTGCTGCAGCGGTGGGAGGACGCCGACGCCCCGCCCGCGGACAGTTGGGCCCTGGACGCGCAGGCCGTCCTCGGCGACGACGAGACCGCCACCCGGCTCGGCGCCGCCATCCGCGACTGGCCCTATCAGGGCGCCCACAAGCGGGCCGCGACCGGCCTCGACGTCCTCGCCCAGCTCGGCACCGACGCCGCCCTGACCCAGCTGCAGGACATCGCCACGAAGATGAAGGCCAAGGCCGTCAAGAGCCGCGCCGAGCTGAAGCTCCGCGAGGTCGCCGAGGCCCTCGAGCTGACCCCGGATCAGCTCGCCGACCGGCTCGTCCCCCACCTCGACCTGACCCCCGACGCGACCTTCACCCTCGACTACGGCCCACGCCGCTTCGTGGTCGGCTTCGACGCCCAGCTCAAGCCGTATGTTCTCGACGAGTCCGGCACCCGCCGCAAGGAGCTGCCCGCCCCCACCGCCACCGACCACCCCCGCCTCGCCCCGGCCGCCCAGCACCGCTTCACCGACGCCAAGAAGGTCGTCCGGAAGGTCGCCACCGAGCAGGTCCACCGCCTGGAGCAGGCAATGGTCACCCAACGCCACTGGACCGGCGCCGAGTTCCGCCGCACGTTCCTGCAACACCCGCTGCTGTGGCCGATCGCCCGCCGCCTGGTGTGGCTCATCACCACCCCAACCCCCAGCACTCCCACCATCTCCGCCAGCGGCGATGGTGTTGGGAGCGACGTTGGCGGCGTTGGCGGCGGCGTTGGCGTTGGCGTTGGCGTTGGCGTTGGCGTTGGCGTCAGCATTGGCGGCGGCGGTGGCGGCGACAGCAGCAGCGGCGGCGGCGACAGCAGCAGCGGCAGCAGCAGCGGTGGCAGCAGCAGCAGCGGCGGCGGCGACAGCAGCAGCAGCAGCGACAGCAGCAGCAGCGACAGCAGCAGCAGCGGCAGCAGCAGCAGCGGCAGCAGCAGCAGCAGCGGCAGCAGCAGCAGCGGCGGCAGCAGCAGCGGCAGCAGCAGCAGCGGCGGCGACAGCAGCGGTGGCGGCGACAGCAGCGGTGGCGGCGACAGCAGCAGCGGTGGCAGCAGCAGCAGCGGTGGCAGCGGTGGCGGCGACAGCAGCAGCAGCAGCAGCGACAGCAGCAGCAGCGACAGCAGCAGCAGCGACAGCAGCAGCAGCGACAGCAGCAGCAGCGACAGCAGCAGCAGCGACAGCAGCAGCAGCGGTGGCAGCGGTGGCGGCGACAGCAGCAGCGGCAGCAGCAGCGGTGGCAGCAGCGGTGGCAGCGGCGACAGCAGCAGCGGTGGCAGCAGCGGTGGCGGCAGCAGCAGCGCGGGCAACCCGACCAGCACCGACACCGGCGACGGCATCGGCGGCGTCAGTGCCATGGACGGCGACGACGGCCCGAGCAACGTTGGCGCGGGCGCCGTGGGCGGACTCAGCGGCATCGACGGCGTCAGTGACCCCGGCACCAGCGACGGCATCGGCGGCCACAGCGCCATGGACGGCGACGACGGTGACAGCAGCATCGGCAGCATCGGCGGGGGTGGCATCGCAGGCTTCGGCCGCAACGGCAGCCCCGGCGACGTCCGCAGCAACTACGGCGACGCGACGCGCGGCAACGACGGCGACGTCCATGCCAGCACCAGCCGCGGGGGGATCGCGCGCGCCGGCGTTGCCGTGCGGTTGGCTGAGGACCGGACTCTCGCCGGGGTCGGTGACGAGTTCGTCGACCTCGCCGATGATGCCGTCGTGTCGGTGGCTCATCCCGTGCACCTCGACGTGCGGGCGTGGTCGGAGGTGTTCGCCGACTACGAGATCCTGCAGCCGTTCCGGCAGTTGGCTCGCGACGTCCAGGCGCTCGCTGCGCAGGAGCTCAGCTCGACCCGGCTGGCTCGGTACGACGACCGGAAAGCGCTGACGGTGAAACTGCTCGCGCTGGAGCGCCGGGGCTGGCGGCGGTCCGGTCAGGACGGTGGCCACCAGGGCCGGATCGAGCGCGACCTGCCAGGCGGCGCGACCCTGATCGTCGACCTCGACCCGGGCATCACGATGGGCGCTCCGACCGACAACCCACAGCAGTCCCTCCACATCTGGATCTGCCCCGACGGCGGCGACCAGTGGTCCCGCAAGCACGCCGTGCCGTTCTCGACGTTGGACCCGACCACCGCCTCGGAGCTGCTCCGCGACCTCAACTCCTGCTTCTGACCGCGCCCACCGTTGGACACCGTTCAGCCCCGACACGGGTGCCGCTCGGCCACTGCACAAGCCCGCCGCCCGCGGCATTCGTCAGCGCGAGCCGGCGGGCGGACCACGTGCGCCTCGCGCAGCGTCGCGCACCTGCCGTGCCGGTCCACAGCCGTGCGCGCCGGAAGTTGTGAAGCGCAGGGGGTGCGCACGCCGCACCAATGCACGCTTCGAGGCGGCCAGAAGACCGACCGGGGCGCCGCTGATCCCGCGGAGATCTCTTCCACCGATGGTTGTTGCCATGCGGACGGTCGGTGCGCCAGAGTTCTGGCCCGCCAGAGGTCCTGACATTTCCGTCTATTTCTCGGCCCTGGCCGCCGTTCAGCAGCGGACGTTCATGATCGAAGGATCTGTCTGGTCGCTCACGCGCTCACGCGACCAGTGCCATCCTTCGATCATGCCCGCAAGATCATCCACTGGGACGCGAGGCGCCGGGCGCGTGGTCACCGGCCCCGCAACGTCCACGGCCCCGCGACGTCCACCAGCACCACGTGCTGGTGATCGAAGTCGCAGACCGGCCGCTGGACAGCCCACCGCGCACCGACCGACCGCGACGCCAATCCGCAACGGCCTCCCGGACGGGCATCACTCGGTGCTGCAACACCGATCACGCCCAAGGACGACGTCCATCAATCGGCGGAATGGAGAGTACCGGCGTCGAAACAGCGATCTGCCGCCCCGGCGACAACCGAGAACCCCGGGCCTTCACTTGAACCCACCGTTGCGGGTCGGCAGGGGGCATGCGGCGGAATCAGGTTGCCGGGGTGGACGCGTGGGGGCGATCGTCCGGGTGGAGGTGTGCGATGCCCGCGTTGCGGCAGGTTCGGGCCGACTTCGATGCCACGACGATCGTTGTCTATCAGGCGTACTCGCGGGCGGTGGCGGACGCGGCGCTTGCGGCGGGGACGTTCGTCGCGCCGTTCTCGTTCGCGAGGATGACGTGGATCAAGCCGTCGCTGCTGTGGCTCATGCATCGCAGCAACTGGGGGCGCAAGTCCGGGCAGGAGCGCATCCTCGCGGTGCGGATCAGCCGGGCGGGCTGGGAGCGGGCGCTGTCGGAGGCGGTGCTGACCAGCGATCCCGCACTGGCGCGGGCCAGGGTCCACGTGCAGTGGGATCCGGAGCGGTCGCTGCGCGGGGCGGCGCTCAACCACTACAGCATCCAGGTGGGGGTCGGGCGGGAGTTGATCCGGGAGTACGCAACGGAGTGGGTCGCCGGGCTGAGCGATCTCACCCCGGTCGTGCGCAGGATCGCGGCGCTCGTCCAGACGGGCCGGGCCGCCGAGGCGCAGCGGCTCCTGCCACCGGAGCGGCCGTTCCCACTCGATCCGCACCTCGCCCGCCGGATCGGCGCTTCGTAACCGCCACCGGATCGGCGCCCCGCAACACACCGCCGGATCGGCGCTTCGCAAGCGCCGCCCGATCGACCGCTTCGCGAACGCCGCCCGAGCGGCGCTTCGTAGAACGTTGCCGGGTGCTGCCATAGTCGCGGGATGGTGTTCGCCGGGTTGGTCGTGGTGGCCGTCGCAGTGGTGCACTGGTACCTCTGGCTGCGGCTGGTCCGTGCCACCACCGGCCGTCCGCGGGTGCGGCGGGCCGGGGCGTGGGTGGTGGGGGCGCTCGGCGTCCTCTTCGCGGTCACGGCGGTCGGGAACCGGGCGTTGCCCCGGCGGTACGAACCGGCGCTCGAGCGCGTCGTCGGCTGGCCGGGGTACGTGTGGCTGGCCCTCGCCGGATACCTCGTCCTGGCTCTGGTGGTCCTGGAACTCCCCGCGTGGTTGGCCCAGCGAGCCGTTACCCGCACGACCGGACCGGCGGATCAGGAGCGGCGGCTGCTGATCGGGCGCAGCGTCGCGATCGTGGCCGGGCTCGCCGCGACCGGGGTCACCGCCACCGGCATGGTCACCGCGCTCGGGCCGCCCACCACCCGGCGTGTACGGATCCCGCTCGCGAAGCTGCCCCGGGGCATGGACGGCACCCGGATCGCGCTGGTGTCGGACGTGCACCTCGGGGCGCTGCGCGGGCGGGCGCACACCGAGCGGGTCGTCGCCGCCGTCAACGCGCTGGACGCCGACATCGTGGCGATGGTCGGGGACCTCGTCGACGGCACCGTCGACGACCTCGGGCCGGCCGTGGAGCCGCTGCGCGGGTTGCGCAGCCGGCGCGGGGTGTACTTCGTGACGGGCAACCATGAGTACTTCTCCGGGCACGAGGACTGGATCGAGCATGTCGGCGCGCTCGGGTTGCGGGTGCTGCGCAACGCGCGGGTCGAGATCGACGGGCTGGACCTCGCCGGGGTCAACGACGCGACCGGTGGCAGTGTCGGCGACCCGCCGGACTACGACCTGGCGCTCGCCGGGCGGGACCCGGCCCGGCCGGTGGTGCTGCTGGCGCACCAGCCGGTCCAGGCGCACGAGGCGGCGAAGCGTGGGGTGGACCTGCAGCTGTCCGGGCACACCCATGGCGGGCAGCTGTGGCCGTTCCACTATGTGACCCGGATCTCCCAGCCTGTGATCAGCGGGCTCGGCGAGGTCGGCGGGATGCCTGTGTACGTGACCAATGGCGCCGGATTCTGGGGGCCGCCGGTGCGGGTCGGCGCCGCACCCGATGTGACGTTGGTCGAACTGCGTGCGCGCTGAGCGTGCTCATGGCGTACAGTGGCGGCGTGATGTTGGGTTATCGGCGTTTTACCGTGGCTCCGGGTGGAGCCGACGGGCGCTTGCGCTGACCTAGATCACCCGGAGCCAGCAAGGGCAGAGACCACCGTCTCTGCCCTTTGTCGTGTCACACGGCGGGCTGGAGCACCGGACCCGCCTCAACCTGGGAGAAGAGACGGGACATGAACACCAGCAACCTGCGCGTCACCGGATACCGGCCGCTCGTCACGCCACGCGAGCTGCAGGACGAGCTGCCGATGGACGACGCCCGCGCCGAGGTCGTCCGACGATCACGGGACGAGGTCCACGCGATCGTGACCGGCGCCGATGACCGGCTGCTGGTCGTCGTGGGGCCGTGTTCGGTGCACGATCCGGTCGCCGCCGTCGACTACGCGCGCCGGCTGGCCGCGGCCGCCGCCGAGCACAGCGCCGAGTTGTGTGTCGTGATGCGGGTGTACTTCGAGAAGCCCCGCACGACGGTCGGCTGGAAGGGGCTCATCAACGACCCGGGCCTCGACGAGACGTTCGACGTGCCGACCGGGCTGCGGCTGGCCCGGCGGTTACTGCTCGACGTGCTCGGGCTGGGGCTGCCGGTCGGGTGCGAGTTCCTCGAGCCGACCAGCCCGCAGTACATCGCCGACGCCGTGTCGTGGGGCGCGATCGGCGCGCGGACGCCGGAGAGCCAGGTCCACCGGCAGCTCGCGTCGGGCCTGTCGATGCCGGTCGGGTTCAAGAACGCCACCGACGGCGACGTCCAGGTCGCCATCGACGGCTGCCACACCGCCGCGAGCCGGCACGTGTTCTTCGGCGTCGACGAGGACGGCCGGGCCGCGGTCGTGGAGACCACCGGCAACCCCGACTGCCACATCATCCTGCGCGGCGCCCGTTCGGGCCCGAACTACGGCCCGGAGGGGGTCGGCGACGCCCTGGCGCGGCTGGAGAAGGCGGGGCTGCCGCAGCGGCTCGTCGTCGACGCCAGCCACGGCAACAGCGGCAAGGACCACGTCCGGCAGGCGTCGGTGACCCGGGAGATCGCCGGGCAGGTCGCCGCGGGGCAGGACGGGATCGCCGGCATCATGCTGGAGAGCTTCCTGGTCGAAGGCCGGCAGGACCTCGGCGGTGAGCTGACCTACGGCAAGAGCGTCACCGACGCCTGCATGTCGTGGGACACGACCGAGGCGCTGCTCGCCGACCTGGCCACCGCGGTCCGGGCCCGCCGAGCCGCCTGATCGGGCTCAGGACAGCAGCTGGTTGGTCCACCCGCCCTCGATGATGCCGCGGCCGTCGACCCAGATACCCCAGTCGACGACGGTCGCGGCGTCGACGGACGTCGGCCGGCCGGCCCGCACGGTCGGGTCGGTCTCCGCGTCGGACATGCTCACCCCGTGGATCCGCGCCGGGTCGGGCCAGTCGGTGACGGTGGACCACACGTATTCCCGCTGCGTCGCGTGCCCGGCCAGCCCGTGCTTCACGATCAGCTGGCCGGGTGCGGTGATCGCCCGGTCCAGGAACCGGGCCCGGGCCTGCGGCAGCGCGGCCCGGGCGGCGGCGATCGCGGCGTCCATCCGGGCGTCGCGGGGCGCCCGCCGCACCGCACTGCCCGGGCCCCCGAACAGCGCGGCGCTCACCGACGTCAGGAACTCCCCCGCCGACAACCGGTACGTGTCCGGTGGCACAACGGTCAGGAACGCCTGCCCGTCGAAGCGGTCCGGCGGGTCGAGCCGCAACCGCACCTCGGCCTGGCGCTCGGGTCCGGGCTCGTGCCCGTAGGCCCGGTCCATGTCGGCGGTGCCGACCACGAGACGGCTGGGCAGGGCGACGAAGCTCGGCTCGCCCTGCAGCGCCCGCGTCCACACCCGCACCAGCGCCGCCGCGGCGCCGCTCATCACCCGGGTCCAGGAGCCGGCCAGCACCGGTGGCACGTCCAGCACCTGCAGCTCGGGCAGCCCGAACCGGCCGAGCCCTTTCGTGGTCATCCACAGCCCGCGGTCCCCGGCGGACTGCGGCACGAGCACCCACCGCACGAGCACGATCCGGCCGTCGGGGTCGGGCAGCGAGCGCACGGCCGCGGCGGGGTCCAAAAGCTGCGGCGTGAACATGTCGATGAGCGTCCCGCCGGTCAGCTCCGCGACGCCGGCGGCGACCCCGCGGGCGTGCCACTCGTGCGCCGGCGGCCACCCGGGCCGGAACACCGCCTGGCAGACGATGACGTGTGTGGCCGCGTCGAGATCCCGCAGCTGGGTCGCCGACGCGCCGAACACGCCGAGGAACGACACCGGCAGCGGCGGCGACTCCCCGACCGTGGACATGGTCACGCTGAGCAGCGGCCCGGCCAGCATCCGCAGCGCGCCGACCCGCAGCGGCTCGGGCAGCCGCTGCGCCGATTCCCGGGCCGCGGCCTGGACGTCCGCCGGAGGGCGTGCGGTCGCCACCACGTACGTGGCCTCAACGAGCTCGGGCACGCTCAGCGTCACCGCGTCGTCCATACCGCAATCCTGCCCCTCCGGACGCGGCCGTGCCCGTCCCTCCGCCCCCGCCGCGCCGCCCGGAGCCGTTCGCACCAGCGCCACCGCGTCGTTGATCGAAGCCGCCGACCGACCGCCCGGACGACCGCCACGCGACTCCCGATCGACGGACGAGCACGGTCAGGGTCCTGATCCGGGTCTCCGGCTCAGGGCGATGCACGGAACTGGGACGGCCACGCGCCGGGCGCCCAGGCCGGTGGCGGGCCCGTCAGGCGAGCCGCAGTTCGCGGCCCGGCCAGCGGGAACGCAGCCAGCGGTCGTGGCTGGCGACCACGATCGCGCCCGGCCCGGTGCCCAGCGCCTCCTCCAGTTCGTCGGCGAGCCGGGGCGACAGGTGGTTGGTCGGCTCGTCCAGCAGGAGCAGCTCCGGCGGGTCCGCCACCAGCAGCGCCAGCGCGAGCCGCCGCCGCTGCCCGACGGACAGCTCGCCGACCGGCCGGTTCAGGTCGCGGGACGCGAGCAGGCCGAGCGTGCGCAGCGGCACCGCGTCGGCGCGCGCAGGGCCGAGGGCCAGTTCATAGGTGGCGGCAACGGTGCGGTCGGGGTGGTCGAAGACCGTGTCCTGGGCGAGGAGCCTCACGGTCAGGCCGCGCCGCCGCTGGACGGTGCCGGCGGCGGGCAGCCGGCCGGCGAGGACGCCGAGGAGCGTCGACTTGCCCGCGCCGTTGGCGCCCGTGACCAGGAGCCGGTCCGAGGCGGCGACGTCCAGCCGGTCGAGGGTCAACCGGCCCTGGACCGACACGTCCTGCAGCGTCACCAGGAGCCCGTCCGCCGACGCGGCGGCCAGGGCGGGGACGCCCAGGCGCAGCGGTGCCGGAGGCTTGCGGACCTGGGTGCGGGTGAGGTCGTCCAGGCGGCGGCCGGCGTTACGGACCCGGCGGGAGATCTGCTGCTGGACCCGCCCGGCGGTGTGGCCGTAGCCCATCTTCTCGCTGTCCCGGCGCTCCCGGCCCGGGGCGACCTGGTGTGCGGTCACCGAGACGGCGTGCCGCAGCTGCTGCAGCTCCTCCTGTTCCTCCTCGAATCGGCGCTGCCAGCGCTCCCGCTCGGCGCGCTTGGCGTCCTGGTAGTCGGTGTAGTTGCCGCCGTAGCGGGTGGGGCCGTCGACGGCCGGGTCGAGGTCGATGAGGTCGGTGCAGACGGCGTCGAGGAAGGCGCGGTCGTGGCTGGCGAGGACGACGGCGCCGGGCAGGTCGCGCAGCTGCGCCTCCAGGAACGCGGCCGCGTCGTCGTCGAGGTGGTTCGTCGGTTCGTCCAGCAGCAGGGCGGTCGGCCGGCGGATGAGCAGCGCGGCGAGGGCGAGCCGGCCGCGCTGCCCACCGGACAGCGAGCCGAGCGTGCGGTCGTGCTCCAGCGCACCGAGCCCGAGCCCGTCCAGGACCAGGCCGGCGCGCCGGTCGGCGTCCCACGCGTCGTGCAGCTGGGCGCGTTCGAGCCGTTCGCCGTACTCCTCAAGGGTCAGCGCGTCGGGGGACTCCAGCGCGGCGAGGTCCTCGCGGGCCTCGCGCAGGGCGTCGTCGAGCACGTCGGCGATCGTCGCCGCCGCGTCGAACGGCATCTCCTGGTGCAGGTAGCCGAGGTCGGCCGGGCGCACGACGGTGCCGGACTCGGGCTCGTCGGTGCCGGCGAGCAGCCGCAGCAGGGTGGACTTGCCGGCGCCGTTCTCGCCGATCAGGCCGATGCGGTGGCCGGGCGAGGCGGTGAGGGAGACGCCGTCGAGCACGCGGCGGGTGCCGTACGTGCGGACGAGGTCATGGGCGAGCAGAACGGATGGAAACATGCGGACACCACCGGCAAGGAACGTCGGAAACCCGCCGGGCAATGGCCTCGGGCGCGGGTCGGGGAGGTGTCAGCGGCTCACATCCCCTTCAAGATAGCGCGCCAACCAAGATCAGGCCAGCATGGCGTCGGCCACAGCACGCCTGGCGGGATTGTTGTTCCCCCAGGTGGCGTCGGGGTGGACGCGGTTGGTGAGCAGGACGAGGGCGATGCGGCGGCGCGGGTCGCAGACCATCGAGGTGCCGGTGAAGCCGGTATGACCGAACGCCCCGTGGCCGGTGAGCTTCCCCATGTACCAGGCCTGATCGATGTCGACGCCGAGGCCGTGCGCGGCAGCCGGGCCGAAGCGCTGGTTCGCGTCGGTCCGCATCAGGTCCACTGTGGAGGGTCGCAGCAGCGGCCCGCCGCCGGTCAGCAGCGCGCGGGCGAGCAGGGCGACGTCGGCGGCGGTGGCGAACAGGCCGGCGTGGCCGGCCACGCCGTCGAACGCCGCCGCGGACGGGTCGTGCACGGTGCCCCGGATCCCGGCCTCGGTCGCCGCGGCCGGCAGCGCCGGCGGCGGGCGGAAGCCGGTGCGGGCCATGCCGAGCGGCCCGGCGATCTGCTGCCGGACGAGCACGTCGAGGGGCGCGCCGGCGAGCCGGGTGACGATCGCGCCGAGCGCGATGAAGTTCTGGTCCGCGTACAGGTACCCGCCGCCGGCCGGCCCGACGGGCGGCTCCCGCAGCACGTGCTCCAGCCGGGCGGCGGCGGAGGAGCCGACGAGGGGAACGTCCTTGGACAGCCCGGACGTGTGGGTGAGCAGCATCCGCACGGTGATCGCCGGCTTGTCCACAAAGGACGGAAGGTACTCCGAAACAGGCGCGTCCAGCGCCAGCGCGCCCCCCTCGACGAGCCGCAGCGCCAGCACCGCGGTGAACGTCTTGGTCAGCGACGCGAGGTCGTACAGGGTGTCGACGGTCGCCGGGATCCGCTGGTCGGCGGGCAACTCCGAACGGGCCGCGTCATACCGGACCGCGTCACCGAACGCGAAGTGCGCGACGACCGCACCGTCCACGGCGGCGAACAGCACCCCGCCGGGAAACAGCGGGTGCACCGGGCTGGGCGCGAGGAACCGGGTGACCACGTCGCGCAACCGACCGGCACGCGAACGGCCGGAAGGCCACGGTTCGGGGGTGGCGACCGGCAGCGCCCACGGTGAGACCGAGGGCGACGACACCACCGGTGAAGGGACCACACGGGGCGATGACGAGCAGCCGGAGAGCAGACCGGCAACGCCCAGGAGGACCTGCCGCCGGTTCACTCCTGGGGGGACCGCACAGCCTCGTACAGCGCGGCCATGTCGTCCTCGGCGAACCCCCGCTCGGCCGCGGTCGACAGCAGCGCCGCCGCCGCGTCCACCACGGACCGGTCCACGCCGACGGATCCGGCGAGCGCGCCGACCAACGAGGCGTCCTTCAACGCGCCGCTCACCGGGAACGAGACCGGATACGAACGCTCCATCATGGACGGCGCCTTCGCATGCAGGTACGGCATGTCCAGCGCCCCGCCGGAAACCAGCTGCAGGAACAGGGCCGGGTCGAGACCGAGCCCGTCCGCGAGCGCGACGCTCTGCGCGAGACCCGCGACCGCGGTCAGCACCCAGCTGTTGACGACCAGCTTGATCCGGCTGCCGGCGCCGGCCTCGCCGAGCCACGTCACCTTCGCCGCGATCGGCGCGCACAGCGCCTCGACCCGGTCCCGGACGTCCGACGGGCCGGACGCGAGGACGTTGAGCTTGCCCTGCTCGGCGGGCTGCCGGGTGCCGAGGACGGGTGCGTCGACGTAGACCAGGCCGAGCTTCGCGGCCAGCGTGGCGAGGTCGTCGGCGCCGGGCACCCCGACCGTGCTCAGCTGCAGCCACAGCGTGCCGGGCGCGGGCGCCGCCGCGGTGATGACGGTGTCGACGGACGCCGCGTCGAACAGGACGGTGACGACGACGTCGGCGCCCTCGACGCACGACGCGGGCGAGGAGCAGACGACGGCACCGTCGGGGGCGAGCACCTCGGCGGTCTCGGCCGTGCGGTTCCACACCCGCACGGACTCACCGGCACGCAGCCAGTTGCGCGCCACGGCCGCGCCCATGATCCCGGTCCCCAGCACTGCCACGGTCATCCCGCCGCCCCCTTCAACGAAAGCCCCCCGGAATCATAGGTCGGGCGCGAATCACGACCGGAACGCCGGGAGCCGAACGACGACAGCGCCGCCTCCAGCAGCGGCAGCGCGTGCAGCACCTGCCCGGAGCGGATCAGCACGTCCCACACCCGCTCGAACTTCTTCCAGCCGCCCGCGTACGCCAGGTGCCGCACCCGGTCCCCGAGCACGTCCTTGGTCGCCGCGCCCCGCCACAGGTTCCCCCACCGGTAGAAGTCCTTGTACGCCCGCCAGTACCCGCGTTCCAGCTGCGACGCCGTCATCCCCCGCGGCGAATAGACGACGTGGCGGGTGTCGTACAACTCCCAATTCCGGTGCTTGATGCGGCCCTCGGACGAGATGCGGCGGAACAGGCCGGTCCCGGGATACGGGGTCATGATGTGGAACGTGGCGGTCTCGATGCCCTGCCGCACCGCCCACCCCACCGTGCGGTCGAACACGTCGGGCCCGTCGGAGTCCATGCCGAACACGAAGCTGGCGTTCACCATCACCCCCGCCTCGCGCAGGCGGCGCACCACGGCGCCGTAGTCGCGCCCGACGTTCTGCCGTTTGCGCTGCTCGGCGAGGTTGTCCGCGTTGATGGTCTCGAAGCCGACGAACATGCTGCGCAGCCCGGCGTCGACGGCGCGTTCCAGCAGGTCCGGCTGCAGGATCGTGTCGACCGTGCCGGCCGCCTGCCACACCCGGCCCATGCCGCGCATCCCGGCGAACAGCTCCGTGGCGAACCGTTTGTTGCCGAACAGGTGGTCGTCGAGGAAGTACAGGTGCCGCCCGGGCAGCCGGTCGATCTCGGCGAGCGCGTCGTCGACCGCCTGCGTGTAGAACGACTTGCCGCCTTCGAAGAACGCGTCCTTGTAGCAGAAGTCGCAGTGGTGCGGGCAGCCCCGCGACACGACGATCGAGTTGGGCACCAGGTAGCGGTGGCGCTGGATCAGGTCTCTGCGGATCGGCGGCAGGCCTTCGAGGGTGCGCTGTTTGGAGGTGTACCGCGGGAGCGTCGCCTTGCGTCGCAGGTCGGCGAGGAATACCGGCCAGGTGTCCTCTCCTGGGCCGCAGAACACGCTGTCGGCGTGCTGGGCGGCCTCGTCCGGCAGGGACGTGACGTGCAGGCCGCCCATCGCGACGAACACCCCACGGGCGCGGTACCAGTCGGCCAGTTCATAACTGCGCCGGGCCGAGGTGATGTACGCCTGGATCACCACCAGGTCGGGCAGCTCGACGGCCGCCGGGTCGAAGCGTTCGACGTGCTCGTCGACGATGCGCACGTCGTCGTCCGGAGGGAGGTAGCCGGCGAGGGTCGCCAGGCCGAGCGGTGGGAAGAGGCTGTACTTGATCGGCCGGAACAGAGGGCTGGTCGCCTCGGTCAGGGCCGGAAGAATCATCAGCACCCGCATGTCACCGACCGTAGGCATCGACCGGGGCGAGCGGGTGTGCGAGATGTGCAGATGTCGTGCGGGCCCAAGGTCGTAGGCTGGCGTCGTGAAGACTTTCCCGCTCGGCGACCGCACCGTCCACCGGATCGGGTTCGGCGCGATGCAGCTGCCCGGCCGGGGCGCCTTCGGGCCGCCCCGGGATCGTGCCGAGGCCCTCGCGGTCGTGCGGCGCGCGGTCGAGCTCGGCGTCGACCACTTCGACACCGCGCAGTACTACGGGCCCGACGTGGCCAACGAGCTGCTGCGCACGGCGCTGCACCCGTACGACTCCCGGCTCGTGCTGGTGAGCAAGGTCGGCGCGGCGCGCGACGCCAAGGGTGGCTGGATCCCGGCGCAGGAGCCCGAGCAGCTGCGCGCGGGGGTGCTGGACAACCTGCGCTCGCTCGAGGTGGAGCGGCTCGACGTGGTGAACCTGCGGGTGACCGGGTCCGACGGCGACTTCGACGGGCAGCTGGACGCGATGATCGCGATGCGCGACGAGGGGCTGATCGGCGCGGTCGGGCTGAGCAACGTCAATCTCGCCCAGCTCGAGCACGCCCTGACCCGCACCCCGGTCGCGTGCGTGCAGAACCCGTTCAACCTGGTCGACCGCGGCGGCGAGGACGTGCTGCGGGCCTGCACGGCGGGCGGGATCGCGTTCGTGCCGTTCTTCCCCCTCGGCGCGGCGTTCGGACGCGAACGGGTCCTCGGCCACCCGGCGGTGAAGGCGACCGCGCTGCGCCTCGACGTCACCCCGGCGCAGGTCGCCCTCGCGTGGATCCTCGCGGTGGCGCCGAACACGCTGCTGATCCCGGGCACCGCGTCCCTGGAGCACCTGGAGGAGAACGTCGCCGCCGGGCGGGTCGTGCTGGACGACGAGGCGATGACAGCGCTGACCGCCGGATGAGCCCGGAAAAGCCGGCCAGCGCCAGGAAGAACCTGCTGGCCCTGGCGGTGCTGGCGTACCTCAGCCAGGCGCCGATGCACCCGTATGAGCTGTCCAAGACGCTGCGGGCGCACGGCGACGACCGCAGCATCAAGTTCACCCACGGCTCGCTCTACATGGTGGTCCAGCAGCTGGAGAAGGCCGGCCTGGTCGCGCCGCAGGAGACCACCCGCGACGGGCAGCGTCCCGAGCGCACCGTCTACGGCATCACCCCGGACGGGCGGGCCGAGCTGCGGGCCTGGCTGGAAGATCTGGTCGGCACGCCCCGGCACGAGTTCCCGGCGTTCGGTTCGGCGCTGTCGCTGATCAGCGCCCTGCACCCGGACGTGGTCGTCGGGCTGCTGCGGCAGCGACTGATCGGGTTGCGGGAGCAGTGCGCGGCCGCCACGGCCCTCGTGGACGGCCCCGCTCCGCACCCGCTCTTCCTGATCGAGGAGGTGTACCGGCAGGGCCTGCTGGACGCGGAGATCACGTTCGTCGAGGGGTTCATCGAGCAGATCACGGACCCGGTCGACGGCTGGCGACCGATGTGGGCGTCGTATTACGAATAGTTGACTCTGACTAGTCGACGGCGGATAGTTGGTATCAACCAATCGTCACGCCGGGGGTTGTCATGGGAACAGTCACGTCAGCGATCGTCATCGGCGGCGGGATCGCCGGCCCGGTCGCCGCGCTCGCCCTGCAGAAGGCCGGCATCGCCGTCACCGTCCACGAGGCACACGACGGGTTCGCCGACGGCGTCGGCGGGGCGCTGAGCATCGCACCCAACGGCCGCACCGCCCTGGCCGCCGTCGACGCCGACCACGTCATCGAGCGGGTCGGCCAGCCGATGTCGGGCATGGTCATGCAGAGCTGGACCGGCAAGCGGCTGGCCGAGTTCGGCACGTTCGACGACCTGCCGCCGATGCAGCTCGTGTGGCGCCACGAGCTGTACCGCGCCCTCTACGACGAGGCCGTCGGCCGCGGCATCCGCATCACCCACGGCAAGCGACTGGTCTCCCTCACCGGCGGCGTCGCGGGCTTCGCCGACGGCACCACGGCCGAGGCCGACGTCGTCATCGGCGCCGACGGCATCCGCTCCACCGTGCGCCGCCTCATCGACCCGGGCGCGCCGGCGCCGCGATACGTGGGGCTGCTCGGCTTCGGCGCCCGCTGCGACGGCGACGGCGTCGCGCCGACGGGCGACAAGATGCACCTGGTCTTCGGTAAGCGGGCCTTCTTCGGCTACCAGGTGACCGGCACCGGCGAGGGCGGCTGGTTCGTGAACCTGCCGTCCCGGGATCCGTCCTACGGCGCCGGTTTCACCCCGGCGGAGTGGTTGCCGGTCCTTGCCGACGCGTTCACCGGCGACCGGGTTCCGGCGGTCGAGCTGATCCGCCGTACCGATCCCAAGGACCTGGTCGTCACCGGCGGCCTCGAGGACATCCCGTCGGTGCCGGTCTGGCACCGCGACCGCGCCGTGCTCATCGGCGACGCCGCCCACCCCACGTCGCCCAGCTCCGGGCAGGGCGCCTCGCTGGCCGCCGAGAGCGCCGTGCAGCTGGCCCGCTGCCTGCGCGACCTGCCGCTGCCGCAGGCGTTCAGCGCCTACGAGGCACTGCGCCGCGCCCGGGTCGAGCGGGTCATCGCGGCCGCCGCCCGCACCAACAGCGACAAGGCCGCCGGGCCGGTCGCCCGGGTGCTGCGCGACGCGCTGATGCCGGTCGCGATGCGCCTCCTCGCGAACCCGGAGAAGTGGCGCTGGCAGTTCGACCACCCGATCGACTGGTCCGCACCCGCCCGTGCCTGATCAGTTCGTCGCGGCCCGGACCCGTTCGGCGATCTCCAGGGTCTCCTGGTCGAACAGGACCAGCCGGACCAGGTCCACGCCGGGCGGCAGGTCCCGCAGCGCGACCAGGGCCTGCGCGACGGCGTCGTCCTTCGGCCACCGGTACACCCCGGAAGAGAGCAACGGAAAGGACACCGATCGCGCACCCAGCCCCGCGGCGACGGCCAGGGAATTCGTGTAGCAGTCGCGGAGGGTGGCGGAGCGGTCCTCGGTGGCGCTCCACACCGGCCCGACCGTGTGGACGACCCATTTCGCGGGCAGCCGGCCCGCGGTCGTCGCGACGGCCTGGCCGGCGCGCAGACCCTTGCCGAGGTGACCGGCCCGCAGCGCGCGGCAGGCCGCCAGGATCTCCGGGCCGCCCTTGCGGTGGATCGCGCCGTCGACGCCGCCACCACCGAGCAGGGAGGAGTTGGCGGCGTTCACGATCGCGTCGACCCGCTCCGCGGTGATGTCCCCCGCGACCAGTTCCACCATCCGGCGATCGTCGCACATCTACTTGCCGGAGAAGGGGATCACCTTCGTCGCGCCGGTGCCGAGGCGCTGCACCACGAGGGTCGCCGTCTCGGGGGTGAGGTTGCGGGCGTCGGCGACGTTCCACCCCTCGCCGGCCGCGTACGTGGCGCCCTCCCAGGTCGGGTGGACCACGGGGATGAGGGCCTTCATGACCGACTCGAACGCCCGCTCGTCGTCGGCCCGGTTGAACGTGGTGATCGTGATGACGGTGCCCTCGAGGGAGCAGGTGCCCTGGTCGTGGTACCGGTACACCGACTCGTCGTGGTTGGTGGACTGGGCGTAGTTGTCGCAGTCGAGGTCGGCGGCGATCTCGGCGGCGGGCGCGCCCAGGTACGGGGGCTTGGTGAGCTCGTTGACGACCCGCGGGGCCTGCCAGCCGACGACGCCCGCGACGGCCGCGACACCTGCCATGAGCCGGCCGCGGCGGGGCTTCTCGACGGCGGCAGCGGTCGCCGTGACGGTCTCCGAGGTCTCCAGGGACGCTACCAACGCGGGCCTCCTAGCACGAAATTTGCTGACATGTCGAATTTAGGTGCAATCGGGGTGCGGAGCTGTCCCCCGGGCAGCCAGAAAGGCCGGTGCTGGGGGGCACCGGCCTTTCTGCGTCTCACCAGGAGCTACATCGCCGAGGCGGGGACGAACGTGTAGCCGGCCGCCTTGATCCCGGTGACGGTGTCCTGCAGGTAGCTGACGGGCACGTACGGGTGGAAGAAGAAGCTCGCCACCCCGTCCCGCACGACCTTGTTCAGCTGCGCCGAGGCCACGATGTCGGCCGCCAGGTGCGCCGGGTGGTTGTTGAACGGCTCCAGCTCGATGTTGCCGATGTTCTCCGGCACGGTCAGCACCCCGTAGATGTCGCGGACCGTGTACGGGAAGAACTGGCCGAAGATCCGCGTGTTGTCCAGCGTGCCGCCGCGCAACGCGCCGACCGGGTACAGGCCGCGGTCGTAGCGGGTCTTGAACGTCGCCGCGACCGCCTTGTTGGACGCGTCGGAGCCGGCGTAGTGCGGGAACTCGAAGATGGTCGGCTTGGCCAGCCCGGCCGCGGCGAACGCCGCGAACGCGCCGTCGATGCGGCCCTGCGCCCAGGCCTGCGAGTCGGTCGGCACCGGGCCGTCGTAGACGACGTTGTTGGTGACCGGGTCGACGTGCGCGGTGTAGAACTCGAAGTCGTCGGCGCTGACCCCGTTGTACGGGTTGATCATGCTCTCGTACTGGTGCGTGTAGCCGTGCATCAGCAGCGTGCCGCCGTGCGACTGCATGTACTTGAGCTCTGCCACCACCAGGGGACGGTCCGCGAGGGTGTAGTCCTCGGCCACGCCGCCGGTGTTGGAGCCCAGCGGGTCGCGGTAGCGGGAGTAGACGGCCACCGAGAACGGCACGCCCTGGCTGTACAGGTAGTTGGTGATCGCCCGCAGCTCGCTGGGCTCGGCGTCGGGGCCGACGTCCTCGATGCGGACCAGCGCCCGGTGCCGCTCGGTGGTCGCCGGGGCGAGCACGTCGATCAGCAGGTCGGCGAACGCGACGTACCGGTCGTCGGCACTGATGTAGGAGAACGGGATCTCACCGAGGTAGGTGAAGTTGCCGGACCGCACGCCCCACGGCAGCGTCGTGCCGTCGGCGCGGACCGCGCTGGCGACCGGGGTCGCCTTGGTGGCGTCGCTGATCGTGGTGTTCATGATGCCGGCGCCGTTCTGCGGGTCGCGGCTGAAGTTCTTCGCCTTGTACTGCACCTGCGACACCGAGGACACGTCGAAGCTGGTCCAGGTGAAGCCGCGGTTGGCGGTGAAGTTCGGGTCGCGGGCGGTCAGCTGCCAGATGTTGTCGTAGATCCAGACGACCGGCTTCGTGGTCGCGGTCACGTCGTCGAGGAACGCCACGGGCAGCGGCTCGTCGTACGTGCTGCCCAGGTAGACCAACGCCTGGAACTGGTCGAGCTCGCCGGCCGCGTAGCTGGTGACGGGCTGGGCCGTCCAGTCGCCGAAGTGGGAGCTGAGGTTGGCGGTGGCGATGGCGTACTGCTCGCCGAGGAAGCCGTACGGGCCGGTGGTGTCGTACAGCACCAGGGTCTTGCCGGTCGAGCCCGGGATGCCGGTGCCGTTGACCCCGTTCGCGATCGGCGTGGCCGGCGTGGTGACGACCGTGCTCGGCGACGCGACGGACAGGTTCGCGGCGGCGTCGGACGCCTGGACCGTGAACGCGTAGGCGGTCAGCGGCGACAGCCCCGTCAGCGTCACGCTGTTGACGGTGCTCGTCTGGACGGCCGGACCGCCGCTGATCGTGTACTGGGTGACGCCGACGTTGTCGGTCGACGCCGGCCAGGTGAGGGTCACGCCGGTCGACGTCAGCGCGCTGGCCACCGGGGCACCCGGCGCGCTCGGCGCGATGGTGTCCGGCGCCGGCGGCGGCGTCAGCGTGGTGAAGGCCACCGGTGCGGAAGCGGCGGACACGTTGTTCGCGGCGTCGACCGCCTTGACCGTGATGCTGTGCGCGGTGGCCGGCTCGAGCCCGGCGAGGGTCGTCGAGGTGCCGGTGACGGTCGCCTTCAGCGTGCCGTTGTCGAACACCTGGTAGCCGGTGACGCCGACGGCGTCGGTCGAGGCGCCCCAGCTGACCGTGGCGCCCGTGGTGGTGACGTCGGCGACGCCGGGCGTGCCCGGCACGGTCGGCGCGACCCGGTCGGTGACGCCGGTGGTGAACGACCAGGTGTAGGTCGACGTGCTGACCTTCACCGTCATCGTGTACTTCGTCTGCTCGGCCAGGGCGGCCCGCGGCGTGAACGTGAACGTGTGCGTCGGCACGTCGTAGGCGTAGTACGACGCGACGGCCGCCCCGCCGCTGGCCTTCACGAACGAGTACCGCAGCGCAGCCGGGTCGACCGCGTCGGCGTAGGTGATCGTCGGGCGGACGCCGACAGCAACGCCGGTCGTCCCGTTCTTCGGCGTGACCCCGCTGACGGCCGGCCCCGCGGCGTGGGCCGCTGTCCCCAGGCCACCGGCGGCGATGGTGCCGACGATCGTCGACGCCACCAGCTTCACCACAGTGCGCACAGGTGCTCGCTTTCGCTTGATTTGGCAGGTGTACGGGTGGAGCGGCCCCGGCGTGTCTGCGCGTTTGCGCGTTTGCACACCTGCCGGGGCCGCTCCGCTAGCGGGTTCAGCTGAAGCTGACGCAGGTGACCAGCGCGCTCACGACGTTGGAGCTGCCGCTGTGCGTGAAGGTGAACTGCCACGTCTTGCCGTCGGTCGACTGCTTGCCGCTGGTCAGCGACACCGAGCCGGTGCCGGTCTCGGACCAGGTGCCGAGCATCGCGATGCCGTTGTTGTCGCAGGTGACGTTCAGCGTGGGCGACGAGTTGCCGCTGCTGACGTTGACCGACCCCGGCTTGGTCGCGACGGTCTGCGTGATGGTCGGCGTGGCGCCCTTGATGTTGGCGGTCTGCGTCCAGGTGGTCGCCGTGGTCTTCTTGTAGACGTTGGAGGTGGCGGTGTCGAGGTACAGGTCGCCGACCGCGCCGTTCGCGGCCGCCGGGGCACCCGCGCCGGTCAGCCAGACCGAGCCGTTCGCGCCGTTCGCGCCGGCCGGGCCCTGCGCACCGGCGGGGCCCTGCGCACCGGTCGCACCGGCCGCGCCCTGGGCGCCCTGGGCGCCCTGCGCACCGGCGGCGCCGTCCGCGCCCTTCAGCGAGGCCAGCCACTCGGCCGGGGTGCCGGTGAAGGCGTTCATGTCGACCGCGAGCTGGTACGCGTCCTTGCCGTCGACGCCGTTGACGCCGACCAGCGAGGCCAGCCACTCGGCCGGGGTGCCGATGGTCGGGTCGTTGACGAGCGCGATGTCGTAGGCGCTGAGGCCGGCCATGCCCTGGATGCCCTGGACACCCTGGATGCCCTGGGCGCCGGTCTCGCCCTTCTCACCCTGGGCGCCCTGAGCGCCCTGCGAGCCGATGGTGCCGTCCGCGCCGGCGGCGCCGGTCTCGCCCTTTTCGCCCTTCTCACCCTGCGGGCCCTGGGCACCGTCGGCGCCGTTCATGCCGGGGATGCCCTGGAGGCCCTGCTCGCCCTTCTCGCCCTGGACGCCCTGCGCGCCGGTCTCGCCCTTCTCACCCTGAGCACCCTGAGCGCCCTGAGCACCGGCGGCGCCCGTCTCGCCCTTCTCGCCCTGGGCACCGGTCGCACCGGTCTCGCCCTTCGCGCCGGCGGCACCGGCGGGGCCGGTGGCGCCCGGCAGGCCCCGGGCGCCGGTCGCGCCCTGGGGGCCGGTGGCACCGGTGGCACCCGTGGCACCAGTCGCGCCCTTGGCGCCGGCCTGGTTCCACTGGACCATCTGCTCGCTGCTCCTGCACCGCGTGCCCGACTGGTAGTCGATGACCCGCAGCGCGCTGGTGTTCTTGTCGCGGCAGCCGGTGATGACGCCGGTGTTGCTGGCCGGAATGGCACCGAAGGCGGCGCTGCCGACACCGACGAGCACAGCCGCGGCGGTCGCACCGATGGCGGCGATCTTCTGCTTCTTCGAGCGGAACACGCAGTTCTCCTAAATCTGGGCGGTACGTATGTCGGTGGCGACTTGCTCTGCTATTTGCTGGTGACGACGACGCGTTCGGACGGCTTCAGCTGCTCGGGATTCGGCGGCGGCTGCAACTCGCTGCGGCTGGCCGGCCGGGAGACGACTCCGGCGTCGGCGGCCGGCGTGCGATGCGCCGCGGCCAGGTAGATCACGGCGGCCAGGGCCACTGCGGCAACCGCGGCGCCGATGCTCATCGCTGCTTTCTTCAGCACGGAAAGACCTCCGGTTTCCGCCGTGGCACGGCATGCTTGAGAAACCCTCGAATGGTCGAGGGCAAAGAAAGGAAACGGCTTTACGTCAGCGATGCATTGCTACGTCTGAGGGCGCGTGGATGCGCACACCGGTTCTCCCGCGGTAGTCACCTGAAACGGGTCCGGTTTCGCCACTGGCTCCCCACCGGACCAATTGGCGACCAAGGACGCCCGGTGGATCATCGCTTTCCCCGCCAGCCTGAATGGCTGGTCCACTTAAGGTAGCGGCCGGGGTGCGGTGAGGTTGTCAGCAACCGAGTAGCACCCTGGCGGCCCGGTCGGATGACACCCGCCGCCGCACCGTACCGGCTCGGTTACCGGGCGTGGCTGGATCCGGGCGTACCGCTGCAAAACACCATTCAGTGGGCGCACAGCAGGCCCACAGCGCCCCTCTGTCAGTCGGCGTCGGGGCGCAGCGGTTTCGCCGCCTCCTGCAGCAGGGCGAGGCGGGTCGAGCCCAGGGCGACCACGGCGATGGCGAGCCGCCACACCACGATGCCGAACTCGGTCGTGGTGACGTGGCCGGCGCCGAAGCGACCGTTGACGCCCTCCAGCCCCGGGAAGCTGACGACCAGCGCGATCACCGCCGCGGCGGCGGTCGCCGGGGGCAGCCACCGGCGGCGGGTCCGCTCGAACGCCACCCACGCACCGATCGCGACCAGGACCGTGCCGGCGATCAGGATCATCGCCACGGTCAGCGAGACGGGCCGGTGCCCGTCGAGCCGGCTCGCACCGTAGATGCCCCAGCCGGTCCACTCGACGCCACCGCGCAGGAGCAACACCTCGCCGGACTCGGCGACGCCCGTGTTGTCCTCGCTGGCCCACGGCATGCTCAGCGCGAGCACCGCGCCCAGCGCGCCGACGAGCGCCACGACGCGGGCGCCCATGCCTGCCGAGGTGAAGTCCTGCGGTGCGGTCATGGTCGTAGACCGTAATGGATGCACGGGGTAAGCAGGCCAGCCAGGGCGCCCGCGTCAGCGCTTCCGCTGTCGATATCCGGGGTGTACGCCGGGAGTGAGCCCCTGCTGGTCGGCGATGCGCTGGAGCAGCCCGGCGAGCTGCACGCGCTCCTGCGGGTCGAGGGCGGCGCAGAGATCGTCGTCGTGGGCACGGGCGAGCTGCCGCATCTCCATCAGCACCTGCCGGCCGTCGTCGGTGAGATGCAGCGCGTGATGCCGCCGGTCGGTCGCGCCCTGCCGCCGCTCGACCAGACCCTTGTGATCGAGCGTGTCGAGGATGGCCACGACCCGGCTCGGCACCACGCCCATGTACGCCGCGACCGACTGCTGGCTGCGGCCGGGCGCCCCGGCGATCATGCGCAGCAGCCCAACCTCCGGCGGCGTCAGGCCGAGTTCTTCGACGCGCTCGGCGAATCGGCCGGCCGCGTGCGCGCCGACCTGCGCGATCAGGAACGCCGCGCCCTGCGGGGGTTGCCCAGCACCACTCACAGCGCTAGTGTACTGAATAATTCACTCCAGTGAACCATTCATCTTACTGAAGGGATTCCTTCGATGGTCACGCAGACCACCGCGCCCCGCACCGCGCAGGGTGGCCCACCACTCGGCGTCCTCGGCGTCGTCGTCACCGCCCTGTTCATCGCCGGTCTCGTGCTCGGCACGGCACTCGCCGGCGGCACGCCGTTCCCGTCGCCGTTCGGCGAGGCGGGCCCGATCGTCGCGTACTTCCAGGACCACACCCTGGCGGTGCGCGTCGGCGGCGCGTTCCAGTTCGCCGCCGCCATCCCCCTCGCGATCTACGCCGCCACCGCCTCGGCCCGGCTGCACCACCTCGGCATCCGTGCCCCGGGCGCCACCATCGCCCTCGCCGGCGGCCTGCTCGCCGCCGCCTTCCTGGCCACCTCCGGCCTGATCAGCTGGACCCTGTCCGAGCCCGGCGCCCACGACTTCATCCGCCCCCTGCAACTGCTCGCCTTCGCCGCCGGCGGCCCCGGCCACGTGGTGCCGCTCGGCCTGCTCCTGGCCGGGATCGCCGTGCCGGGCCTGCTCGCCGGCCTGCTGCCCCGCTGGCTCGCCTGGGCCGGCCTGGCCGTCGCCGCGGTCGCCGAGCTCGCAACCCTGAGCCTGCTGCTCGAGGGCGCCGCCTACCTGCTGCCGATTGCCAGGTTCGCCGGTCTGGCCTGGCTGATCGTGGTGGGCTTCAAGCTCCCCCTGCACCGGCCCCGGCTCAACAGCTGACGTCCAGCTGCGGCCGACCGGGCGGCTGGTGTGGACCGGTGCACACCACGAACCAGACCGCCGCAACCACGCTCGTCGGACCGACCTTGCTGCGGACCGGGCGGCTCGGTAACCACGACATCCGCCGCCACCTCCCAGCCCGGTCGGGGCCGCTCCCGCAACCCTCAGCTCACGCGTCGACGCAACCCTCAGCCCGCTCGACGGCGCCGCCCACAACCCTCAGCCCGCGCCCCGACGGCGCCGCTCCCGCAAACCTCAGCTCATTCCTCGACGGCCTGCTGCCCCGCTGGCTCGCCTGGGCCGGCCTGGCCGTCGCCGCGGTCGCCGAGCTCGCAACCCTGAGCCTGCTGCTCGAGGGCGCCGCCTACCTGCTGCCGATTGCCAGGTTCGCCGGTCTGGCCTGGCTGATCGTGGTGGGCTTCAAACTGCCCCTCCACCGGCCCCGACTCAACAGCTGACGTCCAGCTGCGACCGACCGGGCGACTGGTGCGGACCGGTGCACACCACGAACCAGACCGCCGCAACCACGCTCGTCGGGCCGACCTTGCTGCGGACCGGGCGGCTCGGTGACCACGACACCCGCCGCCACCTCCCAGCCCGGTCGAGGCCGCTCCCGCAACCCTCAGCCCGCGCCCCGACGGCGCCGCTCCCGCAACCCTCAGCTCATTCCTCGACGGCGCCGCACCCGCAACCCTCGGCCCGATCCTCGATGGCGCCGCACATCCACCTCCGGTTGCCAAGTTCGCCGACCCGGCCTGGCCTGATCGCGGCGCGCTTCAAACTGCCCCTCCACCGGCCCCGACTCAACAACTGACGTCCAGCTGCGACCGACCGGGCGACTGGTGTGGACCGGTGCACACCACGAACCAAACCGCCGCAACCACGCTCGTCGGGCCGACCTTGACGCAGACCCGGACGGCTCGGCAACCACAACACCCGCCGACCACCCCAGACACCAGCCCACACCAGTCCGGCCACCCTCGGCCCGCTCCTCGAACGGCACCGCACATCCGGCTCCTGTTTGCCAAGTTCGCCGACCCGGCCCGGCCTGATCGCGGCGCGCTTCAAACTGCCCCTCCACCGGCCCCGACTCAACAACTGACGTCCAGCTGCGACCGACCGGGCGACTGGTGTGGACCGGTGCACACCACGAACCAAACCGCCGCAACCACGCTCGTCGGGCCGACCTTGACGCAGACCCGGACGGCTCGGCAACCACAACACCTACCGGCCACGACGGACACCAGCCGGCACCAGTCCGGCCACCCTCGGCCCGCTTCTCGGACGGCGCCGCTCCTGCAACCCTCAGCCCCGCTCCTCGAACGGCGCCGCTCCCGCAACCCTCAGCCCGCTCCTCGACGGCGCCGCACATCTGGTTCCGGTTGCCAGGTTCGCCGACCCGGCCTGGCCTGATCGCGGTGGGCTTCAAACTGCCCCTCCACCGACCCGGACTCAACGGCTGACATCTCCCGCCACACGGCGGCGCTACCGTGCCCGGCATGACCATCCCCGACCGCGTGCCGATCGCGCGGGTCCGCGGCTACCGCACCAGCCACATCGGCCGCTACGCCGAGGGCCAGTTCTTCGGCTCCGTCACCGCCACCCTGGAGCCAGGCACCGGCGCCGAGCCCGACCGGCGCCCGCACAAGCGCTGGTATGCCGTGCTGCACCGCTTCAACCCCGCCGGCGACCACACCGGCTCGGAGATCTGGTTCGCCGGCACCAGCGAGCGCGAGCGCGCCGCCATCAAGGTCGCGAAGGCCCACCTCAAGGCGTCGATCGCCGCACTGCCGGGGCACACGTTCGGCGACATCGCCATCGGCCTCTTCCACGTCGAGGTCGACGGCCACGTGTTCGGCCTGGTCGACGGCTCGGACTCGTACGAGGGCGTCGACCACGCCGAGTTCCTGCCCGACAGCCTCGGCTTCGACCCGCCCTGGGACGGCGTCTACGACACCTGAACACCCAACCGCCGGCACTCCACCCCACTCGCTCCTTCGATCTGTGCAGCGAGGGACGCCCTCCACGCCGCTGACCGCAGCCGACGCCTGGACCTCGCGGCGCACCGGCCTTGATGAACCGGCCTCAGACCCAATCCTCCGGCGCCTCG
Source organism: Dactylosporangium cerinum (assembly GCF_042653625.1). Classification (NCBI taxonomy): domain Bacteria; kingdom Bacillati; phylum Actinomycetota; class Actinomycetes; order Micromonosporales; family Micromonosporaceae; genus Dactylosporangium; species Dactylosporangium cerinum. Next base: position 23,623 of record NZ_JBHSIU010000010.1, on the reverse strand, counting down.
ACGAGTTTGCAGCGCAGCGAAGCGCGTCGCGGATCGGCGAGGCGTCCTGGTGGAACGAACCGCTGAGCCGCCAGTACTCGTAGCTGAGCGCGTCATCCGGTTCGAGGCGGCCGATCAGGTCGGCGATCTCGTCGAGCCCGAGGTAGGTGGCGGCCGCGGCGAACGCGGCGATCTGCTCGGCGGTGCAGCTGTCCAGCGGCCAGGCGGCGCCGTCGCCCATCGCGCAGCTGTGGTACCGCATCAGGTAGGACAGATGCACCAGGCCGACCGGGCCGTCCGGGCCATCCGGTGCCGTCCACCAGGTGCAGATTCCGGCCAGCCTCGACCCGGCAGTGGACGGGATCGCTGACCCACACCATCACGCCGTCGCGGTCGAAGACCGGCTTGGTCTCCGGATCGACCGCCGAGTAGGCCGCCTCGAGATCGGCGGGATCGATGATGCACTGCCGTTCGCGAGCCTTGCACAACCTCAGCCTGATCACGCCCCCGGTGTGCAGCCTCCCCGGAGCCTCTGGATTCGTCAGTGCGACTCGCGGCTGACGCGGGGGCCCGAGGAGCCGAGCAGGAACGAGCAGTCCGCGCCGGTGTCGGCGCCGAGGACGGTGTCGACGTAGAGGCGTTCCCAGCCGCGGTGCGGGCGGGCCAGGCCGTCGAGCAGGGCCTGCGACGGCGGGCGGGCGTCGAACTCGGCCGGTGGCACGTCGACGGTGAGCGAGCGACCCGGCACGTCCAGGACCACCATGTCACCGGTGCGGATGCGGTCGAGGGGGCCGCCGGCCGCCGCCTCCGGGGCCACGTGCAGCACGACCGTGCCGTAGGCCGTGCCGCTCATGCGGCCGTCGCAGATGCGGACCATGTCGCGTACCCCGGCACGCAGGAGCTTCTCCGGCAGCGGCATGTTGGACACCTCGGGCATGCCCGGGTACCCCTTGGGGCCGCAGCCCCGCAGCACGAGGACCGTGTCCGCGGAGACGTCCAGGTCGGGGTCGTCGATGCGGGCGTGGAAGTCCTCGATCGAGTCGAACACGAGGGCGGGGCCCCGGTGCTGGAGCAGGGCGGGCGTCGCCGCGGCCGGTTTGATGATCGCACCGGCCGGGGCCAGGTTGCCGCGGAGCACGGCGATGCCGGCGTTTGGCCGTACCGGCGCCGAACGAGGATAGATGACCGACTCGTCCCAAACGGCGGCCCCTTCCAACGCCGCGACGAACGGTGTGCCGGCGACCGTGATCGCGGACGGGTCGAGCAGGTCGGACACCTCCCGGAGCACCGCCGCCAGGCCGCCGGCGCGGTACAGGTCCTCCATCAGGAACCGGCCGGCCGGCTGCAGGTCGACCAGCAACGGCACCTCCGCGCCGATCCGGTCGAAGTCGTCCAGGGTGAGCGGCAGGCCGAGCCGCCCCGCGATCGCGAGGAGGTGCACGACCGCGTTCGTCGAGCCGCCGGTCGCGGCGAGGGTGACGATCGCGTTGTGCATCGAGGCGGCGGTCATCACGGTGCTGGGGCGGCGGTCGGTGCGGACCATGTCGACGGCGAGCAGCCCGGTCGCGTGGGCGCGGGCGAGGAGCCGGCTGTCCGCGGCGGGGATGCCGGCGGTGCCGGGCAGGGTCATGCCGAGCGCCTCGGCAAGCAGCCCCATCGTCGAGGCGGTGCCCATCGTGTTGCAGTGCCCGCGGCTGCGGATCATCGAGGACTCCGAGTCCAGGAAGGCCTGCTCGGTGAGGGTGCCCGCGCGCACCTCCTCCGACAGCCGCCAGACGTC
>NZ_JBHSIU010000010.1:0-21801 GCF_042653625.1 Dactylosporangium cerinum | reverse complement strand
CCACGGCCGGCAGGTCGACCGACGCGGCGGCCATGAGCAGCGCCGGGATGGTCTTGTCGCAGCCGCCGAGCAGGACGACGCCGTCGATCGGGTTGGCGCGCAGCATCTCCTCGATCGCCATCGCGGCCATGTTGCGCCACAGCATCGCCGTCGGGCGGACCTGCGTCTCGCCCAGCGACACGACCGGCAGGTTGTGCGGCACCCCGCCGGCCTCCCACACGCCGCGTTTGACGTGCTCGGCGACCTCGTCGAGGTGGCTGTTGCAGGGGGTCAGGTCCGAGGCGGTGTTGGCGATCGCGATCTGCGGGCGGCTGCCGTCGAGCGCGTCGTCGGGCAGGCCACGGCGCATCCAGGCGCGGTGGATGTAGGCGTTGCGGTCGTCGCCCGCGTACCACTCGGCACTGCGCAGTCGTGACATCGGTCCTGCTTCCCGGAAGATGGAGCCCGTGCGAGCATTCGTCATCATCGGCCCCCGGCGGGCTGAGGTCCAGGACGTCGCCGAGCCGGTCGCGGGTCCGGGTCAGGTCGTCGTCGACGTGGAGCGGGCCGGCGTGTGCGGCACCGACGTCGAGTTCTTCACCGGCGAGATGTCCTACCTGCACGACGGCCAGGCGCAGTACCCGATCCGCATCGGCCACGAGTGGTCGGGCGTGGTGCGCGCCGCCGGCCCCGGAGTGGACCCGGGGTGGGTCGGCCGGCGGGTCACGGGCGACACCATGCTCGGTTGTGGCGCCTGCGGCAGGTGTACGACCGGCCGCCAGCACCTGTGTGCCACCAGGCACGAGATCGGCATCCGGCACGGGTGGCCCGGTGCCCTCGCCGAGCGGCTCCTGGTGCCGGTGGGCGCGTTGCACGCCCTGCCGCCGTCGGTCGACCCGACCCTCGGCGCGCTGGTCGAGCCCGGCGGCAACGCCCTCCGCGCGGTCCGGGGCGCCGCCCTGCGCCCCGGTGAACGGCTGCTCGTCCTCGGCCCGGGCACCATCGGGCTGCTCGTCGCGCAGATCGCGGCCGCGCAGGGGGTCGAGGTGCACCTGCTCGGGGTGACGCCGGCGTCGCTCGGGTTCGCCCGCCGGCTGGGCTGCGGTGCGGTGTGGACCGCGGAGACGCTGCCGCGGCTGCGGTGGGACGCGGTCGTCGATGCCTCGAACGCCGCGACGTCCCCGGCGGCGGCCCTGGAGCTCGTCGAGCCGGGGCGGCGCGTGGTGTACATCGGGCTGTCCGGCACGCCGAGCCTCCTCGACTCGCGGACCCTGGCGCTCAAGGACGTGACGGCGGTCGGCGTGCTGAGCGCGTCGGGTGGTCTCGCCGGCACCGTCGAGCTCTACGCCTCCGGCGCCGTCGACCCGCGGCCCCTCGTGGCGGCCACGATCGGGCTGTCCGAGGCGGCGGCCGCGCTGTCCGGTGACCGGCCGGCCGGGTGGGGCGCCGCCCCGAAGGTGCACATCGACCCGTCGCTGCCGTGACCCGACGAGCCTTTCCACCCGCACGGCGCACAGCCTGAGCGGGCACGGTGCACGGGGCAACCGGGCGGAGGCCTGAGCGGGCACGGCACGCCACCGAGCGTTCCCCACCCGCACGGCACACGGCCTGGGCGGACACGGCGCGAGAGCGTGCCGGGAGGCCTATGCGGGCACGGCGCGCAGCGCGCCCGGGCGGCGGCCGTCGAGGCGGTCCAGGGCCGCCGCCGCGGCGGCGTCGGCGGGCAGATGCACCACGAGCCGCTGATCGTCGTCGGCCGGGAGGTCGAGCGTCTCGTACGCCAGGCGCAGCTCCCCCACCGCCGGGTGCACCATCCGAAGCACCCCGTGCGCGAGCGGCAGCCCGGGCAGCGTCGCCACCCGGCGGGTGAACGGATCGCCCGCCGTCACGGTCAGCTCGTCGGCGAGCGCGGCCATCGCACCGTCGGCGCGGAACGGCCCCTGCTTCAGCGCCGCGACCTGCTCGTCGGCGACGTGCTCCCAGTCCGGGAACACCGTGCGGGCCCGCGGATCGGTGAACACGAACCGCGGCAGGCTCGGCGGATCCCCGTCATCGGCACCGTCGAGCAGCCCGGTGGGCCCGGCGAGCGACTCGTACGCCGGCGTGTGCGCGAGGATCTCGCCCAGCCGGTTGAGCAGCACGACCGGCGCCGGTGACAGCCGCTCCAGCAGCGCCCGCGCCCCGGCCCGGACCGTCCTGGCCGCCTCGGCCGCACCGCGGCACCGGAACGCGCCATCGGCCGCCTTGGTCAGGATCAACAGGTGCGTGCGCTCGGCCGGGGTGAGCCGCAACGCGTCCGCGAGCGCCGCCAGCACCTGCGGCGACGGCCGCCGGTCCCGGCCCTGCTCGAGCCGGATCACGTATTCGACGCTGACCCCGGCGAGCGCGGCGACCTCCGACCGGCGCAGCCCCGGCGTGCGGCGCCGCGGACCCGCCGGCAGCCCCACCGCCGCCGGGTCGAGGGCCTCGCGGCGGGACCGCAGCAGCACCCCCAGCTCGTTGTCGCTCACGATCCGACGGTACCCCCGCCGCACCGGCGCATCGTGTCCCCGCCACTACCAGCCTCGGCCCGGACTCCCTCCGCCGCGCGCCGCGGGCGACGGTGATCGGCATGACCACACACGACACCGCGTCCGTGCTCGTCGTCGGCGGCGGGTACGGCGGCATCACCGTCGCCAAGGCCCTCGACGACGTCGCCGACGTGACCGTCATCGAACCCCGCGACACGTTCGTGCACCATGTGGCCGCCCTGCGCGCGGTCGTCGACCCGGACTGGGTCGAGCGGATCTTCCTGCCGTTCGACCGGCTCCTGACCCGCGGCAGGTTCGTCCGGGACCGGATGGTGCGGGTCGACGGGACCCGGGTGGAGCTCGCCTCCGGCGGCTCGCTGACCGGCGACCATGTGGTCGTCGCGACGGGGACCGGCTACCCGTACCCGGCGAAACTCGACCTCTCCGACAGCGCCACCGCGAAGGCAAGGCTGCGCGCGACCCACGCCGAGCTCGCCGCCGCCGACCGGGTGCTGCTGCTCGGTGCCGGGCCGGTGGGCCTGGAGTTCGCGGGTGAGATCGCCGCCGCCTGGCCCACCAAGCAGGTCACCGTCGCCGACCCGTCGCCGGTGCTGCTGCCGGGCCGGTATCCGGACGAGTTCCGCGCCGAGGTGCACCGCCAGCTGGACGAGCTCGGCGTGCGGCTGCTGCTGGGCACCGCCGTCCCGCCACCACCGACGCCTCCGGGGCAGGCCGGCCGGTTCGACACCGGCGGCATCGAGGCTGACATCTGGTTCCGCTGCCACGGTACGCAACCACGCCCGTCCCTCGCGGTCGACCCGCACCTGCGGATCCACGGCCGGCCCGGGCAGTGGGCCGTCGGTGACGTCACGGACGTGCCGGAGTCGAAGATGGCCCGCCTCGCCCAGGCGCACGGCGAGGTCGTCGCCGCCAACATCCGCGCGGTGCTGACCGGCGGCGAGCTGACCGTGCACGAGCCCGCCCCGGACATGCTGGTGCTCCCGCTCGGCCCGAAGGCCGGCGCCGGCTACGGCCCCGACTTCGGCGTCCTCGGCGCCGCGACCACCGCCGACATCAAGGGCGCCGACCTGTTCGTCGGCTACTACCGGGCGGTGCTGAACCTCAACCCCTAGGGGCCGGTTCAGTGGTGTTCCCGCATGTGCGGCGCGCCGATCCGGGGGAGGCTGGCATTCTCGCCATCCTCGTCGTCCTGGAGGACTCCGATGCGCGCTGTGCCCGCCGCGATCGCGGTGCTGCTGCTGGGTTCCCTCGCCGGTTGCGGCCTCGGCCCACGGGAGACGGCGTCGCAGCAGTACCGCGTCGACGAGCCGGTGACGACCCTGGTCATCACCGGCGACACGATGAACGTCACCGTGAAGCCCGGCGACGGCCCGGTCACCGTCGTGGAGCGCCGCCGCTGGCCGTCCGGCCGCACCGCCCCGGCGACGGCGCACCACGCGACGGACGGCCGGCTGGAGTTGACCGCGACCGGCTGCCGCCGCTGCGACGTGACCCTGACGATCACGGCGCCGGCTGCGACCCGTACCCAGATCACCGTCGACACCGGCGAACTGACGCTGCGCGACCTGTCCGGCGACGTGACCGCGAGCGTCGACACCGGCGAGATCACCGGCTCGGGCCTGCGTGGTGGCACGTATCACGTGGCCGTGGACTCCGGCCGCGTCGAGCTCACCCACGCGGTCTCCCCCACCGACGTCGTCGCCACGGTCGACACCGGCGAGGTCTTCGTGCGGGTGCCCGGGGACGCGTCGTACGCGGTCCGCAGCGACCGTGGCCTGTCCGATGTGGACGTTGCCCGGGATCCGTTGTCGCCGCATGCCATCACGGTCAACGTCGACACCGGCCACGCCACTGTTCACCAGACCTGACCTGGTTGCGGGTAGCGAGGATCCACCGGGTTGTTTGTGACCAGCGACGGTGTGGGACCACCGAATGATGACCGCGACGGCGCTGGATCGTGTGAGTGCGGACCTCGCTTGGGATCACCGCAAGACGGCACGGACCGGGACCACGCCACCCTGTCGCACGGACGCGCCAGCGGCCGGGCGGTGCCATCAAGTCCCCGCAACGTTCGGGCGAATATTTGAAGGTCATGCCGACCAGAACCGCGAACCGCAACCCAGGGCCCCGAACGGCAATCAACCGCCCCCACGCGGCCACCAGAACCGCACGGGATCATGAGACAGGACCGCGGACCTCAGCCCCGCTTGGTCACGGCCTTGCGGTAATCGGAGTTCAGGCGCCCGATCAGCGTCAACGGAATGCCCTTCGGGCACACCGTCGTGCACTCACCGGCGTTGGTGCAGCCGCCGAACCCGGCCTCGTCGTGCGCCTCGAGCATGCTCACGACCCGGGTGTCACGCTCCGGCTGGCCCTGCGGCAGCAGGCCGAGGTGGCCGACCTTCGCGGCGGTGAAGAGCATCGCCGAGCCGTTGGGGCACGCCGCCACGCAGGCGCCGCAGCCGATGCAGGTGGCGGCCTCGAAGGCGGCGTCCGCGTCGACCTTCGGCACCGGGGTCGCGTGGGCGTCCGGGGCGGCGCCGGTGGGGGCGCTGATGTAGCCGCCCGCCTGGATGATGCTGTCGAAGGCACCGCGGTCCACGACGAGGTCCTTGACGACCGGGAACGCGGCGGCCCGCCACGGCTCGACGTCGATGGTCTCGCCGTCCTTGAAGTGCCGCATGTGCAGCTGGCAGGTGGTGGTGGCGCGGGACGGGCCGTGCGCCACCCCGTTGATCATCATGCCGCACATGCCGCAGATGCCTTCGCGGCAGTCGTGGTCGAAGGCGATGGGCTCGTCGCCGGCGAGGATGAGCCGCTCGTTGAGGACGTCCAGCATCTCCAGGAAGGAGGCGTCGGGCGAGATGTCGGTGACGTCATACGTGACCATGCGGCCACGGGAGGACGGGCCGGTCTGGCGCCAGACGCGCAGCTTGAGGTTCATTACTTGTAGCTCCGCTGGCTCGGGTGGACGTATTCGAATTCCAGGGCTTCCTTGCGCAGCACGGGCGGCTCGCCGGTGCCGGTGAACTGCCAGGCGGCGACGTAGGAGAACTCGTCGTCGTGGCGCAGCGCCTCGCCGTCGGGGGTCTGGCTCTCGGCGCGGAAGTGCCCGCCGCAGGACTCGGCACGGTGCAGGGCGTCGACGCACATGAGCTCGGCGAGCTCGAAGAAGTCGGCGACGCGGCCGGCGCGCTCCAGGTTCTGGTTCAGGGTCTCGCCGGTGCCGGGGACCTTGACCCGGGTCCAGAACTCCTCGCGCAGCGACCGGATCAGGCTGATCGCCTTGGTGAGGCCCTCCTCGGTGCGTTCCATGCCGCAGTACTCCCACATGATGTGGCCGAGCTCGCGGTGGAACGAGTCGACGGTGCGGTCCCCGTCGATCGACAGCAGCTTCTCGATGCGCTCCTCGACAAGAGCACGCGCCGCGACCACTGCAGGGTGTTCGGCGGTCAACGCGGGGAAGGGCCCGGCGGCGAGGTAGTCGTTGATGGTGTTCGGCAGGACGAAGTAGCCGTCGGCGAGGCCCTGCATGAGCGCGGACGCGCCGAGCCGGTTGGCGCCGTGGTCGGAGAAGTTTGCCTCCCCCACCACGAACAGGCCGGGGATCGTCGACTGCAGGTCGTAGTCGACCCACAGCCCGCCCATCGTGTAGTGCACGGCCGGATAGATGCGCATCGGCGTGGTGTACGGGTCGTCGCCGGTGATCCGCTCGTACATCTCGAAGAGGTTGCCGTACTTGGCTTCCACGGCGTCGCGGCCGAGGCGGGCGATCGCGTCGGCGAAGTCGAGGTAGACGCCGAGCCCGCCGGGGCCGACGCCGCGGCCCTCGTCGCAGACGTTCTTCGCGGCGCGGGAGGCGATGTCGCGCGGGACGAGGTTGCCGAACGACGGGTAGATCCGCTCGAGGTAGTAGTCGCGCTCGGCTTCCGGAATCTCAGAAGGCGCACGGTCGTCGCCGGCGCGGACCGGCACCCACACCCGGCCGTCGTTGCGCAGCGACTCGCTCATCAGCGTGAGCTTGCTCTGGTGCGTGCCGGACTCGGGGATGCAGGTCGGGTGGATCTGCGTGTAGCAGGGGTTGGCGAACAGGGCGCCCTTGCGGTGCGCCCGCCAGGATGCGGTGACGTTGCAACCCTTGGCGTTGGTGGACAGGAAGAACACGTTGCCGTAGCCGCCGGACGCGAGCACGACGGCGTCGGCGAACTCCGTGGAGATCACGCCCGTGACGAGGTCGCGGACCACGATGCCGCGGGCCTTGCCGTCCACGACGACGAGTTCGAGCATCTCGTGCCGGGCGTGCATCTCGACGTTGCCGAGCGCGATCTGCCGTTCGAGGGCCTGATACGCGCCGAGCAGCAACTGCTGGCCCGTCTGGCCACGGGCGTAGAAGGTCCGGGACACCTGGGTGCCGCCGAAGGAGCGGTTGTCCAGGAGGCCGCCGTACTCGCGGGCGAAGGGCACGCCCTGCGCGACGCACTGGTCGATGATGTTCACCGACACCTGGGCCAGTCTGTACACATTGGACTCGCGGGCGCGGAAGTCGCCGCCCTTCACGGTGTCGTAGAAGAGGCGGTACACCGAGTCGCCGTCGTTGCGGTAGTTCTTCGCGGCGTTGATGCCGCCCTGCGCGGCGATCGAGTGGGCCCGGCGCGGGCTGTCCTGGTAGCAGTAGGAGCGCACCTTGTAGCCGGCCTCGGCGAGGGTCGCGGCCGCGGAGCCGCCGGCCAGGCCGGTGCCGACGACGATGACGGTCAGCTTGCGGCGGTTGGCCGGGTTGACCAGCTTGGCGCCGAACTGGCGGCGCTCCCAGCGGGTCTCGATCGGCCCGTCCGGGGCGGCCTGGTCGGTGATCGGGTCACCTTCGGTCCAGAAGTTCATGACACGACTCCGATCGTGACGGCGAACGGCACCGACAGGTAGCCGACGACCAGGACGAGGGACAGCACCAGGGCGATCGCGCGGGCGCGGCGTTCCCCGCGCGGCGTCTGCTGGCCGAGGGTGCGCAGCGCGCTGAAGATGCCGTGCCGCAGGTGGAACCCGACGGCGACGATCGCGAGGGTGTAGAAGAGCGTCACGTACCAGCGCGACGGCGCGAAGTCCGCGACGACGTTGGCGTAGGGGTGCTGGGCGTCGCCGACCGGGTTCACGGTGCCCGTGGTCAGGTCGAGGATGTGGAAGATGACGAACAGCAGGATGATGACGCCGCCCCAGCGCATGGTGCGGGCCGCGTAGCTGCCCTGCACCTTCGGTCGGTGGGCGTAGCGGACCGGCCGGGCCAGCCTGGCCCGCCGGGCGAGGATCACCGCGGCGGCGATGTGGCCCACGACGGCGAGGGTGAGCCCGCCGCGCTGGATCCACAGGTACCAGGTGTGCGGCAGCAGCGGCGTACCGATGTCGCGCAGCCAGTGCGCGTAGTGGTCGAACGCGTCCCCGCCCACGAAGATCTTCAGGTTGCCGGCCATGTGTGCGAACAGGAACAGCACGAGCAGCAGGCCGGTGCCCGCCATGAGGAGCTTGAGGCCGACCGAGGACCTGCGCTTCTTCGGCTTGCCTGAGGCCTGGATGGGCTTGACCGCTGTATCTACCGCCACGCAATCGACGCTAGGGACCGGTCCTTTCATTCGTCCAATGCATCATGTACGCAGTGTCGATAGCCGTAGGCTATGAAAGTGCAGCTCCAACAGCTTCGATACTTCGTGTCCGTGGCCGAATCGGGACATTTCACGCGTTCGGCCGAGGCGCTCGGAGTGAGCCAACCGACACTCAGTAAACAAATTCACACCCTCGAGGCGACGCTCGGCGCGCCCTTGTTCGACCGGTCCCGCGGCGGCGTCGTCCTCACCACCGCCGGGGAGACCCTGCTGCCGCTCGCGCGCCGGATGGTCGCCGACGCCGACGCCGCCCGCGACGCCGTGCAGGAGGTCGTCGGATTGCGCCGCGGCCGGGTCCGCCTCGGCGCCACGCCCAGCCTGTGCACGTCGCTGGTCCCGGTGGTGCTGCGCCGCTTCCACGCCGCGCACCCCGACATCGCCCTGCACGTCGACGAGGGCGGCTCGCAGGACCTCGTCGCCGGCCTCGTGGCGCACCAGCTCGACCTGGCGCTCATCGTCGCCTCCGCGCACGGCACCGACCCGGCCCTGGAGGTCGTGCCGATCCTCCGCGAGGACCTCGTGGTCGCCTCCGTGCACCCGCTGCCGGACTCGTTGACCCTCACCGATCTGCGCGACACCCCGCTCGTGATGTTCCGCACCGGTTACGACCTGCGCGACGTCACCATCGAGGCGTGCCGGCGGGCCGGGTTCACCCCGCGGTACGCGGTCGAGGGCGGCGAGCTCGACGCCGTGCTCGCGTTCGTCGAGGCCGGCCTCGGCGTCGCGCTGGTGCCCAGCATGGCGCTGGTCAACCGGCCCCTGCTGCGCGCCACGCCGCTCGCCGCGCCCGGCGTCCACCGCACGATCGCCCTGGCCAACCCGCGCGGCGCCGTGCTGTCCCACGCCGCGCGGGCACTGCGCGCGATGCTGCTGGCACAGACCGTTCAGACCCCCGGAGTGCGCCGCGTGGAAGCGCTAGAGTCCCCGGCAACCGAGGTCAGGGGGAGGCCGGGGTGAACGATTTCCACGTCGATCCGAGCGGGTTGCGGGCGCTCAGCGGACAGCTCGCACGGGCGGGCGGCGACGCCCGCGACACATTGGACTACACCAGGCGACACTGCTCGCTCAGCTGGGACCGCCGGGGCCTGCTGATGCTCGTCGCCGACCCGCACGGCAAGGCCTACGGGCGGGTCACGACCGCCCTGGATCGGCTGCGGGAGCTCAGCGACGGCGCCGCGGCACAGGTCGACCGGGCCGCCGGGCAGTATGCGGCCACCGACCTGGCCGCCGCCGCGAGGCTGGACGCCGCGTATCCCGGCGCCACCGACCCGGCCGCGCTGCGCGGCACGCTGCACCAGTCGCGGCCCGATCTGCTGCCGGCGCGGGCCCCGTTCGCGGACGTCGCCACGGTCACGCTGCCGCCGCCGGCCGTCGGCGAGCGGGCCGACGCGTTCACGCTGAACCCGATCACCGACCTGCTCAGCCCGGTCGCGTGGATCCGGCAGGTCGCGGTCTGGCTCTTCGGCGTCGACCCGTTCGAGCCGTGGCTCATTGCGTACAGCGGCGACTGGCGTGCCTATCAGCACTGCATGGCCGCGTGGCCGCACATCGGCGCCGCCTCCGCCGCGTTCGGCGGCAACCTCGTCACCGGCGCCGCCGACGTCGGGATCGCGTGGCGCGGCCACGCCGCGGAGGCCGAGCAGGAGTTCCAGCTGGCGCTCGGCGGCGCCGCGACCGCCCTCGGCCCCGCCTGCGCCGAATACGCGCGGCTGTACCCACTGGCCGTCGACGCGTGCCGGCAGCTGTATGAGGCGACCGGCAGCCTCATCGGGCAGCTCATCGACACGCTCATCATCGTCAACGTCGCAGGTGTCATCGGCACCACCACGATCGAGACCGGCATCGGCGCCATCGCCGGCTACACGGTGGCCGCGTATTACACCTGGCAGGCCTACAAGCTCTATCAGGAGATCTCCCGGCTCTACGGCGCGGCCGAGATCACGTTCCGGCTCCTCGCCGCTCAGATCGAGGCGGTGCAGGCGGGCGCCGAGGTGACCCGCCTGCCGTCGATCGAGGCGTATCACCATCCGGCGGTCCCTCGATGACGGACGACCCCCTGGTGACGGCGCTGCTGCGCCGCATGGTCGAGCTGCGGCCGGCCTCGGATCCACTGCACGGATTCGCCAGGACCGTGCTGTCCGGCGAGGCGACGCTGCGGGCCGCGGCCGGCCACCCGGCCTTCACGGAAGCGTTCACGGAAGCCGCCACGGATGCGGCGGCGCAGGCCGCCACGGAAGCCCGCACCGATGCGGCGGCACTGCGGCGCCGGGCCGCGGATCAGGAGGGCGGCTGAGTCAGGAGGGGTCGGCGAGGACCCGGTTGCGGCCGCTGCGCTTCGCCGCGTAGAGGTTGCGGTCGGCCTGGCTGAGCAGCGCCGCCGAGGTGATCCGGCCGTCGGCGGCGCTGGATACCCCGATGCTCACCGTCACCGGCAGGTCGCCGGTCAGCTCGGACCAGGGGTGCGCCTGGATCGCGGCACGGATCCGTTCGCAACGGGCGACCGCCTCCTGCGCACCGGCGCCGGGCAGCACGACCACGAACTCCTCGCCGCCGAGCCTGGCCACCGTGGCGGGTTCGTCGACGGCGCCCGCCATGACGGTCGCGACCCGCTGCAGGACCAGGTCGCCGACCTCGTGCGACAGGGTGTCGTTGATCCGCTTGAAGAAGTCGATGTCGACCAGGGCCGCGGACACCGCCTCGCCCCGCTGCTCCGCGCGGCAGGGGCTGTATCGAGGTGGGGGTCGGAGCGAGGCGAGGCTCAGCGCCTGGGCTGGGCCGGTCCGGCGCAGCGCGCCGGGCCAGCCTGGGCGAGTGGTCGGGCCGCGCCGGGCGCGCCTGGATACCGGGGTTGTATCCAGGTGTGACCGGCGTGGGTCCAGCGCCTGGGCTGGGCCGGTCCGGCGCAGCGCGCCGGGCCAGCCTGGGCGAGGCGTTGAGTCCGCCGCAGCCCGGCCATCCACCTCGATACAGCCCCTGGGCAGCGCCGGCAGCTGCGCGTCGACGAACCGCCGGTTGTAGAGGCCGGTCAACGCGTCACGCAGCGCCATCTCCCGGAACCGGACCGTCTCACGCTGCCCCTCCCGGCTCTCGAACACCAGCTGGGCCAGCCTCGCCTGCTCCTCCCGCTCCGCTGACCGCAGCGCCTGGGACTCCTCGTCGTAGCGGCACTGCTCTTCGTACGCCTCCCGGAAACGACTCCTCGCGGCGTGCAGGCGGGCCAGCTCGCGGCGGGCCCTCGCCCCGACGTCCACCATGCCGCGCTGCTCGCTGATCGCCCGGCACCGCGCGACGGTCGCCTCGGCGCGGTCGAGCGCGCCGCCGAGCCGCTGCGCCTCGGCCAGCGTCAGCAGCACCTCGGGCAGCATGTTGCCCTCGACGTCGCGCCGGGACACCCCGGGCTCGACGAGGGGTAGCAGGGTGCGTTCGGCCTCGTCGAACCGCCCCTGCAGCAGCTGCACCCGGGCGATCGTGTCGAGGTCCGGGGGCCGCAGCTCGACCCCGGTCCGGGCCGCGAGGCGGCGCATCCGCTCGACGAACTCGCCGGCGGCGGCAGCGTCACCGTCCTGGTACGCGGCGTACGCCATGTTGTTCAGCACCGAACGACTCAGCTCGTGGTCACCGGCGGCCGCGGCGATGTCGAGCGCCTCGGCGTAGTACGGCGCGGCGTCGGCCCGTGACACCACGTCGACGGACAGGGCCAGGATCACCAGGTGCGCCCCGCGAATGAGCGGCGGCACGTGGTCCGGCAGGTGGTCCACCGACATCAGCGCGTGCCGCCGCGCCTGGGCGTTGTCGCCGAGGCAGGTGTGCAGGATCGACAGCAGGAAGTGGGTGCGGGCCAGGACGTACTGGTCGTTCTCCAGCACCGCCCACCGGTGCACCTCGTGCAGCAGCGGCGCGGACGCCGCGAGTTCCCCGCCGCGGGCCAGGGCGTCGGCGACGACGAGCCGGGCCCGGGCGGCCAGGTCGGCGCGGCCCAGCTCGACGGCGGCCCGCTCGGCGGCCTCGGCCTGCGCCCGGTCGGCGGTGCGCCGGTCCACCTCCATGCCCAGCACCACCGCCGCGACCCGGTCCGCGCTGATCACCGCTGTGCCACTCATGACCCACCATCGGCAGGCCGCGCCGGGACCTGAGCGCAATGCCGTGGGGCAGCCGCCTAGGATCGTGCGGACGTCGCAGGCACGAGAGGGGATCCCATGGAGATCTGGCAAGCGGTCGTGCTCGGCGTCGTGGAGGGGGTGACCGAGTTCCTGCCGGTCTCCTCGACGGGTCACCTGACCATCACCGAGAAGCTGATGGGCATCCCGATCGACGACAAGGGCGTCACCGCGTTCACGGCGGTGATCCAGGTCGGCGCGATCATCGCCGCGATCATCTACTTCCGCAACGACATCGGGCGGTTCATCGCCGGGTTCGTGAAGGGTCTCCGCAGCGCCGAGGCGCGCAAGGAGACCGGCTGGAAGATGGCGATCAACGTGATCGTCGGGTCGCTGCCGATCGCGGTGATCGGGCTGCTGTTCAAGGACCTCATCGAGGGTGAGCTGCGCAGCCTCTGGTTCGTCGCCGGGGCCCTCGTGGTGTGGAGCCTCGTCATGGTCCTCTCCGAGCACCTGGCCACCCAGGATCGGGGCGAGGCGGACCTCACGTGGAAGGACGCGCTGATCATCGGCCTGGCGCAGTGCATCGCGCTGATCCCGGGCGTGTCCCGGTCCGGCGCGACGATCAGCGTCGGCCTGCTGCGGCACCTGGACCGGGTGACCGCCACCCGCCTGTCGTTCTTCCTCGGCATCCCCGCCCTGGCCGCCGCCGGCATCCTGGAGGGCGTGCAGCGGGCCGGCGAGGTCAGCGAGACCGTCGGCTGGGGGCCCGCCGCGGTCGGCACCGTCGTCAGCTTCATCGTCGCGTACGCGTCGATCGCCTGGCTGCTGAAGTTCGTCGCCACCAACTCCATCGCCACGTTCGTGTACTACCGCGCCGCGGTCGGCGGCATCATCGTCGCCCTGCTGTGGGGCGGCGTCATCAGCGCGACGTAGGTGGCGTAAACCGCGCGACGCGGCACCAAACCGTGGGGATACTGCCGGTCATGCGGCACCTGGCGTACCCGAAGATCCCGACGGCGAAGCAACTGGGCAGCGGCCGGTCCGGCGGCGGCACGTGGGTCGCCACCGAGAAGGTGCACGGGGCGCAGCTGGTGATCGCGTCCGACGGCGGCGCGACCCGCGTCGGCAAGCGCAAGGCGTGGCTGGACGGCGACGATCCGTTCTTCGGCTGGCAGCTGCTGCGCGGCGCCTTCGAGCAGGCCGTGCGCGCTGCTCTGGCGGACGGTGCGGCGGTGGTACGCCTGTACGGTGAGCTGCACGGTGGTCACTACCCGCACCCGGACGTGGCGGCGACACCGGGAGCGGCCGCGGTGCAGACCGGCGTCTGGTACGCACCCGACGTCCGGTTCGCCCTGTTCGACGTCCTCGACCACGAGCGTCCCGACGACGCCGGTGTGTACCGGACCTACGCGCGGGTCGCGGAGGTCGCCGCCGGCGCGGGGCTCGACGTCGTGCCGCTGCTCGGGCGCGGCACCCGCACGGCGGTGGACGCCGTGCCGGTCCGGTTCCCGACGCGGGTGCCGCAGACACACGGCCTGCCGCCGCTGGAGGGCAACCTCGCCGAGGGCGTCGTGCTGCGTCCCGACGCCGCGCTGCCGCCGCAGGACCGCACGGTCGTCAAGGTGAAGATCGACGAGTTCGACGAGCAGCGGTTCGGTGCAAGCCGCGCCTGGGACCCGTACACCCGGATCCCCGTCGACGACCTGCGCCGGCTGGCGGTGGGACTGGTCAACGCACCCCGGATCGCCGGCGCCCGCTCGAAGGTCGGCGAGGGGGCACCGGTGGAACTGCTCGACGAGGTGGTGCTGGACGTCATGGTCGACCTGTCGGAGGCGTTCCCGGCGGCCGTCGCGGCCCTCGACGCCGCCGGGCAGGCCGCGGTGGAGGACGCGGTCCGACGGGCGGCGGACGACCGGCGCTGAGGCGGCTATCGTCGCGGTATGCCGTTCGACGTCGCACGGGCCCGGCGGGCATATCCCGCGCTGGCCGAAGGGTTCGTCCACTTCGACGGTGCCGCCGGCACCCTGGTCGCGGAGCCGGTGGCGCGGGCCGTCGCCGGGGTCCTCGGCGGTGCCGTGAGCAACCGGAGCACCGCGTTCGAGCCGGGCCGGCGGGCGCTGCGCATCGTCGAGCAGGCCCGCGCCGCCGTCGGCGACCTGCTCGGCGCCGACCCCGCCGGGGTGGTGTTCGGGCCGAGCGCGACCGCGTTGACCTACACCGTTGCCCGGGGGCTCGCGGAGCGCTGGCAGCCCGGCGACAACGTCGTGGTGACCCGGCTCGACCACGACGCGAACGTGCGGCCGTGGGTGCAGCTGGCGCAGCGGGCCGGGGTGGAGGTGCGGTGGGCGGCGTTCGACCCGGCCACCGGGGTGCTGCCCACGGACGCGTTCGGGGCGCTCGTCGACCGGCGGACCCGGGTGGTGGCGGTGACCGCCGCGAGCAACGCCATCGGGACCCGGCCCGACGTGGCCGCGATCGCCGGGATCGCGCACGAGGCCGGCGCCGTCGTCTACGTCGACGGGGTGCACGCCACCGCGCACCTGCCGGTCGACGTGGCCGCGCTCGGCGCCGACTTCTACGTCACCAGCGCCTACAAGTGGTCCGGGCCGCACCTGTCGGCGTGCGTCGCGGCGCCGTCGCGGTGGGAGGAGACCGCGATGCTGAAGCTGCTGCCGTCGCCGGACGCGGTGCCGGAGCGGTTCGAGCTGGGCACGCCGAGCTTCGAGCTGCTCGCCGGGGTGGAGGCGGCGGTGGAGTTCCTGGCGTCGCTCGACGACGACACCACGGGTTCGCGCCGCGAGCGGGTCCTGCGGTCGATGTCCGCCGTCCACGCATACGAGCTGGAGCTGTTCGACCGGCTCCTCGACGGGCTGAAGCCGGTGCGGGTGCTGCCGGCGCCGGCGGGTGGCTGCCCGACGGTGTCGTTCCGGGTCGACGGCCAGCACCCGCAGCGGACCGCCGAGCTCCTGGGCGACCAGGGGATCTGCGTCTTCTCCGGCGACTACTACGCCGCGGAGTACTTCATCGCGACGGGGCTGCGGGAGTCCGGCGGCGCGGTCCGGGCCGGCATCTACCACTACACGACCGCCGACGACGTGGACCGGCTCGTCGCCGCCGTCGCCGCCGTCGCCCAGGTGCGGTAGCCGGCGCCGGTCAGCTCGGTCCGGCGGTGCCGCCGTGCGGCAGGCGCACCGTGACCCGCAGTCCTCCGCCCGGGTTGGGTTCGGCGCTCGCGTGTCCACCGTGGACGGTCGCGATCGACGCGACGATGGCGAGGCCGAGCCCGAAGCCGTCGGCACCGGTGCGGGTGTGCCGGTGGAACGGCCGGAACAGCCCCGCGGCGTCCACCGGGCCGATGACCGGGCCGGTGTTGGCGACGGTGAGCGCCGCGCCCGCGGCCGTGGTGATCCAGATGTCGCCGCCGTCGACGTTGTGCCGGACGGCGTTGTCGACGAGGTTCGCGGCGAGCCGCTCCAGCAGGACCGGGTCGCCGGCCGTCACGGCGGGGTCGAGGGACAGGTGCAGCCGCCGGTCGCCGACGTCGGTGCCGTCCAGGACGTCCTCGACGCAGGTGGCGAGGTCGACCGTCTCCCGCACGGCCAGGCCGGCGTCGGTGCGGGCCAGGGTCAGCAGGGCCTCGATGAGCGCCTCGGCCTGGCCGACGGCGGACCGGACGTCCTCGGCCATCCGGATCAGCTCGTCCCGGGCCGGCGCCGGTTTCGCCAGGACCACGTCGACGGTGGCGCGCATGACGGTCAGCGGGGTCCGCAGCTCGTGGCTGGCGTTGGCGATGAACCGGCGCTGCCCGGTGAACGCCGCTTCCAGCCGGTCCAGCATCGCGTCGAACGTGTCGGCGAGCTGCCGCAGCTCGTCGCGGGGCCCGCCGAGCGCCACCCGAGACGCGAGGTTGTCCTCGGTGGCGGCCCGGGCCGCGGCGGTGATCCGGTGCAGCGGCCGCAGCACCCGGCCGGCGACCAGCCACCCGGCCGCCGCGGACAGCACGGTGACGACGGCGAGCGTGGTCACCGAGTAGCGCAGCAGGTTGTCCAGCGTCTCCGCGCGCTGCGTCCTCACGCCGGTCACGACGCCCTCGTTGAAGGCCTGCTCGCACTTGTCGCGCATGCCGGGCTCCGGCTCCGGGGCGCCCTTGAGCACCGCCTTGCACTCGTTCTCGAACTGCGCGGGCATCTTCATCGCGACGTCGTCACCGGTCAGGCTCGCCGCGACGAGGCCGTAGATGATCGCTACGACGATCGCGCCGCCCGCCGCGAACAGGACGGTGTAGAGCAGGGTCAGGCGGACCCGGACGGTGAGCTTCACATCCGGTACCCCTTGCCGACGACCGTCTCGATGAGCGCCGGCGGGCCGAGCTTGCGCCGCAGCCGGGTCAGCGTCACCGACACGATGTTGCTGAACGGGTCGGCGTTGGCGTCCCAGACGTGTTCGAGGAGTTCCTCGGCGCTGACCACCGCGCCGTCGGCGGCGATGAGCAGCTCCAGGACGCCGAACTCCTTGCGGGTCAGCTGCAGCGGCCGGTCGGCGCGGCTGGCGCGGTGCCGGGCCCGGTCGACGGTCAGGTCGCCGCGGCGCACGACCGGCGGCGCCGACGGTGCCCGGCGGGACAGCGCCCGGACCCGCGCGACGAGCTCGTGGAAGGCGAACGGCTTGCCGAGGTAGTCGTCGGCGCCGAGCTCCAGGCCGTCGACCCGGTCGTCCACGGCGGACGCGGCGGTCAGCATGAGGATGCGGGCCGGGCCGCCGGCCAGGGACCGGCACACCTGGTCGCCGTGGACGACCGGCAGGTCGCGGTCGAGCACGACGACGTCGTAACCGGTCTCGGCGGCCCGGGTCAGCGCGGCGGCGCCGTCGGTGACGACGTCGACCGCCATCCCCGCGTCCCGCAGCCCCTCACCGATCCGCGCGGCGAGGGTCGCGTGGTCCTCGACCACCAGCACCCGCATGGCGACCATTGTGCCGCGCCGGTCATGACATCCGTCCGACATGCGCGGTAGCGCCCGTGTCACCGGCTTCCCGGTACACCTGCGGCATGAGAATCGTCAGCGCCTGCCTCGCGGTGCTCGTGCTCGCCGGGTGCAGCGGCCCGGCCACACCCGGCGTCCCCAGACTGTCCGGCGGTGGTGGCGGCGGGCCGCAGCGCAAGGCCGCCCTGCACGCCGCCGCCGAATGCATCCGGCAGCACGGCATCTCCGGCTACCAGGATCCCGTGCTGACCGCCGACGGCCACGTGTACACCGATTCCCGCAGCTACCGCGACGCCGACGACGGCGCCATCCAGGCCGTCGAGGCGGCCTGCAAGGCGCTGCTGGACGCGGCGCAGTTCCAGCCGACCGAGCAGGCCCCGGCACCGCCGGCGCTGGTGCAGGCCGGGGTCCGGTCGCGGCAGTGCCTGCGCGAGCACGGCCTGGTGAACCTCACGGACCCGACCGCCACGTCGGAGTTCACGCCCGGGCACGGCTTCGGCATCAACCCCGACCAGATGCCCGGCGACAAGACCGACCCGGTCGTGCAGCGGGCGCTCGACGCGTGCCGGCCGATCCTCGACGAAGAGGGCCGCCTGTCGAGCCTCGGAAGTCTCGGCGATGCGTAGGCGGGCGGTGTTCGCCGGTGCCGCGGCCGTCGTCGCGGCGGGCGCCACCGGCGGATGGTGGGTCCGCGACCGGCCGGCACCGGCGGCGTCCACGCACCAGGCGGCCACCGGCAGCGTCGCCGTCGTGCGCGCCGACCTGTCGACGACCACCCGCGTGACCGGCGCGCTCGGCTTCCGCGACACCTACACCGTCTTCGCGCAGGGTCCCGGCGGGACGGTCACCGGGCTCCCCCGGCCCGGCCAGATCATCAACCGCGGCGAGCCGGTGTACGACGTCGACGGCCGGCCGGTGCGCCTGCTCTACGGCAACCACCCGGCGTGGCGGTCGTTCGGTGCCGGCATGACCGCCGGCGCCGACGTGCACGCCCTGAAGGAGAACCTGGTGGCACTCGGTCACGGACGGGCGCTGACGGTCGACGACCGGTTCACCGCGGCGGCGTCGGCAGCGGTACGGCGCTGGCAGCAGGCGACCGGTCAGGCGGTGACGGGCCGGGTGGAGCTCGGTGCCGTCACGTTCCAGCCGGGCCCGGTGCGGGTCACCGAGGTCACCGCGCAGCTCGGCGCCACCGTGTCCGCGGACCCGGTGCTGTCCGGGACGTCGACGGCCGCGGCGGTCACCATCTCCGTCCCGGCCGGCCGGACCTATCTCGTGCACACCGGTGACAAGGTCACCGTCACCATGCCCGACGGCGCCGAGGCCAAGGGCACGGTCGCGGAGCTGTCCGCGGTCGCCGAGACGACCCAGTCCACGGACGGGCGCCCGCCCCAGCCGACGGTCACCGGCCTGGTCACCCTCGACGACCCGGCGACCGGCAGCGACCTCGACCGCGCGCCGGTGCAGGTCAACATCACCGGCAAGTCCGTCCGCGGCGTGCTCGCGGTGCCGGTCACCGCGCTCGTCGCGCTCGCCGGCGGCGGCTACGGCGTGTGGATCCTCGCGGACGGGCGGCGCCGGCTGGCCGCGGTCACCACCGGGCTGTTCGCCGAGACGCTCGTCGAGGTGCGCGGCGACCTGCACGAGGGCGACCTGGTGGAGGTGCCGGTCGGATGACCACGGCGCTGGAGCTCCACCTCGTCAACAAGATCTACCCACCGCCGACCACGGTGACCGCGCTGCGCGACGTGTCGCTGGTGGTGCGGGCCGGCGAGACCGTCGCCATCACCGGCCCGTCCGGCGCCGGGAAGACGACCCTGCTCAGCATCCTGGGCACCCTGGAGCGCCCGACCTCCGGGGCGGTCCGCATCGCCGGCACCGACACCACCGACCTGTCCGATCCCGATCTGGCCGGGGTACGGGCCTGGCACCTCGGATTCGTCTTCCAGCAGTTCTTCCTGCTCGACCACCTTTCGGTGCTGGACAACGTCGCGACCGGCCTGCTGTATCGGGGGGTGCCCGCCGCGACGCGCCGGGCGCGGGCCGGCGAGGTGCTCGACCAGGTCGGGCTGTCCGGCCGGCTCCGGCACCGCCCGGCGCAACTGTCCGGGGGTGAACGGCAGCGGGTCGCGATCGCGCGGGCGCTCGTGGGGCGGCCGGCCTTGCTGCTCGCCGACGAACCGACCGGCAACCTCGACTCGGCCACCGGCGGCGAGATCGCGGCGCTGCTGGCCGGTCTCGGCGGCACGACGACGGTCGTGCTCATCACCCACAACGCGGAGGTGGCCGCGGCCATGTCCCGTCAGGTGCGGCTGCGGGACGGCCGGATCGTCGACCCGGCGACGCCGGCCGCCCCGATCGGGGCGGGCTCGTGAGGCCGGCCACGCGGTTGCGGGCCCGGGACGCGGTCGCGGTGTCGACCGGTGGGCTGCGGGCGCGGCGGTTGCGGGCGGCGCTGCCGGCGCTCGGCATCGCGATCGCGATCGCCGCGCTCGTCGCCGTCCTCGGCATCGCGGAGTCCTCGAAGGCCGAACTGCTCGACCAGCTCGGCGAGCAGGGCAACCTGCTCACCGTCGCGGCCGGCACGACCTTCGGCGGCGACCCGGCGCCGCTGCCGGCGACCGCACCGGCGATGATCCGGCGGATCCCACCGGTCCGCTCGGTGTCGGCCGTCGGCGACGTCAGCGGCGTCACGGTCCGCCGCTCCGCCGCCGTCCCACCACAGCAGACGGGCGGCATCACGGTCCTCGCCGCGCAGCCGTCCCTGGTGGACGTGCTCGCCGTGCCCCTCGCGCGGGGTGCGTTCCTGCCCCGGCCCACGTTCCCGGAGACGGTGCTCGGCGACGCCACCGCACGGATCCTCGGCATCGGCGCCCTCGACGCGCAGACGCAGGTGTACCTCGGCGGCACCTACTTCACCGTCGTCGGGGTCCTCGCCCCGGCGCCGGTCGCCCCCGAGATCGACACCGCGGCGCTGATCAGCTACGACGTCGCCGACGAGCTGTTCCAGCTGCGGGACCGGGCCAGCCGGGTGTACCTGCGGGTCGACCCCGACCACGTCGCCGACGTGGCGTCGGTCCTCGCGTTCACCGCCGCGCCCTCGGATCCGCGTTCCGTGCAGGTCCGCCGGCCGTCGGACGTGCTGCTCGCCCGGATCGCGGCGAAGGGCGCCTTCGTCGGGCTGTTCCTCGGCCTCGGCGGCGTCGCCCTCCTCGTCGCCGGCGTCGGCATCGCCAACATCATGGTGATCTCGGTCCTGGAGCGCCGCGCCGAGATCGGCCTGCGTCGTGCCCTGGGCGCCCGCCGCCGCGACGTCGCCGCACAGTTCCTGCTCGAGTCGGCGCTCCTCGCGGGCGCCGGTGGCGTGCTCGGCATCGGCCTGGGCTGCCTCGCCACGGTCGTCGCGGCGCACCTGGCCGGCAACCCCCTCGCGATCCCGCCGGTCGCGCCCCTCGCCGGGCTCGCCGCGGCGCTCGCCGTCGGTGCCCTCGCCGGCGGTTACCCAGCGGTCCGGGCCGCCCGCCTCCCACCGGCGGACGCGCTACGGACGGTGTGAAGCGATGTTCGGCGACGCCTGGACGCAGTACGCAGAGCACTCCAAGACGGCCGAGGCCGACGAGCCGCGCACGAGCCGGGCGGCGATGCGCTTCTACGCCCGCGTCTTCTTCGACTTCGCGGTCGCGTTCCCGGCCCGGCATCAGCTGATGAACCTCCGCACGATCCCGGACTTCACCCCGAGCGCCGACGCCTACGCAGCGTCCATGGCAGTCATGGAGCACTTCGTCGGCCGGATGGCCCGCCACGGCGTGCACGGGCAGGACGACATCGACCTGTTCGTCGCCATCGTCTCCGGGATGGTCGACGCGCAGCTCGCCAACGACCCCGGCGGGACGCGCTGGTCCGGACTGCTGGACCGGGCCGTCGACATGTTCGCCGACAACATCGGCATCACCGACGAGAGGAGCCGACCGTGACCACGCCAGTGCTGCCCAGCAGCGACGCCGCGCCCCGACGCCCGCGCATCGAACGGGGCCTGGTGAAGCGCCTCGCCACCGATGAGTACGCACGGTGCTCCGAACTCATGATCCGCATGGAGCCCCACCACTGGTCCGCCCCGACCGTCAACACCGGATGGGACGTCCGCGACACCGCCGGCCACATGCTCGGCATGGTCCAGATGATGAGCAGCCTGCCGCAGCTGGTCAACCAGATGTCGACGTCGACGCGATGCCCGAGGCCCAGCTGGTCGGCGGGCAGTTGGAGCGATGGACCTTCGCGTACCTGATGGACGTGATCCTGACCCGCGACCCGTTCATGCACCGGCTGGACATCTGCGCCGCCACCGGCCTCTCCGGACGGGGCGAGGCAGCCGGCCTCCTCACCACGTCGGTGCCGTTCTGACCCGACAGGGCTGAGGCCGGTCACCGTGTTGGTGACCGGCCTCACGCCAGGGGTCCTGCGGGTGGTGCTGTGGTTGGTGTTCTGGTTGGTGCTTAGTTGGAGGCGACGCCGAGTTCGGCGGCGCCGCCGCCGGTGTGGAGTTCGGTGCCGGAGG
>NZ_JBHSIU010000009.1:88228-252638 GCF_042653625.1 Dactylosporangium cerinum | reverse complement strand
GTCGGCCTTGTTGTTGGCCCCTGGCGCGCCGGCCGTCTTTGCGTCGGCCTTGTTGTTGGCCCCTGGCGCGCCGGCCGTCTTTGCGTCGGCTGCTGCGCGCCGGCCGCCTCCCGCCCGCTACTGCGCTCTGGCCGCCACCAGCAGACCCTCGCCGAGTGGCAGGATCGCCGGCACCCACGCGTCGCTGTCCCGCAGCGCCTTGACCGCCTCCCGCAGCAGGACGGTCTCCACGTCGCGGATCGTCGGGTCGCTGACCCGCCCCCCGCCGAGCGCGCCGGCAAGCACGAGGGTCCCGCCGGGTCGCAGGAGGCGCTCCGCGGCGGCGGTCACCGCCACGTACTCGCTCGGGTCGTGGTCGACGAACACCAGGTCATACGCCCGGTCCGCGAGCCGCGGCAGCACGTCCAGCGCCCGCCCGCTGATGATCCGGGTCCGCGACGGCGGGTTGCCGGCCGCGGCGAAGACCCGCCGGGCGACCCGCTGGTGCTCCGGCTCGAGGTCGATGGTGGTGAGGACCCCGTCGCGGCGCATGCCGCGCAGCAGCCACCCGCCGCTCACCCCCGTGCCGGTGCCGACGTCGACGACGGCCTTGGCGTTGCCGACCGCGGCGACGACCCGCAGCGCCGCGCCCTCGCCCCGGCTGACGCTGGAGATGCCCAGCTCGGCGGCCTGCTCACGGGCGGCGGTGAGCACCGGATCCTCCAGCACGTAGCCGTCGACGAAGTCGGCGAACTGTTGTGCGGCTCTGACGGACGGGGGGATGTCGCACCTCCAGGAGAAGTCGATCCCCGCAAGCCTAGGAGACCTCGCCCTCACGTGTGGGATGCCGGCCCGTGTAATGCTGGATGCGAAACGGACGGAGGAGCCGATCGTGACAGACGGTTCGGCCTGGCGTCAGCCCGGCCACGGCGCATCGACCAGCCCCGCTGGCTGGCCGGTGCCGCCCGCGCAGCCGCGCCCGCAGCCCGCCGCGAGCAGCTGGTGGTCCGACGCCCTCGCCGACCCGTGGCGCGACCCGGACGCGCAGGTCGTCGTGGTCAAGACCCCCGCCGAGGAGCCACCGGAGCTGGAGAAACCGCCACCGCCCGGGCCGGGCACCCGGGTCGGCATCGGCCTGGTGCTGATCGTGTCGATCATCACCGCCCTGCTCGCCGGCGCGCTCGGCGGCACCCTCGGCTACGTCTTCGCCGGTGGCGGGGGCAGCATCCTGGGCAACTCGCCGCTCGGCAGCGACCCGCCACTCAACGGCCGCGCACCGGACACCGTCGCCGCCCTGGCCAAGAAGGTCCTGCCGAGCGTCGTCACGATCAGCATGCGGGTCGGCGCCGGCACGTCGCTGGGCTCCGGCTTCGTGGTCTCCACCGACGGCTACGTCATCACGAACAACCACGTCGTGCAGGGCGGCAACGGATCGGCCACGGTCCGCTTCTCCGACGCCTCCGTCGCCCCGGCCACAGTCGTCGGCGGCGACGACGAGTCCGACATCGCCGTGCTGAAGATCGACACCGCGGGCCTGCCCGACGACAAGCTCCAGCCAGTCGAGTTCGGCGACTCCGACCAGCTCCAGGTCGGCGACCCGGTCGTCGCGATCGGTTCGCCGCTCGGCCTGACCAGCACCGTCACGTTCGGCGTGGTCAGCTACCTCGACCGGCCCATCCGCACCAGCGAGGGCGGCACCGCCCGCTACTACTCGGCGATCCAGACCGACGCCGCGGTCAACCAGGGCAACTCCGGCGGCCCGCTGTTCGACGGCGCCGGCCGGGTCGTCGGCATCAACTCCGTCATCGGCACCCTGTCCGAGGACCAGGCGACCGCCGGCAACGTCGGTCTCGCCTTCGCCATCCCGATCAACCACGCCCGCCGCGTCGCCCAGGACGTCATCAACACCGGCAAGGCCCGCCGCACTGTGATGGGCGTCTCACCAGACCCCAGCTACCGCAACCCTGCCGGCGGCGCCCGCCTCGCGTCCGTCGAGGCCAACGGCCCAGCCGCCGGCGCCGGCCTGCACGCGGGCGACGTCATCCTGGCCGTCAACGGCAAGCCCGTCGAGGAGTTCTGGGACCTGACCGCGCTCATCCGCAAGTACGCTCCGGGCGCCGTGGTCGAGGTCCAGTACCTGCGCGGCACCACCAAGGAAAAAGCCTCGGTGACCCTCGTCGCCGACGCGAAGTGACCGGCAGGCCCTCCCGGATCCGCCCCGAGGGTGCGTAGGCTGGCGGGCGAGAGCAGGGAGGGCCGGTAAAATGGGCTTGGAAAACCTCGGTGGCTGGGAGTTCATCGTCATCATCCTGGTCGGGTTGTTCATCTTCGGCCCCGACCGGCTGCCGAAGGCGATCAGCGACGGCATGCGCATGCTGCGCAACGTCCGCCAGATGGCCCGCAACGCCACCGGCGACCTGAGCCGCGAGCTCGGCACCGACATCCAGCTCGAAGACCTGCATCCGAAGGCCTTCCTCCGCAAGCACCTGCTCAGCGAGGCCGACGAGGCCGCACTGCGCCGCCCCCTGCAGGACATCATGGGCGAGGTCAAGGGCGTCGCCGACACCGTGAAGCGCGACGCCCAGGCGGTGGTCAACAGCACCCCCACCCCGGACCCCGCCCCCGTCCCGCTGACCAAGCCCGCCGCAGCCGCCCGCCCGTCCTGGGACGACGTCACGTAGACCACTGCCCCGGCCCGCCCGTCGGCCGAGGTCCGCGCACGCAGGCCAGCGCCCCGGCCCGCCGAGGTGCGCACGTAGACCACTGCCCCGGGCCGCCCGTCGGCCGAGGTCCGCGTGTGCAACAGCATCGGCGAGGGCGCTCCGGGAGTGACGGTCGCGGGAACCCGTGAACAGGTCTGCGCCCCTCGCGCTTCACACCGCGCCGAGCTGCCGGAACACGACTCTCCACCGCGGATGTGGCAGTTCGTTCGTGCTCCAGGGCGCGACGCATGTCCGTTCCCGTGATCCGGAAGACCTCATGCACCCCCGGGTACACAGGGTCTTCCGGATCACGGAGAGGAGCCGCCCCCCGCGCCGGACGGAAACCGGCGCGGGGCGGAACCGCCCCTCGACCTCAGCCCGCCCGGACCTCAGCCGCCGTCGCCCGCGCGAACGCCCGCTGCTCACGCTCGATCCAGTCCAACCCGGTCCGCGCCGTATACGCCCACCACCCGACCGTCTCCCGATACCACTCCCGCAGCTCAGCCGGGGACGGCGGCGGTGCGCCGTAGATGCTCGTGGCCGCCTTCAAATACTGCTGCAGCTCCAGCGGCGCCCGGTCCGGGCGGCCGAGGACCCGCAGGAGCAGCGCGTGCGCCGTGAACGGGCCGACGCCGCGCAGCGACAGCAGTGCCGCATAGACCTCCTCGGCCGGGCCGGTGCGCAGCCAGTGCTCGTCGAGGGCGCTGAGGCCCGTCAGGACCGCATGCAGGCGTCTGGCGCTCAGCATGTTGCTCGCATACGGCTTGAGGCCCGCGACACCGAGCGCGACGAGCGTGGACATCGGCGGGAACGCGGCATAGGCGACCCCGTCGACGACGCCGTGCGGGCCGTGGTCGGCGAGGAGCCGGCGCTTGCGCGCTGTGGCGAACCAGTGCTTGGAGTGATGCACGAGCGTGTAGAAGACGGCGCCCTCGGCGAGGGAGGCGAAGCGGACCTGGTGCAGGCCTTCGGCGACGGCCAGGATCGGGGCCATCGCGGGGTCGGCTCGGGCCAGCCCCAGGAACGTGTCGCGGTCGTCGCGGAGGCTGAGCCAGTCGCTGACCCGGTCGCCCACCGCCGCGGTCTGCGCCGGGGTGAGCACGTCGTCGCTGAAGACGGTGACCGCGACCCCGTCGTCGCGGCCGACGACTTCGGCGACGACGGCCCGGGTCGGGTCGGTGGGGTGCAGGAACGCGCGGCGGACCCGGCCGTCGACGACGAGCTGGTCGCCGCTGCACGGGGCGAAGGACTCCATGGCCCGCAGCGAGCAGGCGAAGTTGAACGGGCCGGTCGCCCGCAGGACGGTGGCAGTGGTGGTGCCGAGTTCGGTCATGCCCCGATTTTCGAACAGGGGTACGACAAAAAAGCCGCGTGCCTCAAGGGGCGAGGCGCGCGGCGTTACCAAACGATGGTCCCATCGCCGAGGACGTGGGACAAGCCCGTCATCGTTCGTGTGATGTGTTACCGCCCGCGGCAGGCCTCCTGAACAGGCGGGAATACCGACGTACCATAGCGGACATGTCAGCCCCGGCAACCACCGTCGAAGCCGCGATCGCCGCCGCCCTGTCGACCGTCGACGACCCCGAGATCCGTCGCCCGATCACCGACCTGGGCATGGTCCGCGACGTCGTCCTGCGCCCCGACGGCGTCGCCGTGATCGGCCTGCTGCTCACGGTCGTCGGTTGCCCGCTGAAGGACAAGCTGCGCAGCGACATCACCGCGGCGGTCGGCGCGGTCGAGGGGGTCACCGGGGTCGAGGTCGACTTCGGGGTGATGACCGCCGAGCAGCGCAAGGAGCTGCAGAGCAGCCTGCGCGGCGACACGCAGGAGCCGGTCATCCCGTTCGCCCAGCCGGGCTCGCGGACCCGGGTCTACGCGGTGGCCAGCGGCAAGGGCGGCGTCGGCAAGTCCAGCGTGACGGTCAACCTGGCCGCGGCGCTCGCGGCGAAGGGCCTCAAGGTCGGTGTCGTCGACGCGGACATCTACGGCCACTCGGTGCCCCGCATGCTCGGCGCCGACGGCCGGCCCACGCAGGTCGAGTCGATGATCATGCCGCCGTCGGCGCACGGGGTGAAGGTCATCTCGATCGGGATGTTCACCCCGGGCAACGCGGCCGTGGTGTGGCGCGGGCCGATGCTGCACCGGGCGCTGCAGCAGTTCCTCGCCGACGTGTACTGGGGCGACCTGGACGTGCTGCTGCTGGACCTGCCGCCGGGCACCGGCGACGTGGCGATCTCGCTGGCACAGTTGCTGCCGTCGGCGGAGATCCTGGTGGTGACGACGCCGCAGGCCGCCGCCGCGGAGGTGGCCGAGCGGGCCGGGTCGATCGCGCTGCAGACGCACCAGCGCATCGTCGGCGTCGTGGAGAACATGTCGTGGCTGGAGCTGCCCGACGGCCAGCGCATGGAGGTCTTCGGCAGCGGCGGCGGCGCGCAGGTCGCGGAGTCGCTCAGCCGCCTCGTCGGCGCGCCGGTGCCGCTGCTGGGCCAGATCCCCCTCGACACCCGCCTGCGCGAGGGTGGCGACGCCGGTGTCCCGCTCGTGCTGTCGGACGCCGCCGCGCCGGCCGCGGCCGCCCTGATCACTGTTGCCGACCGGCTCGCGGTCCGGCGGGAGAGTCTCGTCGGCAAGCCCCTCGGCCTCAAGCCTGCCGGACGCTGAAAGGCCAAAAAGCGGCTGCGGTACGACCAGCGCGACCTGCGAACACGACTTGTGTGGTGCACGCTACGATGCGTGGATGACCGACAAAATATTTTTTCGGTTGTGCTAGTGTCTGTGAGACAGAGCGCCGACACGGGCAACACGGCGGTCAGGCGGTGGCTTCGAGCCAGCGGGTCAGAGTGCGGACGCCCCAGCCGGTGGCGCCCTTGGTCAGTTCACCGTCGGCGGAGTCGGCCCACGCGGACGACGACATGTCCAGGTGCGCCCACTGCTCGCGCAGCCCGCCGGTGAACTCGCGCAGGTAAAGCGCCGCCATCAGCGAGCCCGCGCCGACGTCGGTGGAGTTGACGATGTCGGCGACGTCGCTGTCGAGGGCCTCGACGTAGTCGTCGTGCAGCGGCATGCGCCACATGGACTCGCCGGCGACCGCGGCCGCCTCGGCGAGCGACGTGGCGAGGGCGTCGCTGTGGCTGTAGAGCGCCGCGGTCCGCTTGCCGAGCGCGACGCCCTGCGCACCGGTGAGGGTCGCCAGGTCGATGATCGCGTCGGGGCGCAGCCGCCGCACCGCGTAGGCCATGGCGTCGCCGAGGACCAGGCGGCCCTCGGCGTCGGTGTTGTGGATCTCGCTGGTGGTGCCGCCGTAGTGGCGGATCACGTCGCCGGGGCGGAACGAGTCGGCGCCGAGCGCGTTCTCCGCGAGCGGGGCCAGCGCGGTGATGCGCAGCGGCAGGCGCAGCGCGGCCGCGGCGAGGGTCGCGCCGATGACGGCGGCGGCGCCGGCCATGTCCTTGCGCATGAGTTTCATGCCGGACAGCGGCTTGATGCAGACGCCGCCGGTGTCGAAGGTGATGCCCTTGCCGACCAGCACCACGTGCCGCCGGGCGCCGCGGGGACGCCAGGACAGCTCGACGAGGCGGGGGCCGCGGGTGGAGCCGCCGCCGACGGCGAGGATCGCGTTGAACCCCTGCTCAGCGAGGTTCTTCGGGTCGCGGACGGTCGTGGTGACGCCAGGGATCCCGGCGGCGGCCTTCTCGACCCGCTTCGCGAACCAGGCCGGGGTCTTCTCGTCGCTGGGCATGTTCGTGAGGTCCCGGGCCAGGATCGTCGACTCGGCGACGACCTTGGCCAGGGCGAGCCCGCCGGCCAGGTCGGCGGCGGAGGCGACGGCACCGGCGGAGGAGGCCAGCACGACCCGGCGCAGCTCCGGTGGTTCGTCGGCGCCGAGGCGGAACCGGTACGACGCGAGCCACAGCCCCTCCCCCAGCCCGCGCACCGCCGCCGGGGTGACGTCGTCGGGCAGCAGGATCGTGAGGGTGGGCTCCTTGCCGGCGGACTTCGCGAGCTTGGCGCCCGCGACGCGCCAGCCGGCCTCGTCGCCGGGCCCGACGCCGACGAAGAGCAGCTTGTCGGGCCGGCGTCCGGGCCGCGGCAGCTTGTGCATGGTGCCGGCCGACCCGGAGTGCTCGACGTCGGCGAGGAACGCCGTCACGTCGTCCAGGTCGGCCGGTCCGAGCTTCAGTCTCGTCAGCGACAGCCGCACGGCGGCGAACCGTGCCGCCTCGAGCTCCGCCGGCGAGAGATCGTCAGCTGTGGCGTCTGCGTTGGCACTGCCGGCCGGCACGACGACGGCGACCGCGCCGGAGGCGTTGCGGGCCGTAGCGAACCGTATGTCCAGCAAGAGCGTGCCTCCCATGAGAAGTTTCCGCGCACACTTCGGGGAGCGACCGCCTCGGGGCCACTCGGTTACGCGGGGTCGTGCCGGATGAACGAAAAGCGTCAGCCAGTGGCGGTCTTCAGCGCCTCGCTGAGCTCGTTGGCCTCATCCTTGGTCATCTCGACGACGAGCCGCCCACCACCTTCCAGCGGGACCCGCATGACGATGCCCCGGCCCTCCTTGGTGACCTCCAGCGGACCGTCGCCTGTCCGCGGCTTCATGGCCGCCATGTTGTCTCCCTTCGCTCCCTGATGTCCCAGACACCAGGTGGCACAGCCGTCCCCGCATGCCCGCACGCCTTCTCACCAGCGTCGACCGGGACCTGCCTCCCGGCCTTCCGACTCGTGATGAACGCACCAACAGATGATTTTCCCTGATGATGGCCCCAAGACCCAAACTGGGACGCGAACCATGTGACAACTCCTGGCGGTGAATGCCGGTCAACTGTCACAATAAGCGGCCATGCAGGCCCGGTCCGCCCTCTTTGATCTCTATGGCGACCATCTCCGTCCCCGCGGTGGACGGGCCGCCGTAGCGGCCCTCGTGCGCCTGCTGGCGCCCCTCGGCATCGCCGCGCCCGCCGTCCGGACAGCGGTGTCGCGGATGGTGCGGCAGGGCTGGCTGCACCCTTTACGGTTGCCGACCGGCCCGGGCTACGGCATCACCCCGAAGGCGGCACGGCGGCTCGATGCGGCGGGTGCCCGCATCTACCGCACGCCGAAGGGCGACACCACCTGGAGCGGCCGGTTTGATCTCATCACGTTGGACCCGCCGCAGCACCGAGGCGCGCGGGCACGGCTCGTCGCCAACCTCGGATTTCTCGGCTACGGCGCGATCGACGCCTCCACCTGGATCGCCCCGCGCCCCGGCGAGGGCGTCGACGCACTGCTGACCGAGGCCGGGGTCCGGTTCGACCGGTTCAGCGCCGCCCACGTCGCCGGCGGCGGGTCGCTCGTGTCGCGGGCCTGGGACCTGGACGAGATCGGCGCCGCGTATGAGCAGTTCGTCGCCAGACTCACCCCGCTCGTGTCCGCCGTCGGCCCGGGCACCGACGACGAGCAGGCGTACGCGGCCAGATTCACGCTCGTGCACGCCTGGCGGGCGTTCCTGTTCCGGGATCCGCAGCTGCCGCCGGAGCTGCTGCCGCAGCGCTGGCCGGGCACGGCAGCGGCGGCGTTCTTCGACCGGCACGCCGGTCGGCTGCGCCCGGCCGCGGACCGATACGTTGACCAGTGTCTGCACAGCTGACCAGCACCGAGAAAGGGTGAAGCATGAGTCTGCAGGTCGAGCGCAACGACGCGGTCGCCGTGGTGACCCTGAACCGTCCCGACGCCCTCAACGCACTGGACACCGCGACGAAGGTCGCCCTGCGCGAAACGCTGCGCGAGCTGGCGGACGACGCCAAGGTCAGGGCGGTCGTGCTGGCGGGGGCGGGCCGGGCGTTCTGCGTGGGCCAGGACCTCCGCGAACACGTCACGTTGCTGGCGGCGGATGACCCGGCGCCGCTGTCAACGGTCCGGGAGCACTACAACCCGGTCGCGGAGCTGATCGTGGGCATGCCGAAGCCGGTGATCGCCGCGGTGCGGGGCATGGCGGCGGGTGCCGGCGCGTCCCTGGCGCTGCTGGCGGACTTCCGGATCGGCGGGCCCGGGACGAAGTTCCTGATGGCGTTCGCCAACGTGGGGCTCGCCGGTGACACCGGCGTGTCGTGGACGCTGCCGCGGCTGATCGGCCACGCGAAGGCGACGGAGCTGCTCATGTTGGCCGAGCCCGTCGACGCGGCCACCGCGGACCGGCTGGGCATGCTGTCCAGGCTGGTCGAGGACGACGAGCAGGTGCTGCCCACCGCGCTGGCGCTCGCGACGCGGCTGGCCGCCGGCCCCACCGTGGCGTACGCGCAGATCAAGCGCCAGCTCGCGACCGGCGGATCGGCCGGACTGAGCGAGACCCTGGAGGTCGAGGCCGACGCGCAGAGCATCTGCGGCCGGACCACGGACCACCAGGAGGCGACGGCCGCCTTCGTGCAGAAACAGAAGCCGGTTTTCAACGGGGCCTGATCGCGGCTTTACCTGGCTCGAACACGCCGGTCCTACTGTGGCCGCATGGCCGATCGGAAAGCCCTCGCACACCTGCTGCGCCGCGCGACCTTCGGACCGACCGTCGAGGAGGTCGACGCGGCGGAGCGGGCCGGCCTCGAAGCGACCCTCGACGCCCTGCTGGACCCGGCCACCGAGGACGCGGGCGCCGCTCGTACCCCCGTGCCCAAGTTGCCGGTCGTGCTCAACGACAAGACCGACCGGGCCGCGCAGATCCGCACCGTGGGCTACTGGTGGCTGGACCGGATGGTCCAGGCCGAGCACCAGCTGCACGAGAAGCTGACGTTCTTCTGGCACGGGCACTGGGCGACCTCGGCCGACAAGGTGAAGTCCGGTCCGCTGATGCTCGGACACCAGCAGACCCTCGCCCGCACCGGGCTCGGCGACTTCGGCACGATGGTGCGGGCGATGCTCCGCGACCCGGCGTTGATCATCTGGCTGGACGGGCAGCGCAACACCGTCAAGGCGCCCAACGAGAACCTGGCCCGCGAGCTGATGGAGCTGTTCACCCTCGGCGTCGGGCACTACACGGAGCAGGACGTCCGCGAGGGCGCCAGGGCGCTGACCGGCTGGGTCGTCGACACGAAGACCGGCACGGCGAGCCTCAACCCGAAGCGGCACGACGCGAAACCCAAGACCATCCTGGGCCGCACCGGCGACTTCGACGCCGACGGGTTCGCGGCGCTGCTGCTGGACCAGCCGGCGAGCGCGGAGTTCGTCGTGCGCCGGTTGTGGCTGCGGTACTGCAGCGACGCCCCGATCCCATCGGCGACCCTGGACGAGGCGAAACGGCAGCCGACGACGGCCGCGGTGCTGCGGGTGCTGCTGCTCGCCGGCGGCCACGCGGAGCTGGTGAAACAGCCGGTGGAGTGGCTCGCCGGTGCGTTGCGGCAGCTCGGGCTGCGCCCCGGGGAGCTGCCGGAGAACCAGCGCAAGCAGCTGCAGAGCGGGCTCAACCAGCTCGGTCAGGTGCCGCTGCGACCGCCGAGCGTCGGCGGCTGGCCCGCGGGCGCCGCGTGGCTGACGACGTCGGCGACGCAGGCCCGGCTGAAGCTGGCGCAGCTGCTGGCCGGCAAGGCGCCGCAGCCGTTCCTGGACCGCCTCGGCGCCGCGTCGCAGGGGCAGCGGGTCGACGCGCTCGCCCGGCTGCTCGTCGTCGACGCGTTCACCGACCGGACCCGCGCGGCGCTCACCCCGGCCGCCGGCGACCCCCGCAAGCTGCTTGCCCTGGGTCTGGCCAGCCCCGAGTACGCGATCCAGTAGGAGGCGCACATGAACACCGTGACCCGGCGGAAGTTCCTGATCACCAGCGGCGTCGTCGGCGGTGCCGCCCTGGCCGCGGGCAGCGCGTGGACGCTGCGCGACGTCTTCGACACCGCGACCTGGGACGACCGGCCCGGGGACGCGAAGACGCTGGTCCTGGTGACCCTGTACGGCGGCAACGACGGCCTCGCCAACGTCATCCCGTTCGCGGAGAAGGGCTACCGGGAGGCGCGCAACGAGCTCGCGTACAGCGCCGAAGAGGTCATCAAGCTCAACGACACGGTCGGGCTGAACCCCGGGCTGGCCGGCTTCAAGCGCATGTTCGACGCGAAGAAGCTCGCCGTCATCCGCGGCGTCGGCTACCCGAAACCGGACCACAGCCATTTCCGGTCGATGGACATCTGGCAGACCGCGCAGCCGGACCGCCCCGGCAACACGGGCTGGCTGGGCCGCTGGCTGGACACGTTCGGCGGCGACCCCAGGCATGCGGTCTCCTTCGAGCCGGTCCTGCCGCCGCTGCTGGCCGGGGCCACGAGCGCCGGCGCGGCGGTGCCGGTGACGGGTCTGGCCCTGCCCAACGGGGTGCAGACCGCGACGCTGGAGAAGTTCGGCGCGACCTCCGCCGGTGAGCCGGCGCTGCAGGCGCGGGCCGCCCGCGCGTTCGCTGACCTGATCAGCGTCGACACGCTGATCCACAGCGTGGACAGCGACACCGGCGACGAGCCGGACGAGCAGGCCGGCGGGACCGGCACCGGCGGCCGTTCGGACCTGAAGGCACAGCTGGACCTGGTCGCCCGCTGCGTGGAGGCGAACGTCGCGACCCGGGTGTTCTCCGTGTCGCTCGGCGGGTTCGACCTGCACGCCGAGGAGCGCGACTCGCAGGAGAGCCTGCTCAAGCGGCTCGACGAGGCGCTGACCGGGTTCGCGGAACGGATGGCGAAGACCGAGGCGGGCCGCCGGGTCGTCGTGGCCGTCTACTCCGAGTTCGGCCGGCGGGTCGCCGCGAACGGCTCCGACGGCACCGACCACGGCACGGCGTCGAACATGTTCCTGCTCGGCAGCCCGGTCAGGGGCGGCCTGTACGGCGAGCAGCCGAGCCTGTCCGACCTCGACAACGGCGACCTGAAGTTCACCACCGACTTCCGGTCCGTCTACGCGACCCTGCTCAGGGACGTCCTGGACGCCGACCCGCAGCAGGTCCTCGGCTACGACCGGACGTTCCCGGGGCTGCTGTAGGGATCATTCCTCTTCGGGGTCCTGGTTGGCCTCGGCGCCGAGCACGAACGCCTGCATGGCGAGCTCGTCGCCGACCGGCCAGACGTACGCGGGCAGCTCGGCCGGGCCGAGGTCGCGGACGTAGGCCCAGAACTCGCGGACCGCCTCGCCCGGCGACGCCGCCTCGATCGGCAGGTCGACGCTCACCAGCCAGGTCCGCTTGCCGGCCCGGGCGGTCCGGGCCGCGCTCGTGACCGCGGTGAACGCCGCCTCGTCGACCGGGTGCGGCCCCGGCTCCAGGGTGGCGCCGAACGGCAGCGGCGCGTCGATCAGGTTGACGGTGTACCGCAGGCGCCCCTCCGCGTCGGCCCGGGCGATGCCGAAGACGACGGGCGGGTCGAGCGCCGCGACCAGCAGCGCCTCGTCACCGGCGGGCAGCTCGGCATCCGGCACGAACTGTGACGCGTAGAGACGCTCCTGCGAATACCGCTCCTCGGCAACGACCACCGCCCACTTCGCCATGACCCCATTGGATCATCCGGTGGTCTCAGCGCTGCTCGACGGTCCATCCGGTCTGGTCGGCCCACTGCTCGGCGCGGTCCAGCATGTCGAAGATGAACTCGGTCTTCGCCCGCGTGTAACGCTCCCGATCGTCCGCGAACCGGATCGCGAGGCGCCGCTTCACCTGTGCGTACGCGTCGGCGGCGAGGTCGTGGTTGCGCAGGAAGTCCACGAAGAGCAGCTGGACCCGCTCGTGGGAGGAGCCGCGGGAGGTGACGTGGACGTGCCGGGTGCGCGGCGGCGCGGCGGGCCGGTAGAACGACCAGGACGCGGCCTGGTCGCGGTGCGCCAGGGCCATCCCGGTCGACTCGATCGCGGCCCGGTAGCCCTCCCGGTCGTGCTCGTCGGCGACGACGACGAGGATGTCGATGACGTTCTTCGCGGCGAGGCCGGGCACGGCCGTGGAGCCGATGTGCTCGATGCGCAACGCCACCGGGCCGAGCGCGTCGGCCAGCTCGTCGCGGTAGTAGGCGAACTTCGCCGGCCAGCCCTGGTCGTAGTCGACCAGGTCGAGGGGACCTCCGTAGTCGGCGGCGAACTCGGCGGTCATCCGTCCACACTCCCGTCGCACCCCGGGTGATCGTCCGTCCGGATCATGGCCGGTCGAGCTGCACAAAACAAGAGGCGAGGTGATCATCCACCATGCCGGTGGCCTGCATGAGCGCATAGGCGGTGGTCGGGCCGACGAACCGGAACCCCCGCTTCTTCAGCGCCTTGGCCAGGGCTTTGGACTCCTCGGTGACCGCCGGAACCTCGGCGAAACCGGCCGGGCGGGCCGCCCGCGGCGCCGGCGCGAACGACCACAGCAGCGCCGCGATCCCCTCGGGGACCTCGGCGGCGGCGCGAGCGTTGGCGATCGCGGCCTCGATCTTCGCCCGGTTGCGCACGATGCCGGCGTCGGCCATCAGCCGCTCGACGTCGGCCGCACCGAACTCGGCGACCTTGGCGATGTCGAAGCCGGCGAACGCGGCGCGGAACGCGGGCCGCTTGCGCAGGATCGTGATCCAGGACAGGCCGGACTGGAACGCCTCGAGGGTGAGCCGCTCATAGAGCCCGTCGTCGTCGCGGACGGGTCGTCCCCACTCCGTGTCGTGATAGACCGCATAGTCCGGCGTGGAGCCGCCCCACGCGCATCTGGCGAGCCCGTCGTCACCGATGACCACATCAACCACGCCACGGAATGTACTGCAGCCCTACGACAGTTTCCCGGCCTCGACGAGCCGGGCGAAGCGCCGCAGGGCGCCGGTGAGGCTGACCTTGGAGCCGGGCCAGAGCACCGGCCAGGCGGCCTTCCCGGCGACCCCGGCCGGCAGGTGGAACCATTCGTGCCACACCACCTGGGTCCGGGCGGCGCCCAGCGGCGTGCAGCGCAGCACTCCGGGGCCGCGCAGCACCTTGCCGTGGTGCACGACCCGGACCTCGAACGGCGGGTCGACCTTGACCACGCGCATGAGGTCGCGTAGCGCGGCCGGCCCGACCCGGGTGACCGCCTCGATGGAGCTGCCCTCGCCGCCGTCGCCGGACAGCACCCGGACCTTGGTGAACGGGATCCAGTCGCTCTGCCGCGGCCAGTCGATGAGCGCGGCGAAGACCTGCTCGGCGGGCGCCCGGACGATCACCGTCGCGGTCACCTCGCCGGTGCCCGGCTGGGCGACCGCGTCGTCGAACGACGGATCGGTCACTTCACCACCGGGGAAGGGCTGCCCCACGTCTCGTCGCTGGGCAGTCCCCAGCTGTTGGCGGTGCCGTCCTCGGAGGTCCCGGCGGCATCGGTGTCGGAGATGACGTCGGCGTCGGCGTCGGCCGCGGGGGCGGCCGGGGGCGCCTTCTCCAGGGTGACGTTCGAGCCGCCGGCGCCGGTGATCGCGGCCTCGCGGGCGTCGCGCAGCGCGTCGGCGTCCTCGGTGCGCCCGTCGCGCAGGGCCTTGACCTCGGCCTCGAGGACCTGGATCAGCTCCTCCTTGTACCCGATGTCGTAGCCGGCACGTCGCAGCGCCGCGTCGACCTGCGCCATCCGGTAACCCCGGAGGGTGGTGTCGAAGCGCACGTGCCCGACGTCGCCCTCGACCAGCGGCCGGGACGAGGGCAGCGGCACCGCGCGCCCGTCGGGCTCGTGACCTTCGATCCCCGGGTCATCGCCGGTGATCAACAAGGACACGCCGAACCCGATGGCCCCGACGACCACGGCGGCGATCAACACCAGGAGGAACTCAGCCATAGGGGGAATCGTGGCACGCTGACTGGGCGCGGGCGACCCCGGCACACCCATCTGAAGGAAAGACGGAGGATCCATGATGTTTCGGCTGGGCGGCCGGCAGTTCACCGACGGTGACTACGCGGTGATGGCGATCGTGAACCGGACCCCCGACTCGTTCTTCGACCGGGGCGCGACGTTCGCGGAGGACGCCGCGCTGCGGGCGGTCGAGGCGGCGGTCGGCGAGGGCGCGGACATCATCGACATCGGCGGGGTGAAGGCCGGCCCGGGCAGCACCGTGGACGCCGCGGAGGAGCTGCGCCGGACGCTGCCGACGGTCGTCAAGGTCCGGGAGCGCTTCCCCGACGTGGTCATCTCCATCGACACGTGGCGGGCCGAGGTGGCCCGGGAGATCATCGCGGCCGGCGCGGACCTGATCAACGACACCTGGGCGGGCGCCGACCCGCAACTGGCCGTCGTCGCCGCGGAGACGGGCGCCGGACTGGTCTGCTCCCACGCGGGTGGGCTCACCCCGAGAACCCGGCCGCACCGGGCCGCCTTCACGGATCCGGTGGAGGATGTCGTACGCACC
This sequence comes from Dactylosporangium cerinum, assembly GCF_042653625.1. NCBI lineage: Bacteria > Bacillati > Actinomycetota > Actinomycetes > Micromonosporales > Micromonosporaceae > Dactylosporangium > Dactylosporangium cerinum. The sequence continues at coordinate 237,661 of NZ_JBHSIU010000009.1, read as the reverse complement.
GTGACGGACCTTGCCGAGCGGGCGGTGTCGCTCGGGGTGCGCCGGGACGGCATCCTCATCGACCCGGCGCACGACTTCGGCAAGAACACCCGGCACTCCCTGGCCATCACCAACCGGCTCGGCGAGATGACGGCGACCGGCTGGCCGGTGCTGGTGGCGCTGTCGAACAAGGACTTCATCGGCGAGACCCTCGACCTGCCGGTCGGCGAGCGCCTGGAGGGCACCCTCGCGGCGACGGCCGTGTCGGCGTGGCTGGGCGCGCGGGTGTTCCGGGCGCACCAGGTGCGGGCGACCCGCCGGGTCCTGGACACGGTCGCGGCGATCCGCGGCGACCGCCAGCCGGCCGTCTCCCGGCGCGGGCTGGCCTGACGCCTGGGGCTCAGCCTCAGCGGCTCGGGCCGGCTCGGGCCGGCCCGAGCGCCGGCGGCCGGTCAGGTCAGGTCAGGTCAGGTCCAGCGCAGGATGCGCTTGCGCCACGCGTACAGGATTCCGAGCCCGAGGACCGCGACGAAGATCGCCATCTCGACGACGGCGGCCGCGCCGAACTCGGGCCGGTCGAAGATCACCGCCCAGGGGAAGAGAAACACGCTCTCGACCGCGAACAGCGCGTACAGGAACGCGTACACGTAGTAGCGGATCTGCGCCTGCGCCCAGTCGCCACCCACCGGGTCAAGCCCACATTCGTAGGTGTCGAACTTGGCCGCCGTGGCCCCACTGTCGGCCGATCGGCGCGGTCCCAGCAGCCGAGCGGCCGTAAAGGCAGCGACGAAAACGCCCGCTCCGACCAGAAGGAGTAGGCCGAGCGTCGCATAACCACCCAGATATCCACTCACAGCACGCACCGTACTCGCATAAACACGTTCTCCGACATGCCGAAATCCTGGACTTGTCTAGATAATGAGCTTCCTTGCCTTCCGGCAAGCAAGCACCCCACCAGCCAGCAGACCGCCGCCGAGATACGAGGACCCCCATGGAAGCACCCGCGCGCCGCCGCGCCCGGCTTCTTGCTGCCTTCGTCGCGCTGGCCACGGCCTGCTCGCTGGCGTTCACGCTATCCCCCGCAGCGCACGCCGAACCGTCGGAGCCGACGGAGACCACGGAGCCGCCGCCACCGCCGGAGACCACGGAGCCGCCAGCCCCGACGACCGAGGCCCCGACGACCCAGCCGCCACCGCCGGCCACCACCGAGCCGCCGGCGACGCAGGCGCCGAAGGTCCGCAAGCTCACCCTGGGCGCCAGCAACGTCGAACTCGGCGGCGCCTACTGGCAGGGCGACGGCAAGGCCAAGCTGGTCATCTCGGTGCAGAACAGCGGCGAGGTCCGGGAGAAGGTCACCGGCTCCTACACGTTCCCCGGCGGCGACCAGAACGTGACCGTGGCCGACGCCTACGGCACCGACGGCTGCACCCCCGACGGCCCGCCGAAGTTCACCTGCATGCTGCCGCCCGGCGGGCTCGGCTACCTGGTCGTCACCGTCACCGTCGGGCCGGACGCGTGGAAGGTGACCGGCACCGGCTCCGTCACCGTCTCCGCGCTGCCGGACAACTCCCTGATGCGCTTGCGCACGTTCGCCCTCACGTTCACGCCGCCGCCGGTGCCGGGCATCGAGCTGACCACCGACCGGCCGTCGCTGCCGGCCCAGCCCACCCCCGCCGTCGAGCAGACCGCCCTCGCGGTCAAACTGCGCAACACCGGCAGCGCGAAGGCCGGCGGCGCGATCGAGGTGGTCACCCCACCCGGCGTCGACGTGGTCTCCTTCCCGGCCGTCTGCAAGGTCAAGAAGAAGCTCTCCGCCGAGCGGGACCGCTGCGAGGTCGGCGACATCGCCGCCGGCAAGGACGTCGTGGCGAGCTTCGGGCTGAGCGTCAGCGCGGCCGCGCACGCGGACCTGCCGCTGACCGGCGCGGTGCACGGCTACCTCACGCCCGCCGGCCTGGCGGCGATCGAGACCCGCACCGACTACACCATCCTCGGGCCGCCGCCCGTCGGGGAGTCCGCGATGCCCACCGCGGCCCCGCCGTCACCCGTCGCGGTGGTCGCCGGGACCGCCGACCCGCAACAGCCGGCCTCGGGCGGCCTGCTGACCAGCGAGCGGCTGTCCAGCCTGCCGTTCGTGGGCGGGATCATCGGCCTGGTCGCCCTGGTCGGCTTCCTGGTGGTGCTCTCGCTGCGCCGCCGCCTGCGCGACGAGGCCGAAGCGCCGGACGCGGAGGCGGCGGCGGTGGAGGAGCCGGTGACCGTGCCGGCGCCGCGCAGAAGTGACGAAGATCTACCGGCGCTGCCCCAGCGCTCGCCGATCCCCCGCTCACTGACCCTGCCGAGGCTGCCCAGCGGCCCCGTCGCCGGGTCAGGGTTCCGCGAACCTGAGGAGTAAAAGCAGGTTAGTGGGAATTGTGTGGTTTCACATCAGCCGCACAAATCCGGGATCCGACCCACACCGGCACCGGCGGCGGCGGTAGGCGCGAACCTTCGACGTACCCTCTGGACGTACCCTCGGAATGTCAAGAAGGATCGGGCCGGCTCGACGACGTGGTCGCACCACCGCATCCGCCGTTCCGCCGGCTTTTATCAGGAGGTCAGCTCACGTGACCAAGCAGGTCCGCCAGCTGGATCGAGTGGTCATCAGGTTCGCTGGCGACTCCGGCGACGGCATGCAGCTCACCGGTGACCGGTTCACCTCGGAAACCGCGCAGCTCGGCAATGACATCTCGACCTTGCCCAACTTCCCCGCGGAGATCCGCGCGCCTGCCGGCACCCTGCCCGGCGTGTCGAGTTTCCAGGTCCATTTCGCCGACTTCGACATCCTCACCCCCGGTGACGCGCCGAACGTCCTGGTGGCGATGAACCCTGCCGCATTGAAGGCGAACCTCGCCGACCTGCCCAAGGGCGCCTCGATCATCGTCAACACCGACGAGTTCACCAAACGCAACCTGGCGAAGGTCGGCTACGCGGCCAACCCCCTGGAGGACGGCTCCCTCGACGGGTGGGCCGTCGCACCCGTCGGCCTGACCTCGATGACGGTGAAGGCCCTCGAGTCGCACGGCGTGTCGAAGAAGGACGCCGAACGCGCCAAGAACATGTTCGCGCTCGGCCTGCTGTCCTGGATGTACTCCCGGCCGCACGAATCGACGCTGCGGTTCCTGGAACGCAAGTTCGCCGCCCGCCCCGAACTCGTCGCCGCCAACATCGCCGCGTTCAAGGCCGGCTGGAACTTCGGCGAGACCACCGAGAACTTCGCCGTCCGCTACGAGGTGAAGCCGGCTCGCATGGCCGCGGGCAATTACCGCAACATCACCGGCAACGCGGCCCTGGCTCTGGGTGTCGTCGCCGCTGGTGTCCGCGCGGAACTGCCGGTGTTCCTCGGTGCGTACCCGATCACCCCCGCGTCGGACATCCTGCACGAACTGTCCAAGCACAAGAAGTTCGGTGTGACGACGGTGCAGGCCGAGGATGAGATCGCCGCGATCGGCGTCGCCCTCGGCGCGTCCTACGGCGGTGCCCTCGGTGTCACCACCACCTCCGGGCCCGGTGTCGCGTTGAAGGGTGAGACGATCTCCCTGGCAGTGGCCCTGGAGTTGCCGCTACTGATCATCGACGTGCAGCGCGCGGGGCCGTCCACAGGTCTGCCGACCAAGACCGAACAGGCCGACCTGAACATGGCGTTGTACGGCCGGCACGGCGAAGCGCCGGTCGCGGTCATCGCACCCCGCTCCCCTGCCGACTGCTTCAACGCCGCGATCGAAGCCGCCCGCATCGCCCTGACGTACCGCACCCCGGTCATCCTGCTGTCGGACGGCTACATCGCCAACGGCTCCGAACCCTGGCGGCTCCCGGAAGTGTCCGAGCTGCCGGACCTGCGGACGGAGTTCGCGACCGAACCGAACGGTGAGGACGGTACGACGTTCCTGCCGTACCTGCGGGACCCGGTCACCCTCGCCCGGCCGTGGGCCGTCCCCGGCACCCCCGGCCTCGAACACCGCATCGGTGGTCTGGAGAAGGCCGACAAGACCGGTGACATCTCCTACGACCCGGCCAACCACGACTTCATGGTCCGCACCCGCGCCGCCCGCATCGACGGCATCGACGTCCCCGACGTCGAGGTCGAAGACCCCGACGGCAGCGCCCGGGTCCTGGTGCTGGGCTGGGGGTCCACGTACGGACCGATCGGCGCCGCCGCCCGCGCCCTGCGCCAACGCGGCCTGCCCATCGCCCAGGCGCACCTTCGGCACCTGTCACCGATGCCGAAGAATCTCGGCGCCGTCCTCGCGGCGTATGACAAGGTCGTCATCCCGGAGATGAACCTCGGCCAGCTCGCCGGGGTCATCCGCTCGAAGTTCCTGATCGACGCGATCGCCTACAACCAGGTCCGCGGCCTGCCGTTCACCGCCGCGGAACTGGAGTCGGTGCTGGAGGAAGTGGTCAAGAATGCCTGAAGCGCTCAACCTGACGATGAAGGACTTCAAGTCCGACCAGGAAGTGCGCTGGTGCCCCGGCTGCGGCGACTACGCCATCCTCGCCGCGGTCCAGTCGTTCATGCCCGAACTCAACATCCCCCGCGAACGGATCGTGTTCGTCTCCGGCATCGGCTGCTCGTCGCGCTTCCCGTACTACATGAACACCTACGGCATGCACTCCATCCACGGCCGTGCCCCCGCCATCGCCAGCGGCCTGTCCGTGTCCCGGCCCGACCTGTCCGTGTGGGTCGTCACCGGCGACGGTGACGCCCTGTCCATCGGCGGGAACCACCTCATCCACGCGCTGCGCCGCAACGTCAACCTCAAGATCCTGCTGTTCAACAACAAGATCTACGGCCTGACGAAGGGTCAGTACTCACCGACGTCGGAGATCGGCAAGATCACCAAGTCGACGCCGGCGGGGTCCGCGGACTCGCCGTTCAACCCGATCTCCCTGGCCCTGGGCGCGGAGGCGAGTTTCGTCGCCCGGACCGTCGACTCCGACCGCAAACACCTGCAGTCGGTGCTCCGCGCGGCGGCCGAACACCGCGGGTCCGCGTTCGTGGAGATCTACCAGAACTGCAACATCTTCAACGACAACGCGTTCGAGGTGTTGAAGGACCCGTCGACCCGCGACGACTACACCATCCGCCTGGAGCATGGGCAGCCGATCACGTTCGGCAAGGACGGCGAATGGGCGGTGACCCACCCACCCGGCGGGTTCGGGCTGTCCGTCGTGCCGACCGCGTCGGTGCCGGCCGGGGAGATCGTCGTGCACGACCAGTCCGTCGCCGAGCCGGCGTACGCGTTCGCGCTGTCCCGGCTGCCGGGCCTCGACCTGCGCAACACGCCGATCGGGGTGTTCCGCTCCGTCGACCGGCCCGCCTACGACGACCTCGTCCGCGACCAGCTCACCACCGCGAAGGCCAAGGCGAAGGGCACCCCGGAAGAGGAGCTCGGCGCCCTGCTCAACAGCGGCGACACCTGGACCATTCTCTGAGCGGTCCCGGGTACGCAACCAGCGACGGATCCGATGCGTCAGAAGAGGTAGCACACCGATCACGTCGGTGAGCCCTCCCTGAGGTGGGGTGGCAGCGCGACGGGGTAACCCTCCGAAACCCTGCCACTCCATCTGGGCCAAGCACCTTCACCAGCGAAAACTACGGCTGGTAGTGGCACCGAATACCGGTTGGAGATCAATTTCTTCGGCAAGTGTAGTGTCGATGAAGCGGTGCGGCGACACCCCGACGTCACGTCCTTCGAACGGCTCTCCGCCGGCGGAGCAGCGGCAATCCTGAAACGGTGATGCGGCTCGCGCACGGACGAAGCGGCGGCTATTCGACGGCGGAGAAGCGGATCGAGCCGGCGACCAGGTCCGGGTGCTCGATCGTGAGCGCAAGCGCCACCGACTCCTCCAGGCCCAGCGCGCCGCCGGCGGCGTAGGCCTCGTCGAAGTCGGCGTCGCCCACGGAGGAGCGCAGCGCGGCCTGCTGGTCGGTCCAGTACGTGCCGAACCCGCCGGGCGAGCAGCGCAGCCGCACCCGCGCCGCCTGGGCCGCGCCGAACAGGCGGGCCGCGGTGCCGGTCTCGCCGGCCAGGGAGCAGCGCACCGCGATGGCCATCAGGGTCTCGCAGACCCGCAGGTGGAACCCGAAGCTCATCCGGGACCGCAGCGCCACGATCAGGTGGTCGTGCGCCGCGACCAGGTCGCCGCGGGACAGGGCGATGAGGCCGAGCAGCATGTCGACGTGGCGGCGGCCGCGTTCCATCGGCCGTGAGTTCTCCAGGGTCCGGGCCGAGGCGAGGAGGTCGGCGGCCTCGTCCAGCGCGCCGCGGCGCCACAGCAGTTGCGCGAGGGCGTACACGGCGAAGAGCGTCTCGCCCGCCACGCCCTGCTCCTCGGCGAGGGCGATGACGTCCCGGCAGGTCCGCTCGGCCTCGTCGAAGCGGCCCAGGTCCAGCAGCGGCGCGCCCCGGCCGGCGAGGACCCGGGCGATGAGGCCGGGGTCGCCGGCCCGCCGGGCGGCCGCCTCGGCGCGTTGCGAGAAGCGCAGCTCCTCGACCGTCTCCCCGTCGGCCCCCGCGTGCAGGGAATGCATGTGGTACGCCGCGGCGAGCTCCGCGTCGGGGACCGGCTCACCGGTGGCGCTGATCCGCTCGTACAGGCGGAACAGCCACATGCGGCCCTCGCGGACGAGGCCGCGCTCGCGCCACCACTGGTCCAGCGCGCCCGCGACGGCGAGGCCCTGGCGGGCGCTGCCGCGGGTGACGGTCCAGTGCAGGGCGGCCCGCAGCTCGTCGGCGAGCGGGTCGAGGGTGTAGAGGGACAGCGTGACGGGCCGGCCGTCGGTGTCGAGGTACGCGTCGTGCGCGGCCTGCAGGCACCAGGCGACGTGCCGTTCCCGAGCGGACTCCTCCTCGCCGGCCTCGACGAGCAGCCGGGCGGCATAGGCGCGGATCGGGTCGAGCATGCGGTAGGTCGCGCTGGCCGTGCCGGCCTCGGCCTGCAGCAGCGACTTGTCCACGAGGGTCGCCAGGGGGTCCAGGGGATCGCCGTCGTGCAGCCACTCGATGGCGGGCAGGTCGACGGGGCTGGCGAAGACCGACAGCCAGCGCAGCAGCCGGGCGGCGCGGTCGTCGAGCGTCCGGTACGACCAGTCCACCGCCGCCTGCATCGTCCGGTGCCGGTCGGACGCTTCGACCGAACCGCCGTTCCCCGCGTCGAGGATGCCCAGGACGTCGTCGATGCGGGTCGCGAGCTGCGCCGCGGACAGCAGCCGTAGCCGCGCCGCGGCGAGCTCCAGCGCGAGCGGGAGCCCTTCGAGGGCCTCGGCGACCCTGGTGAGCTGGGCGATGTCGCCGGGTTCGACGGGGCGCCCGCCACGGGCCGCGGCGGCCCGGTCGACGAGGAGCGCGACGGCGTCGCTGAACCCTCCGGCGCTGGCCCGCTCGACCGACAGCGGCGGGATCCGCCAGACGACCTCGCCGGCCAGGCCGAGCGGCTCGCGGCTGGTCGCCAGGACGGTGATCGCCGGGCCGGCGGACAGCAGCCGGGAGACGAGCCGCCGGGCGGCCGGCAGTTGCGCGTCGGAGGTGTCGAGCAGGATCAGCATCCGCCGGTCGCGGACGTGGTCGGCGAGGGTCTGGATGACGGGCCGGCCCGGTTCGGGCCGCAGCCCGACGGCGGCGGCCACGGCGACGTCGACGAGGTCGCTGGTGGCCACGGCGCTGAGGTCGGCGAACCAGACCCCGTCCCGGAACTGTTCGACCAGCTCGCCGGCGGCCTCGACGGCGAGGCGGGTCTTTCCCGCGCCGCCGGCGCCGACGACGGTGACGATGCGGTGCGTGCCGATGAGGTCACGCACCGCTGCGCGTTCGGTGGCGCGGCCGATGAACCTGGTCGTCTGCACCGGCAGGTTGTGGGCGGGCGCGTCGATGGTGCGTGGCCGGGGGAACTGGCGGTCGAGGCCGGGCGCGACCAGCTGGAAGATCCGCTCGCAGCCGTCGAAGCCGCGGAGCCGGTGCAGGCCGAGGTCGAGCAGGTACGCGTCGCCGACGAGTTCGCCGACCCGGGCGGCGGTCGCGGCGGAGCAGAGCACCTGGCCGCCGTGCGCGGCGGCGGCGACGCGGGCCGCGCGGTGCACCTCGGGTGAGGTGTACTCCCCGCCGTACGGCTCGGCGAATCCGGTGTGCAGGCCCATCCGGACCTTCGGCCGGGCGTCGGCGCCGTCGGCGGTGGTTGGCCAGTCGTGCGCGGCGAGTTGCCGCTGCGCCTCGATGCAGGCGGCGAGCGCGGCGGTGGCGTCGGCGAACGCAACGAAGAGAGAATCACCCTCAGTGAAGAGTTCGACACCGTCCGCTTTGGACAGCGCGCAACGGATCACCTGCCGGTGCTCCTGGAGCACCGACCGATACCCTGTGCCGAGCATCTGGGCCAGTCGAGTCGAGCCCTCGATGTCGGTGAACAGGAAAGTCACCAGCCCGCTGGGCAGATGCGTCCGCGCCGACACGTGAAACCTCCGCCTCCCTTTTCAGGCGTGACCCATGTTTCCCCACCCAGGGGTCGCGCGCATCGTAGAAACGGTCCCCACCAGCAACCCTCAAGGTCGATGAGACGCTGGTCTGTGCTTTGTCCGAGCAGGTCAGCAAGCATACGGGGATGAAGCTCGAGTGGGTTTCGCGTGACGTAACGACAACGTGACCCAGGGAGTTGTGGCACGCGAGGCCACAACATCAAAGCCGTCCGGCGACTATTACGAAACCGGCGCGTAACAATGCATCAACAACCGCAGGATCCTCCGCAACATCCACCACCGGAAGGACGCGGTGCGGCGCCGCCCTGGTTGCCACCGCCCACGGCGACGGTCGACAGCAGTTTCACCGTGTCGTCGTGGCCCGCGGGACACGCGGCGTTCGCGTTGGCTTCACTCATCGGCCGCTGGACTTCGAACGTGTCGCCGCAGGCCCGGCACCGGTACTCATAACGAGGCATCCCCACAGGTTAGGCGACGGTGACACCTGCACGGGAATTGCGGAATACTCGACGGGTGGCACAGAAGCGCGGTCCCGAACCCGACGAGCAGCGACCCACCACAGTGGACACACTCTCGGTGACCGCGATCCGTCCACCAGTTCCGGACGGATCCCCCGCACCGTCACCCGCACCGTCACCCGCACCGGCGGAGCCGCCGACGCCGGGCAGGAGAGCGGCGCAGCAGGACCCGGCCGCCGAGAGCGGCTGGACGGCTCCGTCGGGCGTGCCCCCGCAGCGGCACGTGCCGAAGCACGCGGCGAAGGAGCCCGGCGAGCCGGCACCCAGCGGGCCGGTGCCCGGCGGGCCCGTTCCACCGGCGGGCGTCGACATCCTGCAGAGCCGGCCGCCCCGGTTCGAGGGCCTGCGGCTGTGGCTGCGCCGCCCCGCCGGCCGCACCGTCGTCGCCGGCATCGTCATCACGCTGGTGCTCGGCGCGGCGTTCGCGGCTGGCCAGTATCTGGTCCCGGCGGTCTCCAAGCCGCGGGCCGGCACGTCGGCCGCGCCGCCGTCGACGACCCCCGGCGCGGTCGAGACCGGCGAGGCACCCGTGCCGCAGCCGCCGACCGCCACGTTCAGCCCGCCGGCCGGCACCCGGGAGCGCCCGTCGGACGTCCTGGCCGCGTGGGCCGGCCCGCGCGCGGTGAAGCTGGGCATCCCGGCGGTGGCCATGCAGGCGTATGGCTATGCGGAGCTGATCACCGCCCGCACCACGCCAGGGTGCAAACTGACCTGGACCACTCTCGCCGGCATCGCGAAGGTCGAGTCCGACCACGGCCGGACCAACGGCTCGCTGGTGCAGGAGGACGGCAAGTCGGTGCCGCCGATCGTCGGGCCGCCGCTGGACGGGCAGAGCGACCGCCAGTCGATCAAGGACACCGACGGCGGCGCGATCGACACCGACAAGACCTGGGACCGCGCGGTCGGGCCGATGCAGTTCCTGCCGAGCACGTGGAAGCAGTATGGCGTCGACGCCGACGCCGACGGGGTGACCGACGTCAACGACATCGACGACGCGTCGCTGACCGCCGCCGCCTACCTGTGCTCCGGCGGCCGTGACCTGTCCACGGTGGAGGGTTGGAACGCCGCGATCCGCGCGTACAACGTCCCCGACGTGTACCGCACGGCGGTGTTCAACGCCACGAACGACTACGGCAGACGGGACCGGACCGGGTAGAAGACGGCACCGGACCGGGCGGAGACGGGCCCGAACCGGGCGGAGACGGGCCCGGACCGGGCAGATGAAGGCCACGCTCTGCGCCGCGGTACTTCCGCTGAGCCACAAAGGTAGGCAAGCTTGACTCCGTGATGGTGCGCGAGTGGGACCCAGGGACCGCGCCCGCGGCCGAGATCGAGGCGGTGCTGCGGGCCCTGAACGAGATCGTGGCGTTCGACGTGCCGGAAGATCCGCCGTGGCGCGACATCAAGTTCCGGGAATATCTCGCGGTGACGATGCCCGGTGAGCGGCGCACGTCGTGGCTGGCCGTCGACGAGTCCGGTGCGGTGCTCGGCCACGCGAGCCTGCTCGCGCTGGAGGAGATCGGCGTGCTGGAGCTGTCGGTGCGCCCGGCGGCGCGCCGCGGTCACGTCGGCACGGCGCTGCTCGCGGCGGTGGCCCGCCGGGCCGCCGAGGAGGGGTTCGAGTCGGTCGGGGTCGAGGTGATCGGCGGGACACCGAGCGGCAAGTTCTTCGAGTCGTTCGGCTTCGAGTGCGCGTTCATCGAGCAGCGCAACCTGCTCGACCTGGGCGGCGTCGACTGGCTGCGGCTGGGCGAGATGGCCGCCGGCATCGGCGCCGGCTACCGGGTCGAGTATCACCCGGGCGGCCCGCCGGAGCAGCACTACGCGGCGTACGCGGCGGCGAAGGAGGCGGCCAGGGCGTCGGTCGTGGAGGACCTGGCGCTGCGGCCGAGCTCCTACGACGCGGAGCGGCTCCGGGCGAGCCTGGCCACGCTGCACGCGCGCGGCCTGCAGCCGTACATCGTCCTGGCGGTGCACGAGTCGTCGGACACGATCGCGGGGCTCACCGAGGTCGTGGTGCCCGCGCAGCGGCCGACCCGCGCCGACCAGTACGACACGATCGAGGTCCCCGCCCACCGCGGCTACGGAATCAGCCGGGCGATCAAGGCCAGGATGCTGTTCGAGCTGCGCGCGGCGGAGCCGCACCTGCTGGACGTGCAGACCTGGAACGCGACGGAGAACGAGCCGTTGCTGAAGGTCAACGCGGAGCTGGGCTTCAAGCCGGACCGCGAGTGGCGCGAGTACGACGCGGACGTCATCGACCTGCTGCGCCGCCTCAAATAGTCGGCTCAGCTAGGTGCCCAGGGACCTTGGACGAAGGTCCCTTCCGCGGTGAACGGGAACGAGTTGTAGGCGCAGCCGTTCAACGCGATCGTCTGGGTCTGCATGATCGGCGCGGGGCCGGAGCCGGGGCACTTCATGTGGTCGAAGCCCAGGAAGTGGCCCATCTCGTGGTTGATCGTGTTGGCGTGGAAGTCCACGCCCGGCGCCCCGTCGATGCCTTTGAGCCAGCGGCGCAGGTTGAGCAGGATGGTCTGGCCGTACCGGCAGGAGTAGATGCCCTGGGTGTTGACGCCGACGGCCTTGCACAGCTTGTCGACGGTGCCCGGGGTGGCCAGCCGCAGCCGCACGCTGTAGTCCTCGCCACTGACCCGCTGGAAGGACCAGCTGGCGTCGGTGAGCTTGTTGGACGGGTACGTCACCGGATGCTCGGCCGACATCGTCCAGCCGAGTTCGGCGCCGATGGCGCGCTCGACCTCGGCGGCGGTCTTGTCGGTGGTCCAGACCGGGTTGGCACCCCACTGGATGCCGTTCTCGACCTCGACGCGGTACTTGACGAGGGTCGTGCCCGTGCCGACGATCCCGGTCCCGCCGGCCGCGACGGCGAACGTGCCCGCGGCGGTGGCCGGCACGCCGTCGCTGCCGGGTGACGCGGGTTTCGCCCCGCCGGTGTCGCCGCCGGCCGGGACCTGCTTCTTCAGCGTCGTCGACGGTTTCGGCGTGGGTTTCTTGCTCGTCTTGGCCGACGGCGAGGCGGAAGGGGACGACAGCGCGGCGACCGGCGCTGGCGCGGACGATACCGGGACGTCGAGACTCGGCGCCGCTGCCACCGCATCGGACTTGTCGGACTTTTCGCCACATGCGGTCAATCCGAAAGTGACCACCAACGCCAACGTCAAGCCCACCCGTGTCCCCAGCACCCGGGCAGCCTAGTCAATCCCCGCACGCGAAGGGGCCCCGGGCACTGCCCGGGGCCCCCTTTGTCGCAAACCTACGGAAGGGTCCACTTCTGGTTGGCGGCGTTGGCGACGCAGGTCCACAGGTGCACGACGGTGCTGTCCGCGGAGTTGTTGCCGGACACGTCGAGGCACTTGCCGGACTGCGGGTTGCGCAGCGTCCCGTCGGCGTTCGGCGCCCAGTTCTGCGCGCCGGAGCCGTTGCAGGTCCACAGCTGGATCTTCGTGCCGTCGGCGGAGCCGCCACCGGACACGTCGAGGCACTTGCCCAGGGCCCGCAGCGTCTGACCGTTGCGGGTCCAGGTCTGCGCACCCGAGCCGTTGCAGGTGTACAGCTGGATCTGCGTGCCGTCGGCGGTGCCGCTGGCGCGCACGTCGAGGCACTTGCCGGCCAGACCCTTGATCGGGCCGACCCCGGTCGGCGGCGTCGACGTCTTGACGAACGTGATGTCGTCGACGTCGAAGAGCCCCGTGCCGGTGCCCGTGAACGTGAGGAAGATGTTCGCGTTGCCCGTCGGCACCCCGGACAGCGTGGTCGTCACGTTGGCGTAGGTGTCCCAGCTGCCGGTGTTCGGCACGTTGACGGTGCCGAGGATCGTGCCCGTCTGCGAGCCGTTGCGGATCTGGATCTGGCCGCCGGGGCCGCCGGAGACGACCCGCGCCCGGAAGGACGTGGCACCGCCGACGTTGACGCCTGCGTAGCCGGCCCAGTCGTTCGGGTCGATGTAGCCGAGGGTCTGGCCGTTGTTGGCACCGGCCTTGGTGAACGCCTGCGCGCCGCTGACGGAGCTGAAGGACTCGGCCTGGACGGTCACGTCGCTGGTGGGCGTGCCGAGCTCCTTGATCCGCACGTTGCGGAACGAGGCGGTGTCGCCGCTGCCGTGGTTCTGGATGCCGATGTACCCGTCGAGGTTGCGGGCCGCGTCGGTGTTGGTGAAGTCGTTGATCAGCGAGCCGTTGAGGTAGATCCGGATCCGCTGGCCCTCGACCAGCAGCTCGTAGGTGTTCCACTCGCCGGCCGGGTTGAGCGCCGCGTCCCGGGCCGCGATGTCCGCGGACTTGAACGTGTAGACGGCGCCGGTGGTGCGGTCGGCGGCGTCGGTCGCGTCGATCTGGATCTCGTACCCCTGGTTGACCGCGACCCACGGGTCGGTGCCGGGGTTCGGGAAGCCGACGAAGATGCCGGAGTTGCTGTCGCCGGTGAGCCGCCAGTCCGCCTTCAGCGAGTACGACGTGTACTGCTTCGCGCTGTACCAGAACAGGCCCATGCCGCCGGTGGAGGTCAGCGTCGCGTCACTGTTGGTGAAGCTGCCGGGGCCGGCCTGCGACCAGCCGGTCGTCGAGCCGTTGTAGATCGCGGTGTAGCCGCTCTCCGGACGGCAGTCGGCCTTGGCGCGCTTCGACGCGTACCGGATGCCGCCGAGGAGCTCGTTGCGGAAGTTGCCGTCGCTGTACGACTCCTGCGTGTGCCCGAAGCCGGTGTAGAACGAGCGGCCGCTGTCGATCGTCTTGCACCAGGTGATCGGGTGGTCCGCGCCCATCGAGCCGCCCGTGTAGGACGACTCGTCCAGGGTCGCCAGGACGCGCGCGCTGCCGCGCGGGTTGGTCTGGTAGTTGTACAGCTCGTCGGTGCGGGTCCAGGTCTGCGGCAGGTGCGCCGTCGCCGGGTGGGCCCGGTTCTCGGTCTTCGAGTTGACCTGCTGGATCGCCGGGTGCGAGGCGAACCACGCGCCGACGAGGTTGCCGTAGAACGGCCAGCTGTACTCGGTGTCCGCGGCCGCGTGGACGCCGACGTAACCGCCGCCGCCGCGCACGTAGGACTCGAACGCGGTCTGCTGGGTGTCGTTGAGCACGTCACCGGTGGTGTTGAGGAAGACGACGGCCTCGTACTGCGCGAGGTTGCCGGTGGTGAACGCGGCGGCGTCCTCGGTGGCGGTGACGGTGAAGTTGTTCGCCGCGCCCAGCTGCTGGATCGCGGTGATGCCGGCCGGGATCGCGTCGTGACGGAACCCGGCGGTCTTGGAGAACACGAGCACGTCGTAGGGCGCGTCGGCGGCGACGGCCGGGGACGCGGCGGTCAGGGTGCAGGCGGTGAGGGCGATGGCGGCGCCCGCACCGGCGAGGATTCTGCGCACGAAATCTCCTTAGCAGGGAGGGAGGCGCCCGTGTGGCGGCACGGGCGCCCGATCACCTCGTTAGGGCAGGGTCCACTTCTGGTTTGCGGGTGCCGGGCTGACGCAGGTCCACAGGTGCACGACCGTGCTGTCCGCGGAGTTGTTGCCCGACACGTCCAGGCACTTGCCCGACTGCGGGTTGCGCAGCGTGCCGTCCGCGTTCGGCGCCCAGTTCTGCGCGCCGGACCCGTTGCACGTCCACAGCTGGATCTTCGTGCCGTCGGCGCTGCCGCCGCCGGACACGTCGAGGCACTTGCCCAGCGACTGCAGCGTCTGCCCGGATCGGGTCCAGGTCTGCGCGTTGGTGCCGTTGCAGGTGTACAGCTGGATCTGCGTGCCGTCGGCGGTGGCGGCGCTGCGCACGTCGAGGCACTTGCCCGCGAGGCCCTTGAGCGGCCCCATGCCGCTGCTGCTGGTCGTGAACGTAAAGCTGTCCACGTCGAACAGCGCGGCGGTGCCCGTGCCGGCGAACGTCACGTAGAGCGACGTGGTGCCGGCCGGTGCGCCGCTGATCGGTGCGGTCACCGTCGTGAACGTCTCCCACGAGCCCGTCACCGGGATGGTCGCGGAGCCGATGATCGTGCCCGTCGGCGAACCCGTGCGGAACTGCACGGTGCCGCCGGTGCCGCCGGACGACGCCCGCACGGCGACCGAGGTGGCGTTGTTCAGCTTGTACGGGTCGAACTGGATCCAGTCGCCGTTGTTGATGTCGCCGACCGTCTTGCCGCCCTCGGCCGTCGTCTTGGTGAACGTGTTGATGCCCGACGACGTCTTGAAGTGCTCCGCCTGCCGCTTGCGCGGCTGGAGGATGTTCTGCGCGTGGACGGTCAGCCCGCCGTTGTCGGTGTACGACGCGTCGAAGATCGGGAAGATGTTCGCCGCGTCGTCGTGCTCACCGTCGACCGGGATGTTGATCGTGCCGGTGCAGCCGGTCTGCGAGGTGATCTGGTGGGCGTGCTGGTCGTGGCCCAGGACGTAGGTCATGGTGATCCGCGAGCAGCTGATCGCCCCGTCCTCGGGGTCGGTGACCGTGACGCTCCACGGCACGCTGTCGCCGAAGGACACCAGCTGCCCGGACGCCGGCGCGTTGATGGTGACCGTCGGCGCGGTGTTGCCGACGCTGATCAGCACGCTGGAGGTGGCCGGGGCGTTCTGGTTGTCCCGCACCGTCAACGTCGCGTTGTAGGTGCCGTTGACGGTGTACGTGTACGACGGGTTCGCCGCGGTCGAGTCCTGGGTGCCGTTGCCGTCGAAGTCCCACGAGTAGGTCAGCGGCCCGCCCTCCGGGTCGCTGGACCCGGCGGAGGAGAACGTCACGGCCAGGGGTGCCGCACCCGAGGTCTTGTTCGCGCTTGCGACCGCGGTCGGCGCGCGGTTGCCGCCACCCACGTAGTCGTAGCGGTACAGGGCCGAGTTGGCGTCGCCGTTGAAGTAGCCGGTGCCGTAGTCCAGGACGTACAGCGCGCCGTCGGGGCCGAACTGCATGTCCATGACCTGCTTGCCGCCCCACGGGAACGTGTCGATCGCGCCGCGGGTGCCGTCGCTGTTGACGACGATCGGCTTGATCCAGCCGCGGCCGAACTCACCGGCGAAGAACATGCCGTTGAAGCTCGCCGGGAACTTCGTCGCCGACGTGTTCGCCGCGTCGTACCGGTACACCGGGCCGCCCATCGGCGACTCGGAGCCGCCGCCGAACTCGGTCGGGGTGCCGGAGTCGCCGCCGTACTTGATCCACGCCGGCCGCGCCGCGGGCAGGGTGCCCTGGCCCGTGTTGCGGAACGAGTTGTTCGTCGGCCCGCCGGCGCAGTTGAACTTCGCGCCCGTCGTGCCGTTCGAGAAGTTCCACTCGTTGTAGATCTCGCTGGTGGTGTTGGCACCGGTGCAGTACGGCCAGCCGTAGTTGCCCGGCGACGTGATCCGGTTGAACTCGACCTGGCCGGACGGGCCGCGGTTGGCGTCGGTGGTGCCGGCGTCCGGGCCGTAGTCGCCCACGTAGACGATGCCGGTGGCCTTGTCGACGCTCATCCGGAACGGGTTGCGGAAGCCCATCGCGTAGATCTCGGGCCGGGTGTTGGCGGTCCCGGACGGGAACAGGTTGCCCGACGGGATGCTGTACGTGCCGTTGGCGTTGACCTTGATCCGCAGGATCTTGCCCCGCAGGTCGTTGGTGTTGCCGGCGGACCGCTGCGCGTCGTAGGCCGGGTTCCGGTTGGTCCGCTCGTCCAGGGGCGAGTAGCCAGCCGAGTCGAACGGGTTGGAGTCGTCACCGGTGGACAGGTACAGGTTGCCGGCCGCGTCGAAGTCGATGTCGCCGCCGACGTGGCAGCAGATGCCGCGGTTCGCGGGCACGTCCAGGATGTTGACCTGGCTGCTCATGTTGACGGTGAAGTTCGCGTTGAGGGTGAACCGGGAGAGGCGGTTGACCCCGGTCCAGGTGGCCCAGTCAGCGTCCGTGCCCGTGGCCGGCGCGTCGCCCGCGGGGGTGCTCAGCGGCGGCGCGTAGTACAGGTAGATGTAGCGGTTGGTGGCGAAGTTCGGGTCGGCCGCGACGCCCTGCAGGCCTTCCTCGTCGTGCTGGTAGACCGGGATGTTGGCGATCACGGACGTGGTGCCGTTGGCGTCGGTGCGCCGCAGCGTGCCGTTGCGGGCGGTGTGCAGCACCGAGCGGTCCGGCAGCACCGAGATGGTCAGCGGCTCGCCGACCTCCGGCTCGCCCTTCGCGAGGGTGACCTGCTGGAAGTCGGCGGCGTTGATCGCCGCCGCCGCGGGGCCGGCCTGGACGACGAGGGCGCTGATGCTCGCCGAGACAAGGAGCAGGGCGGCACCCATCGGCCGCCATCGATGACGTGAGGGTTGTTGGTTCACTGTGTCCCTTCCTGACTGAACGTGCCAGGCAGGGCGCGCGCCGCCGCGCCGGATGCCGTATGCCTCCGCAACACCTTCCATGTCCATCGATGTCACCGCTGCCGGCGGATACATTGATGAAACACTCCAGTGTCGTGCAGGACACACTAGGAGCTTCGAACGAACCTGTCCACACTTTCCGATGCGTTGGCATGAACTTTCGTCTTGTTAACCAAAAGTCACCGCTCGATGGCGGTCGCGCAGCGCCGGCGGACGACGGCTACGATGGGTGACAGCACCGACAAGAAATTTGGTCGGTGGGTGTAAGGTGGGGATACGGTGGCGTTCACCGGCCTGGTCCTGTGTGCTCAGCAGGCCTGGCGCCAGGCGTCGAGATCTTCCTTCTTCTTCATCGACGAGAAGCGCAGGGCGGTGGTCTTCGGGCAGAACTTGCCGGTGTCGACGTCGTACTCGACGTGGAAGACGGGCTTGCCGGCGGCGATGAACACCTTGAGGGTGTCGCACTCGTCGTAGTGGGCGCACTCCTCGTTGACGGCGAAGACGAACGCCGGCTCGAGCGCGCCCGCCTGCTCGACGTCGTTCTTCAGGCCGACGCCCAGGCCCAGGCGGTGCGCGAGGTCGGCGACGCGCCGGTTGAAGGTCAGCTGGTCGTCGGCGGTCAGCGGGAAGCCGCTGTTGTTGGCGTAGCCGTCGACGTTGTCGGGTTCGACCGCGTCGAAGCCCTTGTCCTTGCAGACCTTGAACCTGGCCTCCAGCAGGGGTGCGAGGGTGTCCCAGCGGCGGATGTCGAGCCACTTCTCCCCCGGCCAGCCCTCCAGGCCCTTGCCGCGCACCGACTCCGGGAAGTTGCCGGCGTCGGCGCGGAAGTCCTCGTGGGCGCCGACGTTGACGTAGCAGATGACGCGGCGGCCGGCGGACTTCAGGCGGGCGACGTCCGCGGCGGAGGTGGTGACCGCGTCGACGTCGTACACGTCGACCGCGACGGACGTGTCGAGGGTGCCGGTCAGCTGCCACTGCCAGGTGGCCCCGACCGCCGGCTTCCACCAGCCACCGGCAACGGCGCCGGACGGTGAAACGGACGCGGCGCCCGACGGCGACGCCGAGCCGAGGCCGCCGAAGCCGGACGGCGGCACGGCGGCCGTCCGCGGTGTGCCGCGGCCCCCGCCCGGACCGTCGTCGCCGTCGCCGGAGTTCGTGCAGGCGGCCGCGTACAGGACGGTCAGCAGGATCAGGCCGCACAGGGCGAATCGGAGCCGGCGGTCGGTCACCGGGCCGCCGCCCGTTCGCGCACGACCGTCGGGATCCCCTCATACGGCAGGGGCGCGGGCAGGTCGGTGACGAGTCCGTGCGGCGCCCTGGACAGCAGCAGCGCGGTCGCGGTGCCGACGCGTTCGGTCGGCACGCCGTAGACGAGGTGCGCCGCGTTCGGCCAGTCGCGGCCGTCGGGCAGCCCGTACGCCGGCGGGGCGTCCACATAGGACCCCCAGGAGCCCTCGAAGGTGCACACGACGTCGGCCAGGTCCGCGTAGCCGGGCAGGCACCTGGTCCCCGGGTTGAGCACCACCGATCCGCGCACCGCCCGCACCACCTGCGTCACGTAGGCCAGGCCGGCCGCGTCCGCCAGCACCTGGTCGAAGAAGATACCGCCGACCGGGTACTGCGCCCAGCCGACGATGTCGCACCACACCTCGCCGTTGGCGCGGTTGCCGTAGTCGAGGTCGACGTAGCCGAGCATCCGCACGCCGGAGCGGTGCAGGCGGGCGATCGCCACCGCGTACACCTCGTCGCGGCCGGCACCGCCGGGTCCGTTGTGGACGTTGACGATCGTCGTCGGCCGTTCGGTGCTGCGGCACAGCGACTCCCACGCGTCGGGGTCGACGAGCGGGTGGACGTACAGCGGCAGGAGCATCATCGGTAACTCTCCGGGTCACGCAGGACGAGCGCCGCGACGGCGAGACCCGGCAGGCCGGCTCCGAGCAGGGTCGCGACGGCGAGGGTTTCGGTGAACGTGGGCGCCACGTGCACCAGGGCGGGGGCCCAGTGCCCGACGCCCGCGACGAGCAGCGTCGGCCACCAGACGACGAGGGCCGCGGTGCCGGCCCGGCCGTGCGCAGCGAGGACCAGGCACAGCGCGTACACGCCGGTGAGCAGGATCGCGGCGGCCAGCGCCTGCCCGCCGGGGCCGCTGAGGCCGACCCACACGGCACCGGCGATCGCGGCGCCGAGCCCGACCGGGACGCACAACACGGCGACGGTGCCCTTGCTGATCCGGGCGAGCCGCCGGTCGAAGGCGCCGCGGTCGGCGAGCACGGCCCGCGCGTACGCGATGCGCCGCTGATGCCACACCAGCGTCAGCTCGATGAGCGGCACCCCGACGAGCAGCGGGACCGCCTCGACCGGGACCCGGTGCGGCGCGATCCCGTCGAGGGCGACGGCCCGCAGCAGCGCCGCCTGGCCGGTGCCGACGAGGCCGTAGAGCAGGGCGTAGCCGATGTCGCCGCGCCAGGACCGCCACCGCCGCCACGGCATCCGGCCGCTGACGTCGGCGCCGACGACGGGCCGGAACGCGACGGCGACCAGGGCGACGACCCCGCACAGCAGCGCGGTGGCCGCCCAGGGGCCGAGCCCGGCGGCGAGCCCGGCGGTCGCCAGCCAGCACGGGACGGCCGCCGCGAGCACGACCCGTTCACGGCCGGTGACGAGGGCGACGGCGGCGACCGCGAACAGCGCCAGCTGCACGGCGGCGACCGTGTACGCCCGCGCCCCGGTCCCGGTGAGCGCGAGCGCCCACAGGCCGGCGAGGCCGAGGAACCCCGCGCCGAGCAGCCGGGCGGCGGCGGTGACGCCCCGCTCCGACAGGGTCCGGTAGCCGAGGTAGGACAGGGCCTGCCCGCCGCCCCAGCCGAGCAGCAGCGTCCCGGTCGTGGCGAGCGGCGCGACACCGTCCACTTCAGACACGGCGCCGAGGCCGATGGCGAGCGGGGTCAGGTAGATCGTGGCCCGGGTGACGGTGTCGGTGACGACGGCGCGGGCGGTCGGCCCCCGGTCGATCAGGGCGGTGTGCACGGCCGTCTCGGCGGTGTCGAGGGTACGCGCGACGACCCGCCCGGCCAGCGCGAACACCGACGGCATGCCGTACTCCCGGTCGGCGACGCGGTCGTTGATGCCGTTGGCCTCCAGGATCGCGGCGACCTCGTCGACGTCGACGGCGCCGGCGCAGTCCTCGCGCATCCGGTCGGCGAGCGCCGCGACCGGGTCGGTGGAGACCCGCCCGACGAACCGCAGCGACTCGCCGCGTCCCACCGCGGACAGCCGGGCCCGCCGCTGCATCGGCACCACGACGAGCGAATCAGCACTCATGTCGCCCTCCGTGCTGGATTCGCCATGATCCGGCAAAAGCCTGTGTACCCAGGGGTGCACAAGGTCCTCCGGATCACGAGAAGACCAGCACGGGCTCGGGCGCCGGGACGCGGCTGTCCGTCAGGTCCTCGTACCGGCCGCGGTAGGCGGTCAGGCAGCGGTCCAGGGTGTGCTCACGCAACGCCCGCTGCCGGCCGTCGTGTCCGGTCCCGGCCCGCAGGTCCGGTGAGGTGAGCAGTGCGATGCACGCCTCGCCGAATGCCTGCGGGTCGCGCGGCGGCACGACCAGTCCCGCGTCGCCGACCGCCTCGGCGACGCCGCCGACGTCGGTGCTGACCGTCGGCCGGCCGCACATCATCGCCTCGCGCACCGTGTAGGGCATGCCCTCGGAGATGCTGGACAGTGCCGCGACCTGACCCGCCGCGAACGCGTCCCGGCTGGACGTGCACGGCCCGGCCCAGGTGACGGCGTCGGTGAGGCCGAGTTCGGCGGCGGTGGCGCGGCAGTCGGCGGCGTACGCCTCGTTGCCCGCGGGGACGGGACCGGCGAGGTGCAGCCGGGCGTCGGGGACCGCGGCCCGGACGACGGCGAGGGCCCGGATGAGCGTCTCCAGGTCCTTGAGCGGGTCGATCCGCCCGACCCACGAGATGACGGGTTCGGCGGGTTCGGTGGTCAGCGGCGGGAACCGGGCCGGGTCGACGCCGTTGCCGATGACGGCGAGCTTCGCCGGGTCGGCGCCGTGCCGCACCGCCCACCGCGAGTTGAACCCGCTGACCGGGGTGATGAGGTTCGCCTCCCAGTACGACAGCCGGGCCAGGGCCCGGTGGAACCGCAGCAGCGCGGTCTTCACCCCGGGCGTCTGATTGCCCGCGGACAGGTACCGTTCCCGCAGGTAGACGCCGTGTTCGGTCATCAGGAACGGCACCCCGGTGCGCCATTTCGCGGCCAGGGCGACCATGGATGACAGCCCGTTGGCGTTGGCGTGCACGAGGTCCGTGCCGGCGGGGAGTTCGGCGGCCAGGGGACGCAGCGCGTGCTCCAGCAGCACCCCGGCCACGTCGGCGTCGCGGAGGGTGAGCCGGGGCAGGTGGATGCCGTCGAACCTGGCCCGGGCCCACGCGTCGACCAGGATGTCTGCCAGCCCGACGCCGGCGAGGGGGTGGCGGCCGGTGCGGGCGGGCCGGAACCGGCCGGGGCGGGGCCGCGCGAGCTCGGCGAGCTCACGCAGCCCCTCGGTGAAGACGACCAGGTCGGCCGCGGTGTCGCCGAGCATCCCCCGGCACAGCCTCGCGGCGGCCCGTTCGGGCTTGCCGCGGGCCGGCCGGGCGGTGCCCCAGACCGGGACCGGGGTCAGCGACCGGACGTTGCCGGGCAGCTGCACCGCGGGCCGGTCCGGTTCGGTGCCGACGATGGCCACGAGGTCCCAGTCGACGTCGGGCAGTCCACGCACCAGCTGGTCGCACCAGGTGCTGACGCCGCCGGTGACGTACGGGTAGGTGCCTTCGTTGACGAGCACGACACGCACGGCGCGGACCTCAGCTGCCCAGGCGGAGCAGCTGCGAGGCGTTGCGGTTCAGGCTCCGCCAGGCGGAGCGCTCCCCGCCGTAGGGGTCGCCGAAGTTGCCGCCGGTGACCTCGATGCCGAGCACCGACATGGTGATGAGTTTGGTGCCGTTGGGCATGGTGACCGGCACGTCGAGGGTGCCGCTGCCCCGGTTGACGACGGTGACCTTGCCGTCGAGGGTGTAGGCCTCCACGGACCGGGCCTGCAGCGCCGCCGCCCACGCCGCCTGCCGCTTGTTCTGCAGCGCGGTCTCGGCGAACTTCGGGTTCACGATCGGGGTGGCGGTGGTGTAGGTGGCCGCGTAGCGGGCGAGGACCGCGTCGAGCACCGGGTAGAGGATGCGGTCCTCGGCGAGGTTCGACTGGTGCGCGTAGTGCGGGGCCGGGTTGGTGGAGACGAGGTGGTCGTAGGCGATGCGGGCCTCGATCGGCACGATGTAGGTGTCGAAGCCGTTCGCGCCGAGCGGGGTGATGCAGGTGGAGGCGGGGTTGTTCGAGCAGATGCCGCTGCCGCCGTCGGCCTGGCTGGTGTAGATCCAGTTGTACTCGTCGACCTCTTCGGCCTTCGTGGCCACGTTGTAGTAGATGTTCATCGGGTAGCGGGGCACGGTGACGGCGTTGCCGACGGCGCGGGTGGTCTGCTCGCGGGACGCGTCGGACGCGATGTACTTCACGCCGGTGGCGTTCAGCGCGGGCGCCAGGTTCGGGTTGTCGGCCGGCATCTGCGGCAGCGTCCTGAGCCCGGAGTGTTCGCCGGTGACGAGTTCGGCGGCGTCGACGGTGATGCCCTTGCCCTTGGCCCAGTCGGTGTTGGTCTTGATCTGGGCGGTGATGTCGGCCTGCGACGTCCACTTCGTGGCGCCGTAGCCGTCGGTCGCGCACTTCCACGGCGCCACCGTGAGGTCCTGGACGCAGCCGAGGTACGGGTGCTCGTAGGTGTGGTTGATCCAGCGGAACTGGGTTCGGTTGTTCACCATCGCGGTCGTCAGCGGGTCGCCGGCGCCGGCTTCGACGCTGCCGCCGCCGTTGAAGACGACGTCGAGCTTGAGTGCGTTGGCCTGCTGCCAGGCGATGAGTGCCTGCACGTCCGCGGGCGTCATCCGGATCGGCGTGTTGGCCGGGGTCCCGGCCCCGCAGTCGTCGCCGACGGTGCAGTTGTGCGTGGTGTCCCACCGGTCGTCGGGGAGGAACACGTCGTCGACGTGGACGCTGAAGAAGTTGCGGGTGATGCCGAGGTGGATGCCCTTGGTGAGCCAGGTGACGAGGCCGTGGCCGAGTTCCATGGCGTGGGTTTGGTACCGGTTCGCGGCGAGCGTGACGACGAGTTCCTCGCGGCCGTCGTGGGTGTAGACGCCCATGAGGGAACCGCCGGCGCCCGCCGTGGTGCCGGTGACGAGCGGGGTGAAGGTCGCGCCGGCCGGCAGGGTGCTCGCGGGCACGCCGAAGTATCCGTAGGACTCGATGACGCCCGGGTCGCGGTCGTCGATGCGGACGGTGCCGTCGAGGTAGCCGAACCCGGCGGCCTTGCCGGCGTCGGTGACGTTCATGGCGGCGCCGTCCAGGACGCCGCTCCACGCGAGGTCCTGGCCGACGTTCGGGTTGGCCCAGGTGTACGCGTCGAGCCGGCGGACCTTGAACTCGCGTTCGAAGTCGGCGAGGGCGGTCGCCTCGGTGCCGGTGACCGCGCCCTCGTTCGGCACGATCACGCCCTGGAACTTGGCCCGGCGCACGCCGCTGACGGAGTCGGCGAGGAACGCGGGGGTGATCGCCGGGCGGGCGCTGTCGCCGAGGGCGAGCGTGTCGTAGGGGACGCCCTCCCGGTCGAGCTGGGCGCGGAGCATGTCGATGCCGGTGCTGCCGTCGTCGAGCACGAGGACCCGCAGGTCGATGCGCTGCCTGGGTTCGGCGGCGAGGGCGGGGGTGGCGACGAGGACGCCGGTGGCGGCGACGAGTGCCAGGGCTCCGGCGAGGACTCGCCGGCGGATCCGGAACTTCAACGTGGTGCTCCTTCGGGGGGAAGTTGCAGGTTGCGTTGCGGTTATGCGGCTTGGGTCTCCGGGACGGGGGTCGTGGCGGCGCTGCGGACGATCTCGTCGAGGTCGTGGCGGGCGCGCCAGCCGAGCAGGTCCTCGATGCGGGCCGGTGAGGCGACGACCGCGGCGGGGTCGCCGGCCCGCCGGGGGGCGACGGCGAACGGCAGCGGCCGTTGCAGGGCCCGCCCGACGGCGTCGATCATCTGGAGCACCGAGGCGCCCTCGCCGCGGCCGACGTTGAGCACCTCGTCGTGGATCTGCCGGTGGTGCAGCGCCAGGGCCGCCTTCACGTGCGCGCCGGCGACGTCCTCGACGTGGATGTAGTCGCGCACGGCGGTGCCGTCCGGGGTCGGGTAGTCGTCGCCGTAGACGGTCGCGGGGATCCCGGCCGCGGCCGCGCGCAGCAGGCGCGGCACGAGGTTGGTGCCGCCGTGGTCGCGCAGGTTCGGCGCGCCGGCGCCGGCGACGTTGAAGTAGCGCAGCGCGGTCCAGCCGAAGCCGGCGCTGGCGGCCGCGTCGCGCAGCATCCACTCGCCGATGAGTTTGGTGCGGCCGTAGGCGTTCTCGGGTGCCGTCCGGTCGAGCTCGGTGACCGGGGACCCGGCCGGCGTGCCGTAGACGGCGGCGCTGGAGCTGAACAGGACCGACCGGGTGCCGGTGGCGGCGACGGCGGCGAGGACGCTGCGCAGGCCGTCGAGGTTGTCCTGGTAGTAGCGCAGCGGGTGGGCGGTCGACTCGGCGACGTCCTTGCGGGCGGCCAGGTGGATGACCCCGTCGGGCTGGTGGCGGCGGAACAGGTCGCGCATGGTGGTGCTGTCGCGCACGTCGGCGCGCACCAGCGGGACCCCGAGCGGCAGGCGGGCGGCGCGCCCGGTCGACAGGTCGTCGACGACGACCGATTCGACTCCGGACTCGCCGAGGGCGGTGACGACGTGCGCGCCGATGTACCCGGCGCCTCCAGTGACAAGCCATCTCACGTTGGGGGCAACGAGGGTCTATCACTACGAATCGGGCAACTGTCGTTTTCCTGACAGAACGAACACCCGAAAGTCCGACCGAAGTCCCTCCACGGGTCCCGTAACCCAGTGTGGCCGACGACCCGACCAGCAGGTTTACGAACACGCCAAAAATGCCCGAAATGTACGTCGTGCGGTGGTGAGCCGGGTCGCAACGCTCATCCCCGCCGGCCCGCTGCCGACAACAGGGGCGCAGCGACGACGACTACCGGACGGGGGAGGCACATGCCTGACGCTCGGCTGCCCATCCCGCTGTGGCCGTTCGGCCCGTTCCAGCCGCTGACGCTCCAGGTGCACGAGCTGACCGTGCACGGCCGCAACAGCGAGGCCCTGGCGCTCGCCGACCGGCTCGAACACGTCGTCGGCCTGCTCGGCGACGACCGCTCCGTCGGCATGATCCGCCAGGGCCGGCTGTACGCGCTGATCAGCCTCGGCCGGCTGCACTTCCTGCGCGCCGACCTGCCCACCGCCGCCCGCATCGGCGAACGCATCCGCGACGTCGTCACCGGCCGGGACTGGAACCAGGTCGCGTTCGGCCTCCGCGTGACGCTGAGCATCGGCGTCGCGGCGCTGCACGACGGCATGGACGGCCGGGAGCTCTACGACCGGGCCGACCGCAACCTGTACGCCGCCAAACGCGGCGGCCGGAACCGCGTCGCCGCCTGAGCACAGGAGCGGCACGGGTGCGTCGGTGGCGCGCTCTGGCAAACGCGGCGGCTGGGACCACGTCGCCGCCTGAGCGCCGGCCGGGACCGCGTCGCCGCCTGACGGCAGGAGCGGCACGGGTGCGGCGTCGGTGGCGCGCTCTGCTTCATCAGACCGTACCCCAGCCGACCTAATCGTCCGACGGGATCGTCACCCGTTGTAACCGCTGGAGTTTGACAGAAGAGCGGTCAGGCGCGCAGCAGGCGGGCCGCGTCCACGGCCCAGTAGGTGAGGATCATGGACGCGCCGGCGCGGCGGATCGAGGTCAGGGTCTCGAGCACGACCTTGTCCCGGTCGAGCCAGCCGTTGGCGACCGCGGCCTCGACCATCGCGTACTCGCCGGAGACCTGGTAGGCGGCGACCGGCACGTCGACGGCGGCCGCGACCTTGGTGACCACGTCGAGGTACGGCAGTGCCGGCTTGACCATGACCATGTCGGCGCCCTCCTCGATGTCGAGGGCCACCTCGCGCAGCGCCTCGCGGATGTTGCCGGCGGGGTCCTGCTGGTAGGCCTTGCGGTCGCCGACGAGGGCGGACTCCACGGCCTCGCGGAAGGGGCCGAAGAAGGCGCTCGCGTACTTCACCGCGTACGCCAGCAGCGCCACCTCCGGGTAGCCGGCCTCGTCGAGGGCCCGGCGGACGACCCCGATCTGGCCGTCCATCATGCCGGACGGGCCGAGCACGTGGGCGCCGGCCGCGGCCTGTGCGATCGCCAGCTCGGCGTACGCGGCGAGGGTGGCGTCGTTGTCGACGGTGCCGTCCGGGGCGAGGACGCCGCAGTGCCCGTGCGAGGTGAACTCGTCGAGGCACAGGTCACTCATGACGACGGTGGCGTCGCCGACCTCGGCCACCACGTCGCGGATGGCGACGTTGAGGATGCCGTCGGGGTCGGCGCCCGCCGAGCCGGTCTCGTCCCGGGTCTCCGGGATGCCGAAGAGCATGATCCCGCCGACCCCCGCGTGGACCGCCTCAGCGGCGGCCTTACGCAGGGACTCGCGGGAGTGCTGGACGACGCCGGGCAGCGACGAGATGGGTCGCGGCTCGGCGAGTCCCTCTTTCACGAACATGGGCAGGATGAGGTTGGACGGCTCGACGTGTGTCTCGGCGACGAGCCGTCGCATCGCTGGGGTACGACGCAGCCGACGAGGGCGGACGGTCGGGAAACCAGCCATGATGCAAACCTCTCTAACGGAACCTGAGTGCGGTCGGACCCTGGACCTTGGAGCCGCGGCGCTGCTTCGCCGGCATCGCGGCGAGCTTCTCGCGCAGTTCCACGGCGTAGCCGGCGAGCGCCTCGACCAGGTCCGGGACGGACGCGTGCGGCGGTTGGACGTCCACGCGCAGCCCGAACTCGACCGCAGTGTCCGCGGTCTTCGGGCCGATGACGGCCACGACGGTGCGGGCGTGCGGCTTGCCGGCGATGCCGACGAGGTTGCGCACGGTAGAGGACGAGGTGAACAGGACCGCGTCGAACCCGCCGGACTTGATGGCGTCGCGGATGTCGGCCGGCGGCGGGGCCGCGCGGACGGTCCGGTATGCGGTGACGTCGTCGACCTCCCACCCGAGCTCGGTGAGGCCGGCGGCGAGCGTCTCGGTGGCGATGTCGGCGCGGGGCAGCAGCACCCGGCCGACGGGGTCGAGGATCTCGTCGTGCGGGGAGAACTCGGCCAGGAGCCCCTCGGAGGACTGCTCGCCCGCCGGGATGAGCTCGGGGACGATGCCGAAGCCGCGGACGGCCTCCGCGGTCGCCTCGCCGATGCAGGCGACCTTGACACCGCCGAAGTGGCGGGCGTCCAGGCCGTGCTCGGCGAACTTCTCCCAGACGGCGCGGACCGCGTTGACGGAGGTGAAGACGGTCCAGGCGTACCGGCCGTCGACGAGGCCCTTGATGGCGCGTTCCATCTGCGCGGGCGTGCGGGGCGGCTCGACGGCGATCGTCGGCACCTCGCACGGGATCGCCCCGTAGGCACGGAGGCGCTCGCTCATCGCGCCGGCCTGCTCCTTGGTGCGGGGGACGAGGACCTTCCACCCGTACAGGGGCCGGTTCTCCCACCAGCCGAGCTTCTCCCGCTGGCCGACGCCGGCGCCGAGGCAGAGCACGACCCGCCCGGCGAACCCGAGGGCGGCGGCGACCATGCTGTCGACGGTGGTGGCGGAGCTGTACTGGGTCTCGCCGGTGCCGTCGCCGGTGACGGAGACAGGCGTGGTGGCGTCGACCCCGGCGGCGAGGAGCCCGTCGCGGACGGCGGCGAGGTCACCGGCGTCGACGGCGAGGGCCGAGGAGCCCCGGCTGACGGCGGCGGCGATCGACTCGAAGTCCACCGACTGGACGTCGTCGACGTCGGCGGTGACGCGGACCCCGGGGAGGGGGACGCCGGCGTACGTGGCGACGCCCGCGGCCTGCCCGATGCCGGGCACGACCTCGAACGGCACGGCGGTGCGGGCGACGGCCTGCACCTCCTTGAGGACCGTGTCGTGGGCGAGCGGGTCGCCACCGACAAGGTGGATGGCGCGCAGCCCGGACCGGGCCGCGGACAGCAGCACCTTGGCGACGTCGCCGGGCGCTCCCTCGGCCGGGGAGAACTGCGCCTCGGGGTCGGCGTCGGCGCGGATCACGCTGAGCAGCGACTCGGGGACGTTGCGGTCGTAGACGATGTGGTCGGCGGACACCAGCGCCTCATGGGCGCGACGCGTCAGCAGGCCTGGATCGCCGGGGCCTGCCCCGACGAAGGCGATCCGGCCGGTGCTGCCCTTACGGGTGCGGGTCATGCTGCACTCCCAGTGCGTTGTCGGCGCCTTCTTCGCGTAGGTCGCGGGCCAAGGCTCGGCCCACCTCCGCGGCGTCGGCGAGCGTTCCGGTGCGTGACAGCCGGAGGGCGAACCCGCCGTCCGGGCTGAAGACCGCACCGCGCAGATAGATCTCCGGTCCGTCGTCGCCTTCTGCGACCTCGGCCAGTGCCGCGATCGGGGCGGAACAGCCCGCCTCGAGCTCGGCCAACAGCGCCCGCTCGGCGGTGACCGCCGCGCGGGTGTATTCGTCGTCGAGCGCGGCGAGGAGCTCGCGCAGCTCGGCATCGTCTTCCCGGCACTCGACCGCGAGTGCGCCCTGCGCGGGGGCGGGCAGCATCAGCAGCGGGTCGAGGACCTCGGTGGCCTCGCCGGCGCGGCCGAGGCGGGTCAGGCCGGCCTGGGCGAGGACGATCGCGTCGAACTCGCCTTCGGCGAGCTTGCGCAGGCGGGTGTCGACGTTGCCGCGCAGCGGCAGCGGTTCGAACCGGCGGCCGAGGGCGTTGAGCTGGGCGATGCGGCGCAGCGCGCCGGTGCCGATCCGCGCGCCGACGGGCAGCTCGTTGAGGGTCAGGCCGCCGCGGGCGACGAGCGCGTCGCGGGGGTCGTGCCGCTGCGGGATCGCCGCGATGGCGAGGCCCTTGGCCGGTGCGGTGGGCAGGTCCTTGTAGGAGTGCACCGCGAAGTCGATCTCGTTGGCGAGCAGCGCGTCGCGCAGGGCGGAGACGAAGACGCCGACGCCGAGGGTCTGGATGGGCGCGCTGGAGCGGTCGCCGGTGGTCACGATCTCGACGAGCTCGACGTCGCGGCCGGTCCGGTCCCGGACGGCCTGGGCGACGGTGCCGGACTGCGCCATCGCCAGGGCGCTGCCCCGGGTGCCAAGTCTGAGCGTCATGGGTGCACCTCGCCTGCGGCGGCCGGGTCGATGTCAGCGGTGGGGATCTGCAGGTCGAACAGCTCGCGGAGCGCCTGAGCATATGCCTCGCCACCGGGCTCGGCGGCGAGTTGCCGGACCCGGACGGTCGGTTGGTGGAGCAGACGCTGGACGATGCGGTGGATGCTGTGGGCCACTTCGGCCCGGTGGTTGTCGGTGAGTTCGGGGCAGCGCTGGGCCAGGCGGCCGAGCTCGGCCTCGACGACCTCGTCGGCCCGGGCGCGCAGGGCGGCGACGGTGGGCGCCACGTCGGCGCCGCGCAGCCAGGTGAGGAACGCCTCGACCTCGCCGGCCACGATGTCCTCGGCGGCGCGCTGCTCGGCGTCGGCGGTCGTGGACAGCGACTCCGACAGCAGCTCGATGTCGACGAGGGTGACGCCGGGCAGGTCACCGACGCCGTGGGCGACGTCGCGCGGGAGCGCGAGGTCGAGCACCAGCAGCGGGTGGCCGGCCGCGCCGACGAGGGCGGCGTCCAGGACGGGTCCGGGTGACGCGGTGGCGCTGATGACGACGTCGACCTGCTCGAGCGCCGTCGGGAGGGTGGCGTACGGCACCGCGATAGCGCCGTGCAGTTCGGCGAGGCGCTCCGCGCGTGCGGCGCTGCGGTTCGTGACGTACAGCGGGTGCGCGCCGGAGCGGCGCAGCGTCGCCAGGGACAGCGCGCCCATCGCGCCGGCGCCGATCACCAGCGCGGGCCGGCCCTCGACGGTGCCGGTGGCGCCCTGCCCGTAGGCGAGGGCGGCGCTGACGACGCTCTGCCCGGCCCGGTCGATCTCGGTCTCGGCGTGCACGCGTTTGCCGACCCGCAGCGCCTGCTGGAGCAGCTCGTGCAGGACCCGGCCGGCGGTGCCCTGTTCGGCGGCCACACCGTACGCGTCGCGGAGCTGCCCGAGGATCTGCGCCTCGCCGACGACCATCGAGTCGAGGCCGGCGGCGACGCGGAAGGCGTGGCGGACGGCGTCGACCTCGTAGTGGACGTACAGCTGCGGGGCGAGGTCGCCGACGGTCGTGCCGGAGCGGGCGGCGAGCATGCCGCCGATGTCGGCGAGGGCGCCGTGGAAGGCGGTGACGGAGGCGTAGATCTCGACCCGGTTGCAGGTGGAGAGCATGACGGCCTCGTCGACGTACGGCTGGGCGACGAGGTCGGCGAGGACGGCCGGCATTGCATCGCCGGCGACGGCGACGCGCTCGAGCAGGGGCACCCCTGCGGTCCGGTGTGAGATGCCGACGACAAGCAGGTTCACGCCGTCACCTCCGCAGCACTGCGGCGCCGGCCTGAACCGGCACTGCGCTTCTGGTGCACGGCTTCTCTGCTGCGCTCCGAACCGTTCACGTAGCCACCGCCTCCCCGCCGAGCCGGTTGGCCATGCCGACCCGCCCGGGTTTCTGCACCGCGGCCGGCAGCGCGGTGAGCGCTGACTTGCGGTGCTCGTGGAAGGACAGGATTTGCAGTTCGATGGCCAGGTCGACCTTACGCACGTCGACGCCGTCGGGAACGTTCAAGACACAGGGTGCGAAATTCAAGACACTCGTCACGCCGGCCTCGACAAGACGGTCCGCGACGTGCTGGGCGGCGTGCGCCGGGGTGGCGATCACGGCGATGGAGATGGACTCCTGGTCGACCACTTCGGGCAGGTCGTCGATGTGCCGCACGACCAGGCCGTTGATGTGTTCGCCGACGCGGCCGTGGTCGGCGTCGAAGAGTGCGGCGATGCGGAACCCGCGGGTGCCGAAGCCGGCGTAGCCGGCGAGGGCGTGACCGAGATTACCCACGCCGACGAGGGCGACGGCCCTGCGGTGGGTGAGGCCGAGGACCTGCTCGATCTGGTCGATGAGCAGGGTCACGTCGTAGCCGACGCCGCGGGTGCCGGTGCGGCCGAGGTGCGAGAGGTCTTTGCGGAGCTTGGCGGAGTTGACGCCGGCGGCCGCTGCGAGGCCCTCCGAGGAGACCGTGTCGTGCCCGTCCTCTGCGAGGTGGTGCAGGGCGCGTAGGTACTCCGGAAGCCTGGCGACGGTCGCCTCCGGAAGGTCCGGAAAGTCCGGTCCGTCGGTGGGGCCGGTGCGCTGCTGGCTCATGAGTCTCCGTGACGACGACGGGTTGTGACGGCGCCCCTGCCCGCAGCCCGATCCGGTGGCACCGGAAGGAGGCCGCTTGCGATGGCTGTTACCGCCTGTGCTAGCGGGGTTCGTCGTTGCAACAGAGTAGGCGCTTGTGAAGCCGTGCACAAATCGCGATCTTGAAGCGTCCACGCCAACCATGCAGAGGTCAGCGCCCGCCCGTGCGGCCCACGTTCCCGTGGAATGCCCCCGCGGCACCTGTGTGCCCCTTTCCCGGACCAGGCCGGCAGCGGGCGGGCGCTCGATTGAGTATCTCCACAAAATCGGGCATAGCGCCGCCGACACGCTGACGCCGTTTTCCCACCGGTAGCCAGCCTACACGTGCCGGTAGGGTTGCCCCTACCAGCGAGTGGCCGGGCCGCGGGATGGGATGGGAGAGGCGTCGTGCATAGCGTCGATGACATGACAACGACCATCACTCCTCGCCACCGCGGCATCTTCCGTCAGCTCGGCGTCGACACGCAGTACGTGCTGCTCGGCTTCCCTCTCGGCCTCGTGACCGTGGTGCTGTTCCTCGTCGGGTTCAGCCTCGGACTGGGCCTGCTCGTGACCGTGCTCGGCTTCCCGATCCTGGTCGCGACACTCTTCCAGGCCCGCGGTTTCGCCACCGTCGAACGCGCCCGGATCGGACCGGTCCTGCGGACACGGCTACCACATCCGTACTACAAGAAACCCGACCCGGACGACGGCTTCTGGCGCAAGATGCTGGTGCCCCTCAGCGACGGCCAGTCGTGGCTGGACCTGCTGCACGGCATTCTGCGGTTCATCCCGAGCACGATCGCGTTCGCATTCGTCGTCACCTGGTGGGCCGGCGCCCTCGGCGGTGTCACCACCATTCTATGGGACTGGTCGATCCCCCGCCCACCGGACAACAAGGACCTCAACGAGCTCATCGGCCTCGGCAGTGGCGACAACGTGCGGATCCTGCTGTACACCGGCATCGGCATCATCTTCGCGCTCACCCTGCTGCCGGTCGTGCGGGGCGCGGCCCAGCTGGAGGCGCAGTTCGCCCGGGCGCTGCTCAACGGGGTCAACGAGCTGCGGGAGCAGGTCGCGGCCGCCGAGGCCGGCCGGGACGCGGCCCGGGCACAGCGGGAGGCCGCCGTGTCCGCCGAGGCGACCGCCCTGCGCCGGCTCGAACGCGACATCCACGACGGCCCGCAGCAGCGCCTGGTGCGCCTCGCGATGGACCTCGGCCGCGCCGACCTGCAGTTCGAGTCGGACCCGCAGGCGGCCCGCGCGACGGTCGCCGAGGCCCTCGCCCAGACCCGGGAGACGCTCGACGAGCTGCGGGCGCTGTCGCGGGGGATCGCGCCGCCGATCCTGGTCGACCGGGGGCTGCGGGCGGCGCTGACCGCGCTCGCCGGCCGGTCGCCGGTGCCGGTGGACCTGGAGCTGCCCGAGCTGGACGAGCGGCTCGCGGAGAGCCTGGAGACCACGACCTACTTCGTCGTGGCGGAGGCGCTGACGAACGTCGCGAAGCACAGCGGCGCCGAGGAGGCCACCGTGCGGCTGCAGCGCTCCGCGTACGGGCTGCTGGTCACGGTCGAGGACGACGGGGCCGGCGGCGCCAGCTTCGCCAAGGGCCACGGCCTGACGGGTCTCGCCGACCGGGTCAAGGCCGCCGGCGGTGAGATGACCGTCACCAGCCCCGCCGGCGGCGGCACCCGCCTCACCGCGATCCTGCCCACCTGAAGGGTCCCGCCGGCGGCGCCGGCGGGACCACCGGTCAGCTCTGCAGGTACGTCAGCACCGCCAGCACCCGGCGGTGCTGTTCGTCGTCCGGGGGCAGGTCGAGCTTGGTGAAGATGTTCTTGACGTGCTTCTCCACCGCGCCGTCGGTGACCACCAGCTTGCGGGCGATCGCCGTGTTGGACCGGCCCTCGGCCATGAGGCCCAGCACCTCCCGCTCCCGCGGGGTGAGGCTGCGCAGCGGGTCGTCGCGGCGGCGGCGGACCAGCAGCTGCCCGACCACCTCCGGGTCCAGGACGGTGGCACCGGTCGCGACGCGCTGCATCCCGTCGAGGAAGTCGGCGACGTCCGACACCCGGTCCTTGAGCAGGTAGCCGACGGCGCCGGCCCGGTCGGCGAGGAGGTCGTCGGCGTAGGACACCTCGACGTACTGCGACAGGACCAGGATCGGGGTGCCGGGCACCTGCCGGCGGGCCTCGACCGCGGCGCGCAGCCCCTCGTCGGTGTGTGACGGCGGCATCCGCACGTCGACGATCGCGACGTCGGGCCGGTGTTCCACGACCGCCTCGACGAGGCTCGGGCCGTCCCCGACGGCGGCGACGACGGTGTGGCCGCTCTCGGTGAGCAACCGGACGAGGCCCTCGCGCAGCAGCACCGCGTCGTCGGCCACGACGACCCGCAGGCTGGTCATGCGACTTCACTCCGTTCCGGGCCGGTCATGCCGCGCTCGCCGTCTCGACCGCTTCCCGCAGTGTGTACGCCACTGGCAGGCCGGTCGCCTTGAGCAGGGTCACGTCGGTGAAGCCGCCCGCGTACAGCACGCAGGTCGCGCCCAGCGAGGTGGCGGCCTCGCCGTCGTCGACGGAGTCGCCGATCAGCACCACCTCCGCCGGGTCGATCCGCAGGGCCTGCAGGTGCCGGTCCAGGTAGGCGGCCTTGCGGTGGCCGCCGACGGTGCCGGGCAGGCCGTCGACCCGCACCAGGTGGGCGCCGAGGCCGTGCCGCTCGACCTCGATGAGCAGCTCGTCGTGGAAGAACATCGACAGCAGCGACTGGGTGCCGGTCCAGTGGGCCATCGCCTCAAGGGCGTCGGGTGCGAGCTTCACGTCGGCCATGCCCAGCCGGTACGCGTCGTGGAACGCGTCGTCGAGCAGCTGGAACTCGACCTCGTCGACGGGCCGTGCCAGGACGTGGGCGTAGTAGTCGAGGATCGGCCGGCGGAAGTCGCGGCGGTGGTCCTCGGCGGTGATCACCGGCCCGCCGACGGTGGCCAGGCAGACGTTGGTGGCGTCGACGACGAGTTTCAGGTCGTCCAGGAGGGTTCCGTTCCAGTCCCAAACCAGGTGCTTCACCCGGGTGAGGATAGCTGTATGTCGCGCCGGAGCCGGTCCTCCTCGACCCGCCAGTAGCCGTGCTCCTTGCCGTCGAGGAGGACGACGGGGATGCGGAAGCCGTACTCGTCCTCCAGCGCGTCGTCGCCGGTGATGTCGATCTCGGTCCACTCCTCGCCGGTCGCGGCGGCGACCCGGGCCATGGCCTCCTTGGCGACGTCGCACAGGTGGCAGCCGGGCCGGGTGTACAGGGTGAGCCTCATCGCAGTGCCGCCTTGCGGATCTTGCCGGTCGCGGAGTGCGGCAGCTCGTCGACGAACTCGACGGCGGTCGGACATTTGAACCGGGCGAGGTTGCGTTCGCAGTGCGCGATCAGCTCCTCCGCGGTGACCTGCGACCCGGGCCGCCGCACGACGACGACCTTGACGGTCTGGCCGGTGTACGGATGGGGCACGCCCAGCGCCGCCGCCTCCACGACCGCCGGGTGCGCGGCGAGGACGAGTTCGATCTCGTGCGGGTACACGTTGAAACCGCTGACCAGGATCAGCTCGCCGAGCCGGTCCACGATGAACAGGTCGCCGTCCTCGTCGGCGTAGGCGACGTCGCCGGTCGCCCACCAGCCGTCGGCGTCGGGCGCGCCCTCGCCACCGGGCCAGTAGCCGTCGAACAGGTTCCGGCCGCGCACGACGATCTCGCCGGGGTCGGTGCGGACCTCGTCGTCCTCGTCGAGGAGGACCTCCTCGCCGCCGGCGTCGACGAGCCTCAGTTCGACCCCGGGGATCGCCCGGCCGATGGAGCCGGGCTTCACCGTCGCACCGGCGAGCGTGCTGGTGACGACGGGGGCGGCCTCCGTCAGCCCGTACCCCTGATGCACCGGCTGACCGGTCGCCTCGACGAACCGGCGCTCGGCCGCGGCGTCGAGCGGGGACGCGCCGCAGACGGCGAGGCGCACCCCGGCCCAGGCGCGGGTGAGCCGCTCCCCCATCAGCGACCAGGCGATGAACATGGGCGGGACGCCGACCACGCCGGTGACGCCGTGCCGCTCGATCACCTCGAGGGAGTCCGCCGGGTCGAACCGCTCGACGAGCACGCCGCAGGCCCCGTGGTAGGCGACCGCGCCGAGGCCGCTGTTGAGCCCGTACGCGTGGAAGAGCGGCACGGCGAGCAGCAGCACGTCGTCGGGGCGCACGGGCGGCGGGTCGAGGGCGGCGAGCTGCTCGTGATTGGCGAGCAGGGCCCGGTGCGACAGCATCGCGCCCTTCGGGGCGCCGGCGGTGCCGGACGTGTAGAGCAGGATCGCGAGATCGCTGTTCCCCGGGTCCGCCCTGCCCGCCGTGAAGAGCTCCTGCAGGTTGTCGCCGAGGGTGTACCGGCGGGCGTCCTTGACCGCGCCGGTCACCGACCGGGTGCCGACGACGACCGCGGCGCCGGAGTCGGTGATCACGTGCGTCAGCTCGCGCTCGGTGTACGCGGGGTTGACCGGGACCGCGACGAGCCCGGCACGCAGCACCCCGAAGAACACGGCGGCGAACTCGGGCACGTTGGGCAGGGCGACGGCGACCCGGGCGGGTCCGTGCTCGTCGCCGGGCAGGCCGAGGGCGGCCAGGTTGGCGGCGACCGCGTCGACCTGCTGGTCGAGCTCGGACCAGGTGATCAGGGTGGCGTGTGATCGCAGCGCCGGTCGGGCGCCGTGGGAGGCGGCGGCGCGCCGGACCAGATCGGCGAAGTTGGTGACGTCCTGCACGATCGATCAGTCTGCCACGCCGAGGGTGGGTTGCTGTCAACCGAGAGATCACCCGTCACCGATCACCCGCTCGTATGCCAGGGTGCTTACGCGCCCGACACGCCGACTGAGTAAAGGTCCACTCGATCGTGTGCGTCCGGTGTGTCGTGCCCAAGTAAGTGCGGCGTGCCTACGTCCCGTTTGCCCAAGTTTTCGGCGTGTTGCACGGCGTGTCGTTACGAAGTGACGGACAGCATGTGCGCCGGGACGGCCCCGTTCTGTGGGAAGAATTGTGCCCTCACGCCAAAGACTGCCCACATGCGGGTGACGCCGGACCTATCATCACCCAAGTCAGCTCACCCCATTTGTTGCGAGTTGACACCCCTCACCCCGAGGAGGCCGAAGTGCCCGTGATCGCGCCGAATAGGCCGTGTGGTCTGGATTGCGACGCATGACCGCGATCCAGCACGTGTTCGACGCCGAGCACGCACTCGCCGATGGGCTGTACCTGCTGCGCGACTCCGTCCGCGAGTCACTGCGCGACATGCTCAGCACCGTGATCCGCGGTGAAGGCGGCAGCGTCCCCCGGACGCGGGGCCGCCCACACACCAACGAGGCACCCACCCGTCAGGGTTCCGGCGGCGGTGCCGGCACAAACGTCAGACCGAACACTGGCGCCAAGCCGTCGCCCGGGGCCGGCCTGATCGAGGAGGACACCGTCCCGATCTCGCAGGTCGCGGTGGCGGGGACCCTCACCGAGCCTCTCGTGGACACCGGTCCACCCGGCTCCCAGGAACCGGCCAAGCCGGCCCGGCCGGACCGCAGCGACCCGGCGTCGGAGGTGTGGGCGCTCATCGAACGCGCCCAGGCCGGCGACGGCGCGGCGTTCGGGCTGCTCTACGACCGGTACTTCGACACCGTCTTCCGGTTCGTGTACTTCCGCGTCGGCAACCGGCAGCTCGCCGAGGACCTGACCGCCGACACCTTCCTGCGGGCGTTGAAGCGCATCGGCAGCTTCACCTGGCAGGGCCGTGACCTCGGCGCCTGGCTGGTGACGATCGCCCGGAACCTGGTCGCCGACCACTTCAAGTCCGGCCGGTACCGCCTCGAGGTCACCACCGGCGACGTGCTGGACGCCGACCGGCCGGACCGGGGGCCGGAAGGCAGCCCCGAGGCCGCGGTCATCGACCACATCACGAACGTCGACCTGCTCAAGGCGGTCAAGCAGCTCAACCCGGAACAGCAGGAGTGCATCGTGCTGCGCTTCCTGCACGGCTTCTCCGTCGCCGAGACCGCCCAGGCCATGAGCAAGAACGAGGGCGCGATCAAGGCGTTGCAGTACCGCGCGGTCAGGGCCCTCGCGCGGCTGCTCCCCGACGGATTCCAGCCGTGACCGCTGTCACCTTCCGTTACAGTCCCTCCTCCAGCGCCGTAACCAGCCTCCGCTCTGCACCGTTGGTCCGGGTGCGACCGTTGGCTTGGCGCACGGCGGACGCGGTGGCACACCATCCCGCTACCCTGCCGCGCCTGAGTGACGCGATCAGCGAAGGGGGGTGCCTCAGGTGATCGGCTCCGTCTTCCACCGTCGTCGGGCTGAGCGTTTCGCACAGCTCATGGACGAGGCAGCAGGAGCCCGCAGGCACCGCTTGAGGTCCACGCTCGACGACTCCCTGACCGGACTGGTCTCAGTCAGCCAACGGCTGACCGACCTCCCGGTCAAGGTGGAGACGCAGCAGGAGTTCAAGGACGGACTGCGGGCCATGCTCCTGGCCACAGCAGAACGAGAAGGCATCGGCATCACCGCCAAGGATCCCGAGCCCGAGGTGTCCCGCAGAGGGTTGCGTTCCCTGCGCCGCCCGGCGGGCAGCCGGCCCGCGGTCAGCCGCCGGACCCGCACCCGCGGCGCGATCGTCGTCGGCCTCGCCGCCGGCACCCTCGCACTGTCGGGCATGTCCGCGGCGAGCGGCGACGCCATTCCCGGCGACGCCCTCTACTCGGTGAAACGGTCCACGGAGAAGGCCCAGCTGGCACTCGCCGGCTCGGACATCAGCCGGGGCCAGCTGTACCTGGAGTTCGCCCGGACCCGGCTCGACGAGGCCCAGGCGGTGAAGGACCCGGCGGGTCTGGCCGCGGTCCTCGACGACATGGACAGCGAGACGCTCGAAGGTGTGCGCCTGCTGACCGCGACCGCCGTCGGCCGCAAGGACGCCGCCGCCCTGGATGCCATCGACGCGTTCACCAGCACCCAGCGGGCCGGCGCCGAGAAGCTCCGCGACGGGGTCAACGGCGACGCCCGGGCCCGGTCCGCCAAGTCCGTGACCCTGCTGGACGAGATCGACCGCCGCTCCAAGGCGATCCGTCCGCTGATCAAGTGCGGTTCCGCCGCGGTCTCCGCCGCCGACCAGCTCGGACCGGTGCCCAACAGCACCGCCTGCAAGCCCGCCGGTCAGAAGACCTCCGGGTCCAACACCCAGCAGCCGGGCAACACCCAGCAGCAGAACAACCCGGGCCAGACCGGCACCCCCACCGGCCAGCGTCCCGTCCCCAGCGGCTCGGCCGGCACCGGCGGCTCGGCGACCGAGTCCGCGCCGGCGGAGCCCACCGGGAACCCCACGCCTTCCCCCACGAAGGACCAGGGCCTCCTGGACTGGCTGTTCGACTGAGAGCTTTTCCTACGAAGGGGCCCGGTGTCTGACACCGGGCCCTTCTCGTTGTTCATGCCGGTACGGTTGGGCGAACACAGAGGGGGTTTTCCGCGCATGCCGATCCGACCTTCGACCGCCGCGCTCGCCTTACGCCGCCGCAGGCAGTCCGGCCGTATCGTGACGTCCCCGGCCGGCTGGGCCGTCGCCGAGGTCGAAGCCGCCCTCGAAGTCCCCGCCGACCCGGCCGCCGCCGCCTTCTTCGACGTCGACAACACGATGATGCAGGGCGCCTCGATCTACTACTTCGCCCGCGGCCTGGCGAAACGCAAGTACTTCAGCAGCGGCGACCTGGTCCGCTTCGCCTACCATCAGGCCCGCTTCCGCCTCCTCGCCTCCGAACACGCCGGCACCGTCACCAACGCCAAGTCCGCGGCCCTCGCGTTCATCGCCGGCTGGCAGGTCGAGGACATGGAACGGCTCTGCGAGGAGATCTTCGACGAGCTGATGGCCGACCGGATCTGGTCCGGCACCCGCGCCCTCGCCCAGCTCCACCTCGACGCCGGCCAGCGGGTCTGGCTGGTCACCGCGGCCCCCGTCGAGCTCGGCCGCATCATCGCCCAGCGCCTCGGGCTGACCGGCGCCATCGGCACCGTCGCCGAGATCTGCGACGGCGTCTACACCGGCCGCCTCGTCGGCGACCTCATGCACGGCCCCGAGAAGGCGGCGGCCATCACCGCCCTCGCCGCCGTCGAAGGC
Organism: Dactylosporangium cerinum; assembly: GCF_042653625.1. Taxonomy (NCBI): domain Bacteria; kingdom Bacillati; phylum Actinomycetota; class Actinomycetes; order Micromonosporales; family Micromonosporaceae; genus Dactylosporangium; species Dactylosporangium cerinum. The sequence continues at coordinate 197,717 of NZ_JBHSIU010000009.1, read as the reverse complement.
CTGGACCTGCAGCGGTGCGCGGCCTACAGCGACTCGGTCAACGACACCCCGATGCTGTCCACCGTCGGCTACGCCGTCGCCGTCAACCCCGACCCGGCCCTGCGCCGCGAGGCCCGCAGGCGGGGCTGGGAGATCCGCGACTTCCGCACCGGCCGCAAGGCGGCGAAGATCGTGGTGCCCGCCGCCCTCGCGACCGGCGTCCTCATGGGCGGCGTCGCCACGGCCGCCGCGCTCCGCCGCCGCCGGCGCACCCCGGTCGGGTAGCCCAACCCCGGTCAGGTAGCCCAACCCCGGTCGGGACAGCTCACACCTCGGTCGACCATGGCCGTCTTCGCGCGGAGCGCGACCATGGCCGTTCGGTCGTGCTGCGTCGCGCGAAGCCCGACCATGGCCGTCTTCGCGCGAAACGCGACCATGGCCGTTCGGTCGTGCGAAGCGCGACCACGGCCGTCAGTCTCCGCCGCCGCCGGACGCATCCCGGTCGGGCCGGTCGGCAGCTCGCACCTCGATCGTGCCGGCCGCACCGTTTCACCCACACGGTACCCGACCCATGGAAATTGATCTCCAAACCGCCTACCGCGCAACCACTCTCCGTGACAGGCGCACCGGGGGTCAGCTGGAGAAGGCGTCGGGGCGGCGGTCCAGGAGTTTGTACAAGGTCTGCTGGATCGTCTCGCGGACCTGGTCGGCGAGGTTGAACACCACCATCGGGTCGTCCGCGGAGTCGACGAAGTCGACCGTCGGGATCGGCTCGCCGAACTCGATGAGCCACTTGCTCGGCAGCGGCACCAGGCCGAGCGGGCCGAGCCACGGGAACGTCGGCGTGATCGGGAAGTACGGGGCGCCCAGCAGGCGGGCGAGCGGGCGCAGGTTGCCGATCAGCGGGTAGATCTCCTCGGCGCCGACGATGGAGACCGGGACGATCGGGGTGCCGGTGCGCACCGCGGCGGAGACGAAGCCGCCGCGGCCGAAGCGCTGCAGTTTGTACCGCTCGGCGAACGGCTTGCCGATGCCCTTGAAGCCTTCGGGGAAGACGCCGACGAGCTCACCCTCGCCGAGGAGGCGTTCGGCGTCGGGGTTGCAGGCGAGGGTGGCGCCGGACTTGCGGGCCATCTCGGACAGGACCGGGAGGCGGAAGACCAGGTCGGCGCCCAGGAGGCGCAGGTGGCGGCGGGCGGAGGTCTCGTCGTGGACGGCGATGGAGAGCATGAGGGCGTCCAGCGCCACGGTGCCGGAGTGGTTGGCGACGACGAGGGCGGGGCCTTCCTTCGGCAGGTGCTCGACGCCGAAGACCTCGGTGCGGAACCACTGGTTGTACAGGGGGCGCAGCAGCGGCAGGAACACACCGTCGGTGAGGTGGCGGTCGAAGCCGAAGTTGTCGACCTCGTAGTCGCCGGTGAGCCGCTCGCGGAGGAATGCGAGCGCGCCGGCGACCCGGTCGTCCCACTGGTCGGGGAGACCAGGGTCAGTCATGTGCCCGCCTCCAACGCGGCGCGCGCCGCACGGGTCCGTCGGAAGCCCTCGAGCAGGGTCTGTTCGAGGGCGCGGATGCGGTCGGCCGGCAGCACCTCACCGGACCGGCGGCTGCGGACGAACTCGTCGAAGGCTTCCGCGGTGGTCCGGGGGGTGAAGCCGAACTCCCGGATGAGCTTGGTCGTGTCGACGACCCGGCCGTGCACGAACAGGTCGAGCTGGTCGAGGGACACGGTGCCGCGGCCGAGGCCTGCGGCGATGCCCAGGCCGGGCTCGAGGACCGGCATGGTGATCCGGCCGGCCCGCCGGACGGCCTGCGACAGGGTCAGGGTCCCCGCGCCGGCGACGTTGAACGTGCCCGGGTGTGACTCGGCCACGGAGCGGTGCAGGACCTCGAACGCGTCGTCGACGTGCAGGAACTGCAGGCGCGGGTCGCGGCCGAAGACGGTCGGGACGACGGGTGCGGCGAAGTGCCTGGTCAGGCTGGTGTCGACGGTCGAGCCGATGAACGGCGCGAAGCGCAGCACGGTGGCACCGACGTCGGGGCGCCGGCGGCGGAAGCCACGGACGTAGCCCTCGATGTCCAGGACGTCCTTGGCGAAGCCGCCGCGCGGGATCTCCCGCGGCTCGGTGTCCTCGGTGAAGATCGCCGGGTCGCGGAAGGACGCGCCGTAGGCCGCGGTGGAGGAGCGGATCACCAGTTTGTGCAGCCGGGGCGCCTGCTGGCAGGCAGCGAGCAGCTGCATCGAGCCGATGACGTTGAGCTCCTTCATCGCGGCGCGACCGCCGTGCTGGTCGACCGCGGTGGTCACCGCGAGGTGCGCCACCGCTTCGACCCGGGCGTCGACCAGCACCCGCAGCACCCCAGGGGTGCGCAGGTCAATCTGGTGCACGTCGACGTCCTTGAGCACCGCGGCGAGGTCACTCGACGGTGCCGTGCTGTCAATGCCGACGACCCGCTCGATCCGTGGATCAGCGGCGAGTCTGGCGGCCAAGTGTGCGCCGAGATAGCGGCCCACCCCTGTCACCAGGACAACCCGTGGCGTGCTCACACAACTCCTCTAGATTCGCCGAAGGCTCCCGTGAAAGGGGGTCCCGGCAGGCGGAAGCGGCCAGGGCTTCCCTAGAAACGAGTGCGAGCGAGCCGGGGCGGACCGCCGGCGCGCTGCTACTTGCCGAGACGACGACGCTGGACGCGGGTCTTGCGCAGCAGCTTGCGGTGCTTCTTCTTGGCCATACGCTTGCGGCGCTTCTTGACCACCGAGCCCATACGGGTATCTCCTCGATACAGCGGAACGCGTGCCATCGCTGGCACGCCGAAGACATGGTTAGCGGCTCCAGCGTAGCCGCACCCCCGCGTGATCGGTAAAGCGGGTGCACCGCAACGGCGGCTACGCCGTCTCGCGGAACGCTTCGCGGAGGTATGCGTCGACCGCGTGCTCGGGCACCCGGAACGACCGGCCGACCCGCACCGCGGTGAGATCCCCGGCGTGAACCAGGCGGTACACGGTCATCTTGGACACTCGCATCAGGGTTGCCACCTCGGCGACCGTGAGAAACCTGACCTCGCCCAACCGGCCTTCGGTGGTGTGTGGCGTGCTAGACATCGCGACCTCCGACCAGCGTGCTCGCCAAGCTGATGAATCAGCGTGTTATCAGTACGGTAACGGTACTGCTGTGACTTGCGCTTTGGCTTCGTCGGATTCTTTGCAAGCAAGGTCAAGTCAGTGCCTGCCGGTGCCTGCCCGGTGCCTACTCGGTGCGCAGCGCGACCACCGGGTCCAGGCGCCCGGCCCGCTGAGCGGGCACGACGCCGAAGATGATGCCGACGGCGGCGGACACCCCGAAGGCGAGCGCGAGGGACCACCAGGTGATCGCGGCCGGCACCGGTGACAGCGCGGCGACGACCAGGGCGGCGCCGATGCCCAGGCCCATGCCGATGAACCCGCCGAGGGTGGTGAGCAGGACCGCCTCGAGCAGGAACTGCACGCCGATGTCGCGGGGTCTGGCGCCGACCGCCTTGCGCAGCCCGATCTCCTTCGTGCGTTCCCGCACGGAGACGAGCATGATGTTGGAGACGCCGACCCCGCCGACGAGCAGGGAGATGCCGGCGATCGCGGCGAGGACGCCGGTGAGCACGCCGAGGATGTCGCCGAGGACGCCGAGGATCTGTTCCTGGGTGACGGCGCTGAACTCGGTGCCGGGGTGGCGTCGGCCGAGCTCGGCGAGGATGCGGGCGCTGAGGTCGTCGATCTCCTCGCGGTTCGGCGCCTTGATCGCGATCCCGTCGACGCGGTTGGTGCCGAGCAGCCGCTGGGCGGTGGTGATGGGGACGTGGACCTCGTTGTCGCGGTCGACGCCGAGGCTCTGGCCGAGCTGCGCGAAGACCCCGATCACCCGGAAGCGCACGCCGGCGATGGTGATCTGCTGACCGACGGCGTCGCGCTCGCCGAACAGGTCGCGCGCGACGCGATAGCCGAGGACGGCGACGCGGCGCTGGGTGTCGACGTCGCTGCGGCTCAGGTACGTGCCGCGGGCCAGGCTGCGCACGAACACCTGCGGGGTGGTCTCGATGACGCCGTTGATGGTGGCGAACGTGTCGACGTTGCCGGCGGCGACCGTTTCCCCGGACGCCACGGTGACGGCGACCCGGCTGCGGTCTCCCACGATCTTCGACACGGCGTCGACGTCGGAGAGGTCCATCCGCGACACCGACGGCGCCGAGCCGAGGCTGACCTGGCCGGGCAGGACGATGAGCAGGTTCGAGCCGAGCCCCTCGACCTGCCGTTCGATCTGCTGTTTGGTGCCCGTGCCGATGGCGACGAGGACGACCACGGCGGCCACGCCGATGATCACGCCCAGCATGGTCAGGGTGGAGCGCAGCCGGTTGGCCCGCAGTGCGTCGATGGCGACCCGCCACGCCTCGGCGAACCTCATACGATCACGCCGTCCCGCATGACGATCTTGCGGTGGGCCCGGTCGGCGACCTCGTGGTCGTGGGTGACGACGACGAGGGCCACGCCCTGCTCGCGGTTGAGCGCCTCCAGCAGGGCGAGGACCGCCTGGCCGTTATGGGTGTCGAGGTTGCCGGTCGGCTCGTCCGCGAGCAGCACCTGCGGGTCGGTGACCAGGGCCCGGGCGATCGCGACCCGCTGCTGCTCGCCGCCGGACAGCTGGTTGGGCCGGTGGTCGAGGCGGTGCCCGAGCCCGACGCGTTCCAGCATCGCGACCGCGCGGCGGCGCCGCTCACCGGCCCGCATCCCCCGGTACACCAGCGGCAGCGCGACGTTGTCCACGGCGGTGGTGCGGGCGAGGAGGTGGAAGGACTGGAAGACGAACCCGATCGTCTCGTTGCGCAGTTTCGCGAGGGCCTGCGGGTCGAGGCCGGCGACGTCCCGGCCGCCGATGCGCAGGCTGCCCGTGGTCGGCCGGTCCAGGCCGCCGAGCAGGTGCATCAGCGTCGACTTGCCCGACCCGGACGGGCCGATGATCGCCACGTAGTCGCCGGCGTCGACGGTGAAGGTGACCCCGCGCAGCGCCGGGACGGTCACCCCGTCCAGGGCATACTCCCGGGTCACGTCCTGCGCAACGAGCGCCGCGCTCATCTGGGCAGACCCATGCCCTGCTTGACCTTGTCGGTGCCGCGGACCACGACCCGGTCGCCGTCGGCGACGCCGCTGAGGACCTGGACCCGGTCCTGGCCGGAGACGCCGACGGTGACCGGCGCCTGGACGGCCTTGCCGTCGCGGACGAGCCAGACGACGTCCTTGCCGCCGACGTTGAACACCGCCGCCGCCGGCACCGTCACCGCGTCGCGGATCTGGCGGACCTGCAGGTGCGCGACGGCGTTCATGCCGGGGCGGGGCGCCGGGGCGGGCCGGCCGTCGGCGAAGGTGCCCTTGCCCAGGGTGAGCCGCGACCGGTACGACACCCCGCCGCGCGCCGACGTGGTCGGCAGGACGTCCGCGGACGTGACGGTCGCCTCGTAGGTGGCGCCGGGTGCCGCGTCGAGCTCGACCCGCGCGGTGACATCGGGCTGGACGAGCAGGACGTCGGTCTCGTCGATCTCCGCCATCAGCCCGAGCTGCGACACGTCGACGACGGTGAGGATCGCGGTGCCGGCGGTCACCTGGCCGCCGACGGGGACGGCCGGGTCGACGCCCGGCCCGGCGCCGGCGCCGGTGCCCGCCCCGGCCGCGGCGGGTGCCTGGCCGCCGGTCGCGGCGCCGAGCAGGTCCGTGATCGACGGTGCCGCCGCCGCGGAGGTGCCGCCGAGCTGGACGACGCCGGCGACCGGGGCCCGCAGCGTCAACGCGTCGACGGTCGACCTGGCCAGGTCGTAGGCGGCCTGCGCCTGGCTGCGCTGGGCGGCGGTGAGGGCGGCCATGGCCTTCGTGACGCTGGCCAGGCCGCGCTGGACCGCGGCGATCACCGCACGGGCCGACGCGGCCGCCTCCTGGTAGGACTTCTCGGCGAAGTCGATCTGCGCGAGGAGCCCGGCCCGCACCCCGGTGTCCGCGATGACCTGGGCGGCCTTGCGGGCCTCGCCGAACGCCTTCGCGGCGGCGTCGTCGGTCTTCTTCTGCGTCGCCGACAGGTTCTTGACCCCGCCGCCCCCGCCGCCGGCGCCCTTGAGCGCGTCGAGGGCCTCCTCGGCGCTGCGCAGCCGCTGCTGCGCGGACGGGGAGTCCACGACGGCCAGGACCTGGCCGGCGGTCACCGTGTCGCCGGGGCGCACCGCGAGGGACGCGAGGGTGCCGTCCGCGGCGGCGGTCAGGGTCGCGGCGGCCCGCGCGGTGACGGTGGCCGGGGCATCGACGACCTCGACGACGTCACCGCGACCGGCGGTGCCGAGTCCGATGTCGTCCTGCTCGTCGGCGCAGGACGCACCGGTGAGCGAGAAGAGGGTGAGGACGGCCACGAGGAGCTGAACACGCGGGGGGACGCGATTCACGCCCGCAAGTCTGCCACGCCGGTCACCGGCCCCGGTCAGACGTGGTTGCGCACGTACTTCACGCAGTCGGTGGCGACGTCGTCCCACGACACGCCATAGACCTTCGTGGCGGCGTCCTGCAGCGGCTCACCCTGCCGGGCGGTCAGGTTGAAGAACTCGAGCATCTTCGCCTCGCCGAAGCGTTCCGCCATGCGGTGGACCGCCAGGTACGCCACGCCGTACCGGCCGCTGACGTCGGCGGAGCTGGTGCCCTCCGGCGGGTCGTCCATCGCGATCTCGTTGTTCCAGCGGCCGCTCTGCACGTACTTGCGGACCGAGGCGACGTCGTCGAAGCGGCCGCCGAGGCCCTGGACCCGCACGTACTCGGCGATGCCCTCGACCAGCCACCAGGTCTGGTCGTAGGCCCGGGACACGTTGGCGAGGGTCACCACGTGCGTGAACTCGTGCCGCAGGACGTCCAGGGTCTCCTTGACGTCGACCCGGTTCGCGTTGAGCACGATCTCGGTCGCGTCGGCGGTCAGTGGCAGCGCGAAGCCGGCGACCCAGCTCTCCTGCTTGATGCCGTACCAGGTGGACCACTCCTCGGGTCCGGCCAGGTAGACGACGTACCGCGACGGTGTCGGGCTCCACTTCGAGTAGCGGTCGGCCAGTTCCGCGGCCTTCTCGGCGGCGTTGAGCATCGTGGTGAGGCGGCCGGCGTACTTCGGGGTGGTGGCCATGACGACCCGTTTGCCGACCGCGACCCGCAGTTCGCTGCGTTCCCAGGGGCGCGGGCCGAGGTCCTCGGCGACCCCGAACTCCAGCAGTTTCACCGTGCCGCCGGTGACGCTCCACTTCGTCTTCGTCTCGAGGTTCATCGGGTCGCAGGTGGTCACGACGTAGCAGTACCTGACGTAGACGATCACGTCGGCGGTGTTGTCGGTGCCGACCTTGACGGCGTCCAGGACGCTCGGCTCCCACACCTTCACCTGCAGCTGGCGCAGCGAGTTGAACCGTCTGGTGAGGTCCTCGCGCAGCGTGGCCGCGGACGGGTCGACGGCGGCGACGAACCCCTCGGCGTCGCCCTTGAGCAGCGCCGCGCCCTGGTCGGCGAGGGCCTGCTTGACCTTCCCGTCGACGGACGGCGGGGTGGATGCCGTCGGGCTGCCGCTGGTGCCGGGTCTGCCGTTGGCCTGGCCGGGGTTGCGGCCGGCCGGGTCGACGCCCTGGGCGGAGCCGCTGGCGGTCCGCTCCCGCCGCACGGTCTCGAACGCGATCGCCGCCGGGGGCGTGACCAGGATCAACGCGAGCGCGACGAGCAGGGCGGCGCGCAGTCCGGTGATCCTGGATCGCCGCGGCGGGGCGGGCGGCGGGAACGGCGGGTAGCCGAACTGTCCGGGATGGTGCTGCGGCGGATACGGCGGTCCGGGGTACGGCTGCTGCTGCGGGACGTACATCTGCGGGCCGGACGGGGACGGTACGCCCAGGTGCGGGCCGGACGGGAACTGCCCGGTCGGACCGGATCCGGGGAACTGACCGGTGGGCAACTGGCCGGCGGGGAACTGGCCGGTGGGAAACTGCCCGGTGGGGAACTGGCCGGTCCGTGGCGGCACCGGCGGGAACTGGCCGGTCGGGGCGTGCCCCGGGAACGTTCCGGTCTGGTGCGGCACGACCGGGAACTGGCCCGTCGAGGGCTGCGGTCGCGGCGACGGGGGGCTGTCCGGCGGCACGAATCCCGTCGGCTCGCCCGGCATCGGCTGGCGCGGCGGCTGGTTCTCGGCGGACGTCCGGGGCTGGACGATCGGGTGCTGGCCGGTGTTACCCATCCGCGGCGGGAACGGCCCGGCCGGCGGCCACGGCGCCACCGGCTCCGGCGACGTCAACGGCCGCTCCGGCGACGGCGAGCCCGGCGACGGGAACGACCGCTCCGACGACGGCGAGTCCGGCGAAGGCTCCGGCGACGGGGCCGACGACGGCGGCAACGACGACCGCTCCGCCGTCGCCGGCGATGCCAGCGACGGCGACGGCAGTGACGGCGACGGCAGTGACGACGATGCGGTTGACGGCGACGGCAGTGACGGCGACGGCAGGGGCCGCGGTGGTGCCGGGCGGTGCACGGACAGCGGCACCGGCGTCGGCAGCGGTGCCCGCGCGGGTAGCGGCGTCGGTGTCGGGATCGGCTCGTGGACGGCGATCGGGTCGGCGACCGGTGGCGGCGCCTGCGGCACCGGCACCGGGATCACCGGTGGTGCAGCGGGCGCCGCGACGGGTTCGGCCTCCGTGGCCGGGCGCTGGCGGGGCAGCGGCGCGCGCGGTGGCGCCACGGGGTCCGGCGCGGCGTCCGGTCCCGTGTGCCGGGTCGCGTCAGACTCATCCCCCTGCATCACTGCCGGAACGTACGCGACGCGGTCAAGGTGGCGCGTCGCCCGTACGGACGAGATGCAGTGTTAGCCCGTAACCTCCCGATGTGTCCGTCTAGCCGCGGGAGGTGACCGCCCGGGCGAGGAAGCCGAGGTTGGCGGGGCGTTCGGCGAGGCGCCGCATCATGTACGCATACCACTGCGTCCCGTACGGCAGGTAGACCCGCACGGTGTACCCGAGCCGGGCGAGCCGGAGCTGTTCGTCGGGGCGTACCCCGTACAACATCTGAAACTCGAACTCGTCGGGGTTGCGGTCGAACCATTTGGCCCGGTCCTCGCCGATCGCGACCAGTCGCGGGTCGTGCGTGGCGAGCATCGGATAGCCGGTGCCGGCCATGAGCACGTTGAGGCAGCGCACGTAGGACTTGTCGACGTCGAGGCGGGACTGGTACGCCACCGACTCCGGCTCCTTGTACGCACCCTTGCACAGGCGGACCCGGGAGCCGCTGACGGCCAGCTCGCGGCAGTCGGCCTCGGTGCGGCGCAGGTAGGACTGCAGCACGGCGCCGGTGGTCGGGAAGTCGGCGCGGAGCCGGCCGAGGACCTCGAGCGTGGAGTCGGTGGTGGTGTGGTCCTCGGCGTCGAGGGTGACGGTGGTGCCGGACTCGCTCGCCTTGGCGCAGATCGCGCGGGCGTGCTCGTAGGCGAGTTTCTCGTCGAAGACCTGACCGAGTGCGGAGAGCTTCAGGCTGACCTCGGCGGCGGGGGTCAGCTCGGCGGCGTGCAGGGCGTCGAGCAGGTGCAGGTATTCGTCTCGGGTCGCCTCGGCCTGCTGGGGGTTGGTGGTGTCCTCCCCCAGGTGGTCGATGGTGACGGCCAGTCCGTCGGCGACGAGTTCGCGGGTGCGTTGTAACGCGTCCTCCGCGTGCTCGCCGGCGATGAACCGGCGCACGATGCTCCGGCTGACCGGGGCGGTTTCTACGATCCGCTCGACCCGATGTGAGCGGGCCGCGGCGAGGATGACCGATCTGAGCATGTGCCGAGCGTAGACAGAACCACTCGCCATCGGTGACGCCTGGTCGCCAGTGTGGCATTTCTTGACTACCTTGGTCGGGTGGACTTCGACGCGTATGCGCGGACCGCTGTCGACATCGTCAACGCGCCGCTCGAAAGCATGCAGGATCTCGCCGCACTGTTCGGCGAGGACAGTTGGCAGACCGCCGAGGCGACGGAGCGCGATCTGATCGCGTTCCGTCGTGCCCGGAAGCGGCTGCGGGAGGTGTTCGAGCACGGCTCCTCCGGCCGGGACATGGCCGCGGTCGCCGAGCTCAACGCGCTGCTGGAGGCCTATCCGATGCAGCCGCGGATCTCCGGTCACGACACCCATGACTGGCACATGCACGTCACCGGTCGCGGGTCGTCGGTCAGTTCGGAGCTCCTGGCGGGCGCGGCGTGGGGCCTGGCGGTGTGGCTGTGCGAGCACGGCAGCTCCAGGTTCGGTGTCTGCGCCGATGAGCGCTGCGGCAACGTCTATCTGGACACGTCGTCCAACTGTTGCCGCCGGTTCTGCTCGGAGCGGTGTGCGACCAGGTCGCACGTCGCGGCGCACCGGGCCCGGAAGCGGGCCGCCGAAACGAGCGCCACCCTCGCACCGGCGCAGGTCGGAGTGGGCGAGGCCGATCGGGCGGTCGTTACCGCGTAAGTGCTGGAAACGGCCACGGACACGGCCGACTTCGGCATATCTTGCGTGGTGTGGTTCGCTTAGCTGCGCACCCGGCATGCCCGAAATTTCGGACAAGTCGGTTGTGTGGTTCAGGGCGATGTCGGGTCGTGGCGATCGTGCACGGCCCTCGGCACCGGGCACCGCGCCGGATCACAACGCCCTACGAAGGAGAAACAGCACCATGGCACAGGGAACCGTGAAGTGGTTCAACGCTGAGAAGGGCTTCGGCTTCATCAGCGTCGACGGCGGCAACGACGTCTTCGTCCACTTCTCCGCCATCGCCGAGGACGGCTACCGCAGCCTCGACGAGAACCAGCGCGTCGAATTCGAGGTCAAGCAGGGTCCGAAGGGTCCTCAGGCCGAGTCCGTCCGCAAGATCTAGCCGTCGACTTCACGGCCCGGCGCGCTCGCGTGCCGGGCTTTCTTCACGTCCCGGGCGCGCTCGCGGGGGGCCGGAGGTTCACACCTTCGACGGCGTCGTGAGGTGCTGGCGGGCGAAGCGCAGCGACTCCGCCAGGTCGGCCTCCCGCTCCGCCCTGCTGCTCGCCTTGCGGGTGCCGACCTCCACCGCGACCGACCCGGTGAACCCGCGCCGCCCCAGCGACTCGAGCAGCTCCGCGCACGGCTGGGTGCCCCGGCCGGGGACCAGGTGCTCGTCGCGGCCCTTGCCGGTGCCGTCGCCGAGGTGCACGTGGGCCAGGCCCGCGCCCATCGTGTCGGCCAGGCCGAGCGCGTCGGTCCGTGAGGCCGCGCAGTGGGAGAGGTCGAGGGTGTAGGAGTCGAAGCCGGTGATCGTCGGATCCCAGCCCGGCGCGTACGGCACGAACTCCCGCCCGACCCCGCGCAGCGGGAACATGTTCTCCACCGCGAACCGGATCCCGGGGAACGCCTTGCCCAGCCGGGCCAGCCCCGTCTCGAACGTCCGGGCGTAGTCCCGCTGCCAGGCGAACGGCGGGTGCACCACGACGACCGGCGCGCCGAGCGTGTCGGCGAGCACCGCGGCCCGGCGCAGCCGCTCCCACGGGTCGGGGCTCCACACCCGCTGGGTCACCATCAGACAGGGCGCGTGCACCGAGCGGACCGGCACGCCGTAGTGCTTCGACAGCCCGGCGAGCGCGCCCGCGTCCTGGCTCACCGCGTCGGACCAGACCATCACCTCGACGCCGTCATAGCCGACCGCGGCGGCCATCTCGAACCCCGCCGCGGTCGGCTCGGGGAAGACGGACGAGGTGGACAACAGGACCGGCACTCGTGGGCTCACTCCACCAGGCTAGCCCTCGGGACCTAGCGTCTCCTGTCGATCAACTCGACTCCAACACCTCCAGCCGGCGAAGAATCACCCCTTCGCGCAGCGCCCACGGGCAGATCTCGACCTCGTCGATGCCCAGGCTGCGCATCGTGACCTCGGCCACGACCGCCCCGGCGAGGATCTGATGCGCCCGCCCCGGGCTGACCCCGTCGATCTCTGCGAGGGCCGCCGACGGCATCCTGCGGATGAACGACAGCACCTGGTGCAGCCCCGTGCGCGTCAGCCGCCGCGGCGCGCGCGGTCCCGCGCTCGACGGCGCGGCGCCAGCCAGCCGGGCCAGGGTCCGGAACGTCTTCGAGGTGGCCACCGGCCGGTCCCAGCCGCTGTCCATGAGGCGTTTGGCCGCCTTCGCCACCTCGGCCTCCGCGTGTTCCCACAGCGCGTCGACGGACGCCTTGCTCGCCGGGTCGCCGTCCAGCCGCTCCCGGGTGAGCCGCCCTGCGCCGAGCGGCACCGACAGCGCCACGTCGGGCTCCTCGTCGATGCCGGTCGCGAGCTCCAGCGAACCGCCGCCGATGTCCATCACCAGCAGCCGCCCGGCCGACCAGCCGAACCAGCGGCGCACCGCCAGGAACGTCATGATCGCCTCGGCCTCGCCGGACAGGACCTGCAGGTCGACGCCGGTCTCGTCGCGGACCCGCCGCAGCACCCGGGCCGAGTTCTTCGCGTCCCGCACCGCCGACGTGGCGAACGCGAGCAGGTCCTCGGTCTCCAGCGCCGCCGCCGCGTCCCGGGCCTCGGCACACGCGGCGACCAGGCTGTCCGCGCCGGCCCGGCTCAGCTCGCCGTCCTTGCCGATCTTCTCAGCGAGCCGCAGCTCCGCCTTCTGTGAATGCGCCGGCCACGGGTGGGCCCCGTGATGTGCGTCGACCACCAGCAGGTGGACCGTGTTCGAACCCACATCCAGCACACCGAGCCGCATCCCTTCACCGTAATGCCGCGGCTGCACGCGTACCCTTCGTCAGATGGACATTCACGTCGCGGTCGACAGCATCAGCGACCCCGAGACGCCGCGTGACCGCGAGGTCGACCTCGACTTCCCGCGTGAGTTCCTGGAGTTCTCCGACCCCGCCGACGCCGACCACCTGGTCCGCGCCGACCTCACCTGGCTGCTGTCCAACTGGACGTGTGTGTACGGCCAGGGCTGCCACGGCATCATCGAAGGCAAAGCGGAGGAGGGCTGCTGCTCCCACGGCGCGTTCTTCACCGACGACGACGACGAGAAGCGGGTCCGCGCCGCCGCCAAGCGCCTCTCCCCCGAGCACTGGCAGCATTACCGTCGCGGCTTCAAGCAGTACACCGAATGGGACACCATCGACGGGGAGTCCAAGGCCCTGCGCACCGCCACCCGCCCCGGCGCCGGCTGCGTGTTCCAGAACGACACCGACTTCCCCGGCGGCGGCGGCTGCGCCCTGCACGGCCAGGCCCTGCGCGACGGTGTCCACCCCCTCGAATACAAGCCGGACGTGTGCTGGCAGCTGCCCGTGCGCCGCGACCAGGACTGGCGCAAGCGCCCCGACGGCACCAAGGTGCTCGTGTCCACCCTCGGCGAGTTCGACCGCCGCGGCTGGGGCGAAGGCGGTCACGACCTGCACTGGTGGTGCACGTCGTCCCCCGACGCCCACGTCGGCGCGAAGCGGCTCTACCAGGAATACGCGCCGGAGCTGATCGCCCTCATCGGCCAGGCCGCCTACACGAAGCTGGCCGAGCTGTGCGCGGAGCGGGCGAAGCAGGGGATGATCGCTCCTCACCCGGCTACGACGGTCGCCCTGAAGCTCCTGCCCACCCGCCGCGCCTGACTCTTCATGATCCAGTAGAGTTTGTGTACCTATAGCTGCACAAGCCCTACCGGATCATGGAAAAGGTGGCCGGGGGGTCAGGACTCGCCGTCGCGGGGGTCGGCGCGGGTGCGACGGGACCGGGCGAACAGCGAATAGCCGACCGCCGTCAAGGACAGCCCGATGAGGATGCTGGGCAGCGCTTCGGGCCACCGGGCGCGGAAGATCGCGGTCCAGGTCGAGCTGGCGGCGAGGAGCACGCCGATCAGCATCATGAGCGTCCCGGCCGTGCCGGAGTTGAAGCTGCGCACCCCCGGAAACGCTACGGGGTCGGTGGTGTCGAGTGTGTGACAACGCGGGAACCCGGCCGTGCAACCGCCCCGCGGTGCAATAGGTTCATGCGGTGACCGAAGAGATCTTCCCCGGGGTGGAACTGGGTGAGGGCACCGTGGTTGAGCCCGGTGCACGGATCGGGGTGCCGCCGCGCGGCGCGGCGCCCGGCGAGTTGCCGACGATCATCGGGCCGGGCAGCAGGATCCGGTCCGGGACCGTGATCTACGCGGGTGCGCGGATCGGGGCGCGGTTCCAGTCCGGGCACGGGGCGATGATCCGCGAGAACAACGTCATCGGCGACGGGTGTTCGGTGGGCACCAACGCGGTGCTGGAGCCGGGCAACCGGATCGGGGACGGCACCAGGGTCCACTCGCACTGCTTCCTGGAGAACGTGACGCTGGGGCGCCGGGTGTTCCTCGGGCCCGGGGTGGTCTTCACCGACGACCCGCACCCGCCGTGCCCCCGCTACGACGAGTGCGTCGGCGGCGCCACGGTCGAGGACGACGCCTCGATCGGGGGCAATGCGACGATCCTGCCGGGCGTGCGGATCGGGGCCCGGTCGCTGGTCGGGGCGGGGTCGGTGGTGACCCGGGACGTGGCGCCGGACACCGTCGTCGCGGGCAGCCCGGCGCGGGAGAAGCGCAAGACGTCTGAGCTGGTGTGCGCGCCGGGGCACTTCGCCAAGCCGTACGAGTGGCGCGAAGCACTCGACTCCTGACGGCAGGGGGTCTCAAGTCGGCGGGCGATCGGCCGAACGTGTAGGCGTGACCCTGCCCGCGATCAACGCTCTGGTCGACGTGGTGCTGATGGACGGCGAGGCCTATCAGTCCCGCGTCGAGGACATGACCGGCAAGCGGCTGACCGTCGCCGCGCCGTTCGGTGTCAACAGCGCCGACATGCCCCGGATCGGCACCTCCGTCGAGCTGGCCTGGGTCGCGGGCGACCGGCGGCAGGCCGTCGACGTCAGGTTGGTCGGGCTTAGCAAGGAGCAGCCGCCGCGCTGGTCCCTCGAAGCGGTCGGGTCGGTGCGGCTGCAGACCCGCCGCAACTACGTGCGCGGCGGGGGCGGCGAGGGCGTCGAGGTCACCAAGGACGGCACCGCGTTCCGCGGCCGGGTCATCGACCTCTCCGAGGGCGGGGTTCGCTGCCGGATGCACGAGGACCGCTTCGACCGCGACGACCGGGTCGACCTGCGGATCGCGCTCAACGAGGAGACGATCGCGATCCGCGGCACGGTGCTGTTCGTCCGCCGCGACCCGGAGAACGCCTCGTTCGACGTCATCATCACGTACGAGACGACCGAGGGCATGGGCCGCGCCATCCGCGGCTACGTCCTGCGGCGCGAGATGGAAGAGCGCCGCAGAGCCCGGGAGTCCGTGGCCAATGCCGGATAACTCCTACGGCTCGAACTTGTAGCCCAGGCCGCGGACGGTGACGATGAAGCGCGGCGCCGACGGCTCCGGCTCGATCTTCGAGCGCAGCCGCTTGACGTGCACGTCGAGGGTCTTGGTGTCCCCGACGTAGTCGGCGCCCCAGACGCGGTCGATCAGCTGGCCGCGGGTGAGGACCCGGCCGGCGTTGCGCAGGAGCAGCTCGAGCAGCTCGAACTCCTTCAGCGGCAGCTGGACGGCGTCGCCCGCGACGGTGACCACGTGCCGGTCGACGTCCATGCGGACCGGGCCGGCGGACAGGGTCGGCGGGGCGAGCTCGCCGACCGCGTCGACCTGCCGGCGCAGCACCGCGCGGATGCGGGCGACCAGCTCGCGGGGCGAATACGGCTTGGTGACGTAGTCGTCGGCACCGATCTCCAGGCCGACGACCTTGTCGATCTCGCTGTCCCGGGCCGTGATCATGATGATCGGCACGTTGGACTTGGTCCGCATCTGGCGGCAGACCTCGGTGCCCGACATCTCCGGCAGCATCAGGTCGAGCAGGACGATGTCCGCTCCGGTCCGGTCGAACTCCGTGAGGGCCTCGGTGCCGGTGGCCGCGATGGAGACCTCGAAGCCCTCCCTGCGGAGCATGTACGACAACGGGTCGGAGATGGACTCTTCGTCCTCGACCACGAGTACGCGCGCCAACGTGCTGTCCTTTCGTAGCTGCCGGGGAGCCGCACTGCGCTGCGAACCGCGGGTCTGATGTTGCGATTGGGTCACAATCATGGGGTGCCTCCGATCTCAACGGACGGCGGTAGCGCCATGGCGGCCTCCGCTGGACGTGCGGGCAGCCGCAAGGTGAACGTCGAGCCAACTCCGACGGTGCTGGCCACGTCGACCCGGCCGCCGTGATTGGTGGCGATGTGCTTGACGATGGCCAGGCCAAGGCCGGTGCCGCCGGTCGCCCGGGACCGCGCCCGGTCGGCCCGGTAGAACCGTTCGAAGATCCGGTCGATATCACGGGGCTCGATGCCGATGCCCTGATCGGCGACGGCGATCTCGATGTAGCCGGCCTCGTGGCCCGTCTCGTCCCCGGCCGAGATGCTGGTCGTGATGCTGACCGTGGTCGACTCGGGCGAGTAGGCGATCGCGTTCTCCACCAGGTTGACCACGGCGGTGACGAGCTGGTTCTCGTTGCCGTAGACGACCAGCCCGTGCGGGCCGAGCGACGCGACGTCGATGTGCTTGGCGGAGCTGGGCGTCTTCGTGCGGTCGAGCACCTCGACGACGATCTTGTCGACGTCGACCGGCTCCGGCTCGGGCAGCGGCTCGGCGCCCTGCAGGCGGGACAGCTCCATGAGCTCGGAGACGAGCCGGCCGAGCCGGGCGGACTCGTGCTTGATCCGCTCGGCGAAGCGGATCGCCGCGGCGGGGTCCTTGTCGGTCGCGTCCAGCAGCGCCTCGGCGAGCAGCTGCAGCGCGCCGACCGGGGTCTTGAGCTCGTGGCTGACGTTGGCGACGAAGTCGCGGCGAACCCGGGCGACCCGGTGTGCCTCGGTGACGTCGGCGGCCTCGATCGCGACCCGGCCGCCGTCGAGGGCGACCGCCCGCACGTTGACGCCGAGCGGGTCGCCGTGGGTGAGGCGCGGCAGGTCGAGCTCGACCACCCGGGTCAGCCCGCTGCGCCGGACCTGGCCGGCGAGGGTGCGCACGATGGTGTGCGCCTCCTCCTCGGCGCCCTGGCGCTGCCGGATGAGGCCCATCTCGCGGGCCGCCGCGTTGACCAGCACGGGTCGGTCGGTGTCGTCGAGGACGACGACCCCGACGAGCAGCGCGTCGAGGATCTCGGTCATCGCCGCCCCCGCTGTCGCGCTGTCGGCCTTCGACTGCCGGAACTTCCAATCCACGATCTGATCGTAGGAGGTCGCTTACCCGACGGACGGTGGTCCAGGGCACGAAACGGGCTCACATCATCCAGTGTTCACCCTCAGGCGGGATGAAGTTCACCGGGCGCGTCGATGAGCGACCTACCGTGAGGGACACCACGATAGGAGAACTATGCGCGACGAATACCGTGCCGACCTGCTGCAGGTCAACCGTCTGCTGGTATCGATGGCTGACGCTGTGCGCAGCGCGATGATCCGGGCCACCAAGGCCCTGCTCGCCGCCGACCAGACCGAGGCCGAGGAGGTCGTGGCCCGCGACGCGGAGGTCAACGCCCTCTACCGGCTCGTCGAGGACAAGGTGTACGACCTGTGCGCCCGCCAGGCACCGGTGGCCTCCGACCTGCGGGTGGTGCTGACCGCCCTGCACCTCGCGACGGATCTCGAGCGCATGGGCGACCTCGCCGACCACGTCGCGAAGACGGCGTTGCGCCGGCTGCCCGAGGTGGCCGTGCCGCCAATCCTGACCGAGACGTTCGAGCAGATGGGGGTCGTCGCCGACCGGATCGCGGGCAAGATCTCGCGCGCGATCTCCAACCTCGACGTGGTCGCCGCGGGGCAGCTGGACCGTGACGACGACGAGATGGACCGGCTGCACACCAGCCTGTTCGAGACCATGTTCGGGCCGAAGTGGACCGAAAGCACCCAGGCGGCGGTCGACACGGCGCTGCTCGGCCGCTTCTACGAGCGTTACGCCGACCACGCCGTCAACGCCGGCCGGCACGTGGTGTTCCTCGTCACGGGCGAGGCGTTCGACACCGCCCAGGCATAACACCGCACGAAACAGGCGTGACACCGCACGGAAGAGGGGGCCGCGACAGCGGCCCCCTCTTCGTCGGAACTACCGGCCCTGGTTGGCGACCGCGGCCGCGGCCTCCTTGGCCGCCTCCGGGTCCAGGTAGGTGCCGCCGGCCGTGACCGGCCGCAGCGCCGCGTCGAGGTCGTAGCGCAGCGGGATGCCGGTGGGGATGTTGAGCTTGGCGATCGCCTCGTCGGAGATGCCGTCGAGGTGCTTCACCAGCGCGCGCAGCGAGTTGCCGTGCGCCGCGACCAGCACCGTCGTGCCGGCCAGCAGCTGGGGCACGATCTGGTCGTACCAGTAGGGCAGCATCCGCTGCACGACGTCCTTCAGGCACTCCGTGCTGGGACGGATGTCCGGCGGCAGATTGGCGTAGCGCGGATCGGCGGCCTGCGACCACTCGTCGTCGTCGGCGATCGGCGGCGGCGGCACGTCGTAGGAGCGGCGCCAGAGCATGAACTGCTCCTCGCCGAACTCCTCCAGGGTCTGCTTCTTGTTCTTGCCCTGCAGGGCACCGTAGTGCCGCTCGTTGAGCCGCCAGCTGCGCTGGACCGGGATCCAGTGCCGGTCGGCGGCGTGCAGGGCGATCTCGCTGGTGCGGATCGCACGGCGCAGCACTGACGTGTGCACCACATCCGGCAGCAGACCGGACTCACGGAGCAGCTCGCCGCCCCGACGGGCCTCGGCCTCTCCTTGGGCGCTGAGGTCCACGTCGACCCAGCCGGTGAACAGGTTCTTGGCGTTCCACTCGCTCTCACCGTGCCGCAAGAGCACCAGTGTCCCGACTTCACTCATGCCGCAATCTTCCCGCACCGAATCACTTCGACAGCACCGGACCTCCGATGTAAGGATGCAGGCGTGCAGCACCGCTTACCATCCCAGTTCTGGATCGTCTGGACCGCCACGCTGATCAACCGGGCCGGCGGCTTCGTCGGGATCTTCCTGACGATCTACCTGTCGACGGAGCGGGGGTTCAGCGAGGCGGCGGCCGGCCTGGTCCTCGGCCTCTACGGGCTGGGCGGTGCGATCGGCGTCACTGTCGCCGGCCACCTGACCGACCGGTGGGGGCGGCGGCCGACCGTGCTGCTGGCGATGGGATCCGCGTCGGTGCTGATGGTGTGCCTCGGGCTCGCGCACGGCCGCCCCGCGATCATGGTCGGCACGCTGGCGCTCGGCATGGCGACAGAGGCAGCCCGCCCGCCGCTCGGCGCGATGATCGCCGACCTGGTGCCGGCCACCGACCGCGGCCGGGCCTTCTCCGTGTACTTCTGGGCGATCAACCTCGGCTTCGCGACCGCGGCGGTCCTGGCCGGCTTCGCCGCCGGCAGCGGCTACCTGACGCTGTTCATCGCCGACGCCGCGACGACCGCCGCCGCGGCGGTGCTCCTCGCTGTGAAGACCCGCGAGACCAGGCCGGCCGTGACGACGAAGACCCTGGAGCGCTCGGGGCTGGGCACCCTCGCCCGCGACCGGGTCTTCCTGGGCTTCGTCCTGTGCAACCTGCTGATCGCGCTGGTCCTGCTGCAGCACATGGCGATGCTGCCCCTCGCCATGATCGACGACGATCTGAGCCCGAAGACGTTCGGCGTCGTGATCGCGCTCAACGGGGTGCTCATCGTGCTCGGCCAGCCACTCGTCACCCGGCTGCTGGCCACCCGACGCGAGGCCCTGGTCGCGCCGGTGGCCGCGGTGGTGGTGGGGATCGGCTTCGGGTTGACCGCGTTCGCGCACACCCCGGTCTGGTACGGCGCCACCGTGCTGCTCTGGACTGTCGGCGAGATGCTCAGCGCCCCGTCCAACGCGGCACTGCTGGCCGGGCTGTCCCCCGTCGACATGCGAGGGCGCTACCAGGGCGCGTACGGGCTGTCGTGGCAGGCCGCGGCGTTCCTGGCGCCGACGCTGGGCGGCGCGGTGCGCGAGCTCGCCGGCAACAGCGCGCTGTGGCTGGGCTGCCTCGGGCTGGCCCTCGCCTCGGCCGCGTGGGGCCTGCTCGCCGCGCGCGCCAGGGAGTGCCGGGTGGCCGCCGTGACGGCCGCCGCCGAGGCCCGGGAAGACCTGGTTACGATCTAACTGTTAAGAACGTTTACCGATCCTGGAGCAACGCTTGCGCACCTGGTACCGCTCCACGATCGGCGGTCTGCCGAAGATGTACTGGTTCCTCTGGACCGGCATGCTGATCAACCGCGTCGGCGGGTTCGTCGCGCTGGTGCTGTCGCTGTACCTGACCTCCGACCGCGGCCTGAAGCCCAGCGCGGCGGGGCTCGTCGTGGGCCTCTACGGCATCGGCGGCATCGCCGGCGTCCTGCTCGGCGGCGTCCTGGCCGACCGGTGGGGGCGCCGCCCGACGCTGCTGCTCGCGCACTTCGGCGCGGTGGTGTTCCTCGCCGGGCTCGCCCTGACCACGCACATCCCCACGATTGCGGCCCTCGCCGCGCTCCTCGGCCTCATGCACGCCATGCCCGGGCCCGCGTTCGTGGCCGCGATCGTCGACGTGGTGCCGGACCGGGACCGCAGCCGGGCGTTCAACCTGCAGTTCTGGGCGTTCAACCTGGGCATGGCCGCGGCGTCGCTCATCGCCGGGCTGCTCGCCGAGGTCAGCTTCGCGCTGCTGTTCGCCGTCGACGCGGCCGGCACCCTGGTCACCGCGGTGCTGCTGCTGTGGAAGGTGCACGAGACGAAACCGCCGGCCCGGCCGGCGGCACCGGAGGAGGCGGAGGAGCCGCAGGGCGGGCTGCACACGGCGCTGACCGACCGCGCGTTCCTGTCGTTCGTCGGGCTGAGCCTGCTCCTCGCGATCGTCACCCTGCAGAGCTCGACGATCCTGCCGCTGGCCATCACCGCCGACGGGCTGCGCCCGACCGTGTATGGCTCGGTCGTCGCGTACGCCGGGCTGCTCATCGTCGCCGGGCAGCTGTTCGTGCCGAAACTCATCGACCGGTGGCGCAAGGGCACCACCCTCGCCGTCGCCAACGTGTTCCTCGGGCTCGGGTTCGCCTGCGTGGCGCTCGCCGCCGACGTGCCGGGCTACCTGCTCGCCGCGACCGTGTGGACGGTCGGTTCGATGCTCGCCGCGCCGCCGAACGCGGCCGTCATCGCGGAACTGTCGCCGGAGGCGTTGCGCGGGCGGTACCAGAGCGTCTTCTACCTGATCTTCCCGGCGGCCAGCTTCATCGCACCCGCGGCCGGCGGAGCGAGCCTGGAGTTCCTCGGCGACTGGCACTGGGTGATCTGCGGCGGGCTCGGCGCCGTCGCGGCGGCCGGGCACCTGCTGATCCAGCCGGCCCGGGAGCGCCGGGTCAGCGCGGAACGGGAGAGGTTAGAAATCCCCGTGGCGGGGTAGACGCCGCCTTTCGACATGACAGGGGGCGAAGTGGACGGTCTGTCGGCGAGGCTGGAGGCGCCGGATTCCGGCACGGTCGTCATCCGGCTCGACGGGGAGCTCGACCTCGCCACCCGCGACCACCTGTCCGAAGCGGTGTGGGCGGTCCTGCCGATCTTCCGGCCGGAGGTGCTCATCGTGGACCTGGCCGGCGTGTCGGTGCTCGACTCGGCCGGCATCGGCGCGCTGGTCGGCTGCTGGAAGCTGGCCCAGGACCACAACTGCACGCTGCGCCTGCGCAACCCGCGTCCCCTGGCCTACGCCCAACTCCGGCTGACCGGACTGCTGGACGTGTTCGCGCTCGCGGAAACGGTCTAGAGCGTGCCGTCGTACTTGGCGGCGCCGCTGACGGTCGCGTCGGCGCGCAGCCGGCCCTTCGCCGCGCCGTCGCTGTAGAGGGCGAAGCGCAGGAAGTCCAGCATCGTCCTGGACACCGCCTGGTTCGCGGGCGCGGAGCCGAACAGCCCGCCGCCGTGATCGCCACCGAGCAGGGTCAGGAACGCCTTCGGCCAGGTGCAGCCGTCGTACAGGGAGCGCCCGCTGCTGTAGGGCACGGTGCCGTCGGCGTCGCCGTGGACGAACAGCACCGGGGTGGCCGCGCCGCTGAACTTCCCGCCCATGCCGCCGCCGGACACGATGATGCCGCCCTTGAGGCGGCTGTCGCGGCCCGAGCCGGACAGCAGGCCAGCGGTCGTGTAGCCGCCCGCCGAATGGCCGCCGGCGGCGACCCGGCTGGTCTCGATGTGCCCGGCGAGCGGCGCGCCGGCCTTCGTGTCGAGCTTCAGCACCTCGGTGATCACGGCGGAGGCGTCGGCGGGCTGGTTGCCCATGTCGTTCTGGTTGAACGGGTTCGCCTTGTCGTTGGTGAACGGATACGCCGGCGCCGCCACGACGAACCCGGCCGCCGCGATCTTCGCGCTGACGCCCTGGTATCCCTCGGGCGAGCCGTGCAGCCCGTGGCTCCACAGAACCAGGGGGAACCGGCCGGCGGCGACGGCCGCGCCGCTCTTCGGCGAGCCGCCGGCCGAACCGGTCGCCGGGTAGAAGACCAGGGTGCGCAGCGTCCGGCCGGACCGGGTGAACATGAACGAGCTGACGCCGACGGCGAAGGTCTGCGTGGGCGCCTTGACCGCGGGTGGCGCGGCGCTCTTCGAAGCGGATGCCGATGGCGCCGCTCCGGCGGCGGCGAGCGCGGCCTGCGCCGAGTCGGCGTCCGCGGTGCCGGCCGGGTCGCCGGATGCCTGCTCGGTCGCCGCGACATCGGACCGCTGATCCGTTGTGTCAGATTTAGCGCCGCAACCCGTCAATGCGACGACGAGTAGGAGACCGGCGACAGCGCCCCGCATCCGCATGCGAGGAAACTACGGCTTTGCGACCTCACGCGTCTTTACGCGCGACTTAAGTTTGGGGTCTCGTGCCGGCGGCAGCGGGTGGCGTGCACCCCCAGTCCACGACCACCCGCTCTGCTGCAGTCTTTCGACCGCGCGGTGCCGCCGGTTGCAGTGGCCGCCCCGCCCGGACAGGCCACCGCGAGTGGGCCGCGAACGGCCCAGAAACACCCCCGTCGCTCCCCAACTTCAGGAATCGCCGGATCCGTCATTGACGGTACGCGGCGAGGAAATGCAGCGACAAGTAACGGGACTGTCGGCTCGCTCACACAACTGAAATAATTGAAATCAATCGAAATGTTGAAAGCTCGGCCACAGGTCGGACCACGTGCCGGTCAACTCCCGGCAGACGAAGACGCGAGCTGTTTGCTCTTCGTTCTCGACGCCGTAACCGTTGTCGAGATCGGCTTTGTGCTCGCACGATCCGAACGCCGTGGAACGGGCCGGGTCGCCCTGCGTCACGAGCACGACCACGGTCGCGGACGGCGGCGGCGGGCCGAGCCACCACAGCTCGTTCTGTCCACTGTAGACAGGCGGCAGGCCCAGCCCCGGGCCGTACCGGTCCAGGGCGCCGGCCTCGCCGTAGTTACCGGTGAGCAGGATCGTGTGCGGCTTGTCCGCCGCCGGAAGGGCGTCGTAGACGGCGGCGACCTGCTGGACGTACCGCGGCCAACCGATCTGATCCGAGATGCCCTGGTTGATTGCGGGGATCGGGGTCCTGCCCACGACGTCCACCGGCAGGACGGGCAGCGAGGTCAGGATCGCGAACCCCGCGTTCACGGCCGCGCCGGCGACCAGGATCCAGCGGCGGGTGACCCGCCGCTCGACCGGCACCGCGCCGACCGCGAAGAGCGCGGACAGCAGGCCCACCGTGTAGTACGGCTGGCCGGCGACGACGAACAACAGGACCAGCATCAGCGGATACGCCAGGCCGAGCGCGCGGACCGGCCGCAGTGCCGGGTTCCGGAGCAGGGTCACGATCCCCGCGATCCACACCGGCACGAAGAACGGGCCCAGCCACGCCAGCTGCAACGGGATCATCGTGATCCGGGCGTCGTCGCCCTTGTTCTCGGCGAGCGCCGCGGCCATGTCGAGCTGCGGGAAGTCGTTGGTGATCTGGTACAGGAGGTTCGGCAGCCCGACGACGACCGCGATGCCGAGCCCGGCCCACAGCCACGGCGACAGCAGGATCTTGCGCGGCCCGAGGATGAGCACCCCGGCCGCGAACGTCAGCAGCAACAGGATCACGAGGTGTTTGTTGTACAGCGCGAGCCCGACCACGAGGCCCGCCAGCAGCCAGCACCGTGGCCGCTCCCGCAGCATGGCCCGCATGATGAGCAGGACGACGAGCAGCCAGACCACGAGATCGGGCCCGGTGGTCAGCGCCAGGTGCGTGGAGACCAGGGCGAACGTGGTGATCGCACCGGTGGCGGCGAGGGTCTGGGCGACGGCGCCGCCGCCGGCCTCCCGGGCGATGAGGGCGAGCAGGAAGACGGTGGCCACCAGGAACAGCACACCGGGCAACCGGATCGCCCACACCGAGTCGCCGAACACCTCGACGCACGCGCGGGTCAGCAACGGCGTGAACGGCGGCTGGTCGACGTAGCCCCATTTGGGATGCGCGCCGATCATGCGGAAGTACAGCTCGTCGCGGTGGTAGTCGTAGCGGTTGATCGTCAGCAGGAGCGCGACGGCGGCCGTGGCCGCCACCGCACCGACAGGCTTCCACGCGAACTTCTGGCCGTCGGGCGCTTCGACGCCGGCCTCTTGGATGCTGGGCGATCCATCGATCACCCGCACAGGGTAGCTAGCTGGTCCGCTCCACGAAGGCCGTGAACGCCTTGAGATTGTCCAGGGGTTCGCCGCGCTTGACCCGCCACGCCCATTCGCGCCGGATCGCGGAGCCGAAACCGATCTCCAGCATCGGGTCGAAGCTCTCGTCGGCGTAGGTCAGGACCGCGCCGAGGAGCCGGTCGAGCTCCTCCTCGGTCACGGCGTGCAGCGGCAGCCGGCCCATCAGGTACACGTCGCCGACGCTGTCGACGCTGAACGCGACCCCGTACATGCGGGCGTTGCGCTGCAGCAGCCACTGCCACAGCTCCTCGCGGTTCTCGTCGGGGTGCCGCATGACGAACGCCTCGACGCGCAGCGTGTGCTCGCCGACGATGAGGTTGCAGTTGGTCTTCTGCTTGTGGGTGCCGGGCAGGACCACCACGTAGCCGTTGTCGCCGGTCTTCTCCCAGACGATCTCGCGCTCGGCGCAGACGCGCTCGATCAGGCCTTTGACGTCCGCGCTCATGACATCTTCGACGTCCCCGCTCATGACATCGCCGCCAGCAGTTCGGTCTCGCGGTGCGTGATCGAGGCGTCCCGGTAGGCGGCGAGCAGGCCGCTCGCGGTGTGACTCCAGGAGAACTCGTGGGCGTGCCGCACCGCGCCCTTGGCGAGTTCCTCGCGCCGGGCCGGGTGGGCGAGCAGGTCGCCGAGGACCGCGGCCCAGTCCGCCGGGCGGTGGGTGTCCACCAGGATCCCGGAGACCCCGTCGCGCACGGCGGTCACCAGGCCACCGACGGCGGCCGCGACGACCGGCGTGCCGCACGCCTGCGCCTCGATCGCGACGAGGCCGAACGACTCGTTGTGGCTCGGCACCGCGACCAGGTCGACGGCGCGGAACAGCTCGGCCAGGTCCTCCCGCGGCTGCGGGGCGAGGAACCGCACGCAGTCGGCGATGCCGAGCTCGGTGGCGAGGTCCATGAGCGCGGTCGGCCGGTCCAGCCCGGAGCCGCTGGGGCCGCCGCAGACCGCCACGATCAGCCTGGCGCCCAGCTCCGGGTCGCGGGCGCGCAGCTCGGCGGCGGCGCGCAACAGCACGTCGGGGGCCTTCAGCGGCTGGATCCGCCCGACGAACGCGACCACGAGCGCGTCCTCGGGCAGCCCGAACTTCTTCCTGTTGCGGCGCCTCGGGTTTCCCACGCGGCTTTCCGCGGGGGTGAACGTGTCCAGATCCACGCCCGGTGGCACCACGCTGACCCGGCGGGGGTCGGCGGCGTACAGCTCGATCAGGTCGGCGGCCTCGGCCGGGGTGTTGGCGACCAGGCCGTCGGCCGCGGCGACGACCTGCTCCTCGCCGATGACCCGGGCGATCGGCTCGGGCTTGTCACCGTCGGCGAGCAGCTGGTTCTTCACCTTGGCCAGGGTGTGCGCGGTGTGCACCAGCGGCACGCCCCAGCGGTCCTTGGCCAGCCAGCCGACCTGACCGGACAACCAGTAGTGGGAATGGACGAGGTCATACCAACCGGGCGCCCGCGACGCCTCGGCCCGCAGGACGCCGTTGGTGAACGCGCACAGCTGGGCCGGCAGGTCCTCCTTCGCCAGCCCCTCGAACGGGCCGGCGATGACGTGCCGCACGAGCACGCCCGGCGCCATCTCGACGACCGGCGGCAGCTCGCTGCAGGTGGCCCGGGTGAAGATCTCCACCTCGACACCGGCTCTGGCGAGGCGCTCGGCGACCTCGACGATGTACACGTTCATGCCGCCGGCGTCACCGGTGCCCGGTTGATCCAGCGGGGAGGTGTGCACCGACAGCGTCGCGACCCTCCGAGGAAGGGAGCGACGGGACTGCGGGGTGTGCCTGTGCAGCGAGTCGACCCGCGCCACGTCGGTGCTCCTTCAGCTGTTGCCGGACGGTTACATCTTCCCAACCGTCCATGTTCCCTCGCCGGCGGCCATCTACCCACCGTTGCGTTGGTCACTGCGCCGGTTGAGGTTTACGGCAGGATTGGTCCCATGTCTTCTCCTATCGCCGTGGTGACCGGTGCCTCCAGTGGCATCGGTGCAGCCACCGCCCGCCGGCTCGGCGCTGAGGGCTTCCATGTGGTGGCCGTTGCGCGGCGCGCCGCACACCTCTCCGCGCTGGTTGCCTCCCTCCCCGCGGCCACCGCCGTTGTGGCTGATATCACTTCGGATGCCGACATTTCACGACTTGTCGCTGAGGTGACCGCGTTGGGCGGGCCGGTCGAGTTGCTGGTCAACAACGCCGGCGGGGCGATCGGCGCGGAGACCGTCGAGGAGGCCGACCTCACCGACTGGCAGTGGATGTTCGAGGTCAACGTCCTGGGCACGGTCCGGGTCACCAAGGCGCTCTTGCCACTGCTGACAGCGTCGGGCCGGGCCACCATCGTCGTGATCAGTTCCACCGCCGGGCTCATCGTGTACGAGGGCGGCGGCGGCTACACGGCTGCCAAGCACGCGCAGACCGCCGTCGCGGAGACCCTGCGCCTGGAGCTCAACGGCCGCCCGATCCGCGTGGTCGAGATCGACCCCGGCATGGTGAAGACCGACGAGTTCGCCCTCAAGCGCTTCGAGGGGGACGCCGCCAAGGCCGCGGCCGTCTACCAGGGCGTGGAGTTCCCGCTGGTCGCCGACGACATCGCCGACTGCGTCGCGTGGACCGCCACCAGGCCGCACCACGTCAACATCGACCGGATCGTCGTCCGCCCGCTGGCCCAGGCCGCCCAGCACAAGGTGCACCGGGTGACGTGATGCGGCCGCTCGGTGCCATCACGCGGGGCACCACCAACCCCAACCGGCTCCGGCGGGTCGACAACTGGATCGCGGTGACCCTCGGCGCGGTGCTCGCCCGGGCCGAGGACCCGCTCGTCGTCGACCTCGGGTACGGCGCCTCGCCGGTCACCACCCTCGAACTGCGCCGCCGCCTGCTCCGGCTGCCGGGCCCCCGGGTCCGGGTCGTCGGCCTGGAGATCGACCCGGAGCGCGTCGCGGTCGCCCAGCCGTTTGCCGACCCGCCCGGGCTTTCCTTTCAACGGGGCGGCTTCGAGCTGGCCGGGCTCGCCCCGACGGTGGTGCGGGCGTTCAACGTGCTGCGCCAGTACGACCTCGACGCCGTCCCCGGCGCGTGGGCCGCGATGACCGCGACCGGCGCGATCCTCGTCGAGGGCACCTGCGACGAGCTGGGCCGCCTGGCGTCGTGGGTGACCGTCTCGGCCGGCGTCCCGCAGACGCTGACGCTCGCCAGCCGGCTGTCCACGTTGGACACCCCCGCGACCCTGGCCGAGCGCCTGCCGAAATGCCTCATCCACCACAACGTGCCCGGCCGGCCGATCCACGCCCTGCTGTCCACACTGGACACCGCCTGGCGCGCCGCGGCGCCGCTGTCGACCTTCGGGCCGCGCCAGCGCTGGCGGCACGCGGTCGAGGCGACCAGGGCGGCCGGCTGGCCGGTCCTGGACCGCCCGGCCCGCTGGCGCCTCGGCGAGCTGACCGTCCCCTACTCCTGCCTGGTCTAGATCTCGCAGTTCACGAGGACCGGCTCCGGATGGAGCTCGACGTCGAACTTCGCCTGGACCCCGTTTCTGATCTCGCGCGCGAGATCCAGCAGCGCGGTGGTCGTGCCGGTGCCGCGGTTGGTCAGCGCGAGGGTGTGCTTGCTGGACAGCGCGACGCCGCCGGCCGGGTCGCCGTAGCCCTTGCCGAAGCCGGCCCGCTCGATCAGCCACGCCGCGCTCAGCTTGACCATGCCGTCCGGCGCCGGCCAGGCGGGGGGTTCGCCGGCGGCGGCACGCACCGCGTCGACCGCCTCGGCGGCGACGACCGGGTTCGTGAAGAACGACCCGACCGAGAACGTGTCCCGGTCCGCGGGGTCCAGCACCATGCCCTTGCCGGCCCGCAGCCGCAACACGGCGTCGCGGACCTCCTGCAGCGGCGCCGCCCCGCCCTGCTCCACGCCCAGCGTCCGGGCCAGCTCCGCGTAGCGGATCGGGGTCGACACCGGCGACTCGGCCAGCTCGAACGTCACCGACAGCACCACGAACCGCTCGTTGTGCTTGAAGACGCTCGTCCGGTACGCAAACCCGCACGCGTCCCGTGGCATGACCACGATCTCGTCCCGGACCCGGTCGTAGACCCGCACCTCGGCGATGGTCTCGGCGACCTCCTGCCCGTAGGCCCCGACGTTCTGGATCGGGGTGGCGCCCGCCGACCCCGGAATGCCCGACAGCGACTCGATCCCCGACCAGCCGTTGGCGACCGCGGTCGCCACGACGTCGTCCCACGGGTGTCCCGCGGCGACGGTCAGCCCTTTCCCGGCCGGCGTTTCGGTGACCGTGATGCCTTGCTGCCGCAGCAGCACCACCGTCCCCGGGAATCCTTCATCGGCGATGACGACGTTGCTGCCACCCGCCAGAATCAGAAGCTTCCCGCTGCTGCGCACCGCGGCCACGGCCTCCTCATCCGAGGTCACCTCGACCAGATGATCGGCTGGGCCGCCGAGGCGCAGGGTGGTGAGCTCGGCAAGGCGGGACACTGGCGTGGCTGCTTCGGGCACCGCACCAGAGTAAGGCGTGGCCTAATGTTGGACGTGCAGCGTCCGGACCGGAAGAGGGATCACCGATGAGCAAGCCTCAGCTCACCAAGGAGTTCTGGCTCACCGCGCTGCGCACCGAGGGCGACGCCTTCCGGGCCGCGCTCAGCGGCGAGACGCCGCTGGACGCCCCGGTGCCCACCTGTCCCGGCTGGCAGTTGCGCGACCTGGCCTGGCACCTCACGCAGGTCTACGTCTGGGTCAACGCCCTGGTCCCCCGCGGCGTCACCGACCGCCCCGACCCGCGCCCCGACGAGCCCCTCCCGGCCGGCGTCGACCCCGTGGCCGCCTGGACCGACGCCTTCACCGAGTTGCTCGCCACCCTCGACGCCGTCGACCCGGACCTGCCCGCGTTCAACTGGGCCCCGCAGGCGAAGAAGGCCTCCTTCTGGCACCGCCGCATGGCCCACGAGACCTCGGTGCACCGCTGGGACGCCCAGATGGCCGGCGGCCTCAGCGAGCCCATCGAGCCGAAACTCGCCAGCGACGGCGTCACCGAGGTCCTCGACAGCTGGCTGCCCGCCGGCCGTCGCAGCGGCCCCGCCAACCGCGCCGGCATGATCGCCCTGCACGCCACCGACGTCGACCAGGTCTGGTATGTCCGCCTCCGCGGTGCCGGGGTCGCCCTCCTGGACACCGACACCCTGCTGGACTCCGACGACCACCACGAACGCGCCACCGCCAGCGGCCCGGCCAGCGACCTGGTGCTGGCGCTGTTCGGGCGGGTCGCCTTCGACACCCTGCTGGTCAGCGGCGACACCGGCCTGCTCGAAGGCCTCCGCGCCGGCTGAACCGCGCCCCCACACCACGCGCGATCCAGCGGTCCTCGCGGTCCTCGCGGTCCTCGCGGTCCTCGTGATCGAAGTCGCCCACCGGCCACCCACACGACCACGGAACGACCTGGATCAGCCCGATCACGATCGGAGACGCGGATCTGGGGAGCCGCAGCGGGACGGAGGGCCGGACCGGCCGGCGGTGAACCTCAGCGGCTGGGGCCTACCCGCGCACGACGACCGGCGGCTTGCCGGCAAGGGGGGCCGGCTTGTCCACCGGGAGGCCGAACAGCTTGCGGGTGAGCAGCGTGCTGCCGGCGACCGCGGCCGGCACGACCAGGATCGCGGCGAACGGGATCAGCAGGATCACGAACACGGGCATGCCGAAGCCGAGCGCCATCGGCCGGTTGGCGCGCAACATGGCGCGGCGGTCCTTCAACCGCAGGCCGCGACGGTTGAACGGCACGCCGGTGAGCTCGACCGCGAGCAGCCAGCCGCCGACCACCGCGTCGAGGACCGGGACGACCGTCTGGCCGAGCACCGGCACGAAGCCGAGCACGAACAGCGGCACGGCCACCACGATCCCCAGCGCGATCAACCTGATCGAGTCGGCGGCGTTCTTCAGGATCGTGCGGTACCACGGCAGGTCACTCATCCCGGGTGTGCCGCCGAGGCGCTCCTCGATCCGCTCGGAGATGACCTCGTAGAACGGGTCCCCGATGAGCAGTGTCAGCGCCGTGTACGTCAACACCGACACCAGCGCCGACACGATCACGATCCCGGCGCCGGCGCCGAACCTGGTGAGCCCCCGCCACGGTGCGCCCCAGTCGTCGGCGAACCAGGTCGCGGCCGCCGACAGGTCCCGGATGAACCACAGCAGGAAGAACCACGCCGTGCCGAGCAGCAGGAAGGAGATCACCGCCGGGATCAGCCCGAGCAGGAGGAGGCGCGGACTGCGCCCGTACATCGCGAGCCCCCGGCCGAGCAGCCGCGCACCTTCGGCGAACTCGTCCCACATCGTCCTCAGCGGCGCCACTCCGCCATTTTTCATGATCCCGGGAGCCCACAGGCAGCCGACCCCGGAACCGCGCGCCGGGCCGCGTGCAACCTTGTGCGCATAGGGCGGCAAGATGACAAGATCGGGGGCCTATCTACGGTTGTCGCATGATCGACCGGAGTTCGGATCGGCCGCTGTACCAGCAGCTGGCGGACCTGCTGCGTGAGCAGATCAAGACGGGACAGCTGGCGCCGGGGGCGTTCGTCCCGTCGGAGAGCAGCCTCATGCAGGAGTACGCCCTGGGGCGCCCCGCCGTCCGCAACGCGGTGTCGGTGCTGCGGCAGGAAGGGCTCGTCGTCTCGGCCCGGGGCGCGCGGACGCAGGTGCGGCCCGTCCTGGAGCGCACGGTCGTCGAACTGCGGCCCGGCGACGAGGTCATCGGGCGGATGCCGACCGATCCGGAGCGGCGGGACCTGGGGATCGACCCGGGCGAGCCGATCCTGGAGGTGACCCGGGCCGGCGGGCAGCAGCAGATCTTCACCGCCGGCGCCCACCAGCTGCGCGTCGGCCCCTGAGGCCACCGACGGCACTGGCGGCGCTGGCGGCGGACCCGCGGCAACCAGCCACGGGTCAGTCGCTGAGACGGACCCGCACCCGGCGGTTGGCCTTGCCCTTGCTCTCGACCTTGACGACCTGCATCCGCCCGATCTGCGCGGTCGACGCGACGTGCGTGCCGCCGTCGGCCTGCGCGTCCAGGCCGACGATGTCGACGATGCGGATCTCCTGCTCGTCGGCGGGGATCAGGTTGGACTGGGTCCGGATGATGTCGGGCAGGGCGAGCGCCTCGTCACGGCCGAGGACCTTGGTCACGACCTTGCGGTCGGCGGCGACCTCGGCGTTGATGAGCTCCTCGAGCCTGGCCTTGAAGTCGGCCGGGACCTCGGGCAGGTTGAAGTCCATGCGGGCCTCGGCGGGCTCCATCGAGCCGCCGGTGACGAGGGCGCCGAAGTCGCGGAACACCACCCCGCCCAGGACGTGCAGGCCGGAGTGGGTGCGCATCAGCTTGGTGCGGCGGTCGTCCTCGACGGCGCCGATCACCTCGGTGCCGACGGGCGGCAGCGGGTCGCCCTCGGCCGGCAGGAGGAAGAGGTCCTCGCCCTTGCGCGTGCCGGCGATCCGGGTCTGTACCCCTTGCCACAGCAGCACGCCGTGGTCTGGTGGCTGGCCGCCGCCGCCGGGGTAGAAGGCGGAGCGGTCGAGCACGATGCCGTCCGTGGCATCGGCGTGCAGGACGACGCACGTCCACTCGCGCAGTGTCGGGTCCGCGAGGTCGAGACGGGCGGTCCTGCCGTGTTGCGTGACACCCATGTCCGGAACTCTATGTCGGTCCGGCCCAGCGGCGCAGCGCGGTCATGGTCCGATCCCCCCAAGCAGCTCGTAGAAAAAGACCTTCGGTAGGACAGACGCTCCGGCGGCGGTGTTTGATACGCAGCGAGCATCAGCCGTTCGGTCAGAACTGGGGTCGGGAACCGGGCAAACGGCTCGTTCAGTTCAGAAACGAGGAGATCCGGGTGCGCAGGTCGGCCCGCTGGGTCCAGACGACGCCGGGGCGGTCGTAGATGTGCAGCTCGGCATCCGGGAGGGACTCGGCCAGCTGCTCGGCGACGGCGACGGGGTGCAGCTCGTCGCCCCGGGAGCCGATGACGAGGCACTTCGCGGTGACCTTGGCGAGGTCGGACCGGTCCTCGACGGCGACCTGGGCCGGCAGGCTGCCGAGGCCGGCGGCGAGGCCGTCGCGCATCAGCTGGTCGAGTCGCTGGCGCAGGAAGGCCCAGACCGGCGGTGAGTTGCGGACCTGGGTGGGGACCTCCATGGAGATCACGTCGGCGACGGCGGCGGCGTCTCCGGCCTCGATCGCTTCGAGCAGCGCGGTGAGACGCTCCTGCGCGGCGGCCGGCCGCGCCGTATCGAGGACGGCGGGCAGGAAGAACACGGCGCGCTCGAAGCGGCCCGGGTTGTCGGCGAGCAGCCGGCACAGGGCGCCGGCGCCGAGGCTGACGCCCAGCGCGCGGGTGGCACCGGAGAGGTCCGCGACGGCGCGCAGGTCGCGGGCGAGGTCGGCGTAGGTCCAGACGCCACCTGGCGAGGCGGAGTGGCCGTGCCCGCGGAACTGGAAGAAGACCTTGCGGCCGGACACGGCGCTGCCGAGCGGGCGGGTCTCGGCGATGCCGCTGCCCAATCCGTGCGCGAAGACCGTGACGGGGTTGCCGTCGCCGGTGATGAGCCATTCCAGCTCGACGCCGTGCGGGGTGGCGATCTGCTCCGTCGGCGGTGCGGGGAGGGTTGGCCGGCCGGTCTGCGGCCCGCGGGTCACGGGCGGGCGGAACCGGTCGGGCCTGCCGTCGGGCGGCGGCGGCCAGCGGAAGTCCATCAACGAACCGCCATCACCACGAGCCGTGGCCGTCTACCGCGTCGCGCAGCGCGGGTCTGATGTCGAGCAGATACACGGCGAAGATGCCGGCGGCGATGAGCAGGAAGATGCTGAGGTAGCCCATCCGCAGCTGGGGCGCCAGGGCGGTGAGCAGCAAACCACCGCCGGTCAGGGCGAGCCAGACCGTTTTCGACATCGTGCCGATGGCGGGAAACGCGTCGGCCCGCTGGACGAGGCAATGCAGCAACGCCGCGGCGCCGAGCACCAGGCAGAAGATCCACACCGCCACGTCGATGTAGAGCTCGACCGTCTCGTAGAACATTGGCACTGCAGTCACCATCCCACGAGCTTATTCCGAAGCCCCCCGGCCCGTGCGAGACGGTGCCGGAGGGCTCCCGACAAACTCCCGGTTACTTCTTCGCGGCCGCGGTCTTCTTCGCCGCGGTGGTCTTCTTCGCGGGCGTCCCGGCGGCGGCCGGCGTGGTGGTCGACGGCTTCGGCGTGACGGCCGGTGCGACGTCGGCCGGGGTCGGGGTGACGGCGACCTCAGTGGTCACAGTCTTCGTGGCCGGCTCGATCTCGATCTTCGCCTCAGCGGTGCGGCCACCGGCGACGACCTTCTCGCCGCGGTTGACCAGCTCGGTGTAGACGGCGACGGCCTTGTCCTGGGCGACCTGGGCGCCGGCGAGCAGCGAGCTGGTGTTGCGACGGGCCGCGTTGCGCAGCCGGTCGGCGGCCACGGTCAGGTCAGCGCGCAGGTTGGTCTCGGTGACCGCGTCGGTCACCGCCGGGCGCAACTCCTCGACCCGGGCACGCAGCTGGGCGACCTGCGCGGGCAGCTTGCGCAGCTGCTGGTAGGCCAGGTCACCGGCGCCGGCCGCGGCGTAGAGCGGGGTGGGGATCTTGCGGGTGGTGGTGCTGGTGGTCATGGTGACTCCTCTGACTTCGTCGTGGCTTCCGGATCGGCGTCGAGCCCCGCCCCCGAGGCGGCGCCGTCCAGGTCGTTGCGCGTGTTCTCGCGCCGGAACGTCTCGTAGATCTGCGTGAGCGACTGCTTCTGGGCCATGGTGAGATCACTGTCCGCAGCGATCGCGGCCAGCACCTCGTGCCCTTCGCGCTCGAGCAGGCCGGCCCGCAGGTACATCAGCGGGGTCGACACCCGCAGCGCACCGGCGAGCTGCGCGAGCACCTCGGCGCTCGGTTTGCGCAGGCCACGCTCGATCTGACTGAGATATGGGTTGCTGACCCCGGCCTGCTCGGCGAGCTGGCGGAGCGAGATGCGCGCGTTGCGGCGCAGGTCACGAATGAACCCACCCAGGTCGCGCGGCTCTTCAGTCACGTTACCGACGGTAGCTCGCCCTGCTAACTCTTGCAAGCAAAACGCTAACAGGAGCTAGCGTGAACCGGGTCACCAGACCGCGCGCACCGAACCTACCCGGGAACCGCCCCCCAAAACTGGCATATCGACGTACGTCCCCAAGGAGAAGCCCAGCCGGGACAGCCCCGCGCCGAGCACCGGCAGCCTGGGGCGCGCCGCGCCGTCGTCGATCTTCAGCGCCACCGCGCCGACACCGGGGACCGCGACCGCCAGGATCCCCTCGGCGCCGACCTTCGACAGCAGCCCCGGGAACGCCCGCATGAGGTGCGTGTCGTGCCCGTCCGGATCGGTGCCGGAGACCAGCTCGGGATGTGCCCGCATCGCGTCCGCGACCCGCCGCTCGGCGGTTCCCGGCGCGGCGGACACCAGCCGCAGGAACGCCGCCGCCAGCCCGCGCAGCGACACCGCCAGCAGCGGCGCGCCGCACCCGTCGACCCCGACCGCGGCGGCCGGCTCGCCGGCGAGGGACTCGACCCCGTGCCGGATCGCGACCTGCACGGGATGTGCGGGGTCGAGATACCCGGCGAGGGGCCAGCCGTTCGCGGCGCAGGTGCGCAGCATCCCGGCGTGCTTGCCGGAGCAGTTCATGAACAGCGGCTGCCGCGACGCACCCGCCCTGACCAGGTCGTCGCGTGCGTCGTCGGAGAGCGGATAGTCCGGCGGGCAGCCGAGCGCGGTGACCGGCAGCGGGCCGAGGACGCCGCGGACCGCGTCCAGGTGCACCGGCTGACCACGGTGGCTGGCCGAAATGATCGCCAGCTCGGCGGGAGCGGCGACGAGCCCCGCCGCCAGCATCCCGACGGCCTGCATCGGCTTGTTGGACGAGCGCGGGAAGACCGGGCCGAGCACGTCGCCGGCCCACGCCGTGACCTCCCCGTCCGCGTCCAGGACCACGACCGACCCGCTGTGCCGGCTCTCCACGAACCCGCTGCGGACC
Source organism: Dactylosporangium cerinum (assembly GCF_042653625.1). Classification (NCBI taxonomy): domain Bacteria; kingdom Bacillati; phylum Actinomycetota; class Actinomycetes; order Micromonosporales; family Micromonosporaceae; genus Dactylosporangium; species Dactylosporangium cerinum. The sequence goes on along the minus strand of NZ_JBHSIU010000009.1, from coordinate 162,028 downwards.
ACCTCGGCGAGCGGCTCGCCGCCCAGATAGCGGTCGCTCATGCCGCCACCTCCGCTGCGCTCCGGCGTCGGCCCGAGCCAAACCTGTCACACGATGAGCGGCCCGAGCCGCTCCGCTGGCCGCTCACGCCGCCACCTCCGCTACGCTCCGGCGTCGGCCCGAGCCAAACCCGTCACACGATGAGCGGCCCGAGCCGCTCCGCTGGCCGCTCACGCCGCCACCTCCGCTACGCTCCGGCGTCGGCCCGAGCCAAACCCGTCACATGATGAGCGGCCCGAGCCGCTCCGCTGGCCGCTCATGCGGCGATCCCCAGCAGCGCGCGGGCCTCGGCCGGGGTCATCGGCGGGCGCTGGGCGAGCCGGGCGAAGGCGGAGGCACGCGCGACGAGCTGCGCGTTGCTCTCCACCGGCACGCCCTTGGCGTAGGTGACGGTGTCCTCCATGCCGACCCGCAGGTGCCCGCCGGCGGACAGCGACGCGAGCAGGACCGGCAGCGTGCCGCGGCCGATGCCGGTCGCCGAGAACGTGGTCCCCTCGGGCAGGTCGCGCATCGCCTGGACGCACGCGACGAGCGCCTCGGCGGTGCCGGGCATCCCGCCGGGCACGTTCATGACGAGGTCGAGGTGGACGTGGCCGCCGAAGGGCAGCCCGTGCCGGTCGAGCAGGCGCCGCAGGGTGGTCAGCTGGCCGAGGTCGAAGATCTCGTACTCGGGGACGATCCCGCGGTCGCGCATCCGGGTGTGCAGCTCGACGACGAACGCCCACCGGTTGAGGAACACGTCGTCGCCGAAGTTGACCGTGCCCATCGTGCAGGAGGCCATGTCGGGCCCGGCGTCCAGGACCCGGAGCCGGTCGTCCTCGGGGTCGGTGACCGCGCCGCCGCTGGAGAGCTGGACGATGAGGTCGGTCTCGGCCCGCAGCGCGGCGACGGCCTCCTTGAGCCGGCCCAGGTCCAGGGTCGGCTCGGCGTCGTCGTCGCGCAGGTGCACGTGGATGACGCTGGCACCCACCGCCTGGCATTCCTTGCCGGTCGCGACCAGCTCGGCCAGGGTCACCGGCAGGGCTGGCACGTCGGACTTGCGGGACTCGGCGCCGGTGGGCGCCACCGTGATCAACGTCGCTGTTGTCATGGCTCTTTCTACAGCGGGTCGATCGCGGCGGTGGACGGGCCCACCTGCAATTGACCGCCGTCGTCGGGCTTGACGTTCTGCCGGACCACGGCGAGCGCGATCTGGCCGAGCTCGTAGTGCCGGACGGCGGTGCCGACGAACCCGACCGCCCGGCCGTCCTTGACGACCTCGGTGTGCGGCGCGGGAAGCTCGTCGGTGGCGATGCCGTCGAGGTGCAGCAGGACCAGCTTGCGTGGCGGCCGGCCCAGGTGATGCACCCGGGAGACCGTCTCCTGCCCCCGGTAGCAGCCTTTTTCCAGGTGCACGGCCTGCGCCGTCCAGCCCACCTCGGCCGCCAGGGTCTTGTGGTCGGTCTCGAAGCCGAACCTGGGCCGCCGCGCCGCCACCCGCATCGCCTCATACGCCCAGATCCCGGCCGGCGGGAGTGCGGCGGCGGCGATGACGTCGGGCACCGCGGCGCGCGGCACCAGCAGGTCCGCGCCGCCCTCGACCCGCCGGACGAGGCCGTCGAAGCCGGGCAGCGCCGCGGCGGCATATTTCGCGGTCGGACGGGGCGGCACGACACCGGTCGCGAATTTCGCCGGCGGCACCGGCACGACGTCAGCGGGCGCGAGTGCGCCGACCCCGAGCGCTCGGAGCGCCTCGTCGGTCTGCGGCCCGACGATCGACAGGACCGCCCGGTCGGCGGTCGCGTCGGCGGGGTCGACCCGCGTCATGAAGATCATTCGCGACAGGAAGGTCAGCAGCCCCGCCCCGGCGCCGGGCTCCAGGTCCAGCCACGTGGTCGTGCCGTCGTCGACGAGCACCGCGTGGTGCTCGACGTGCCCGTGCGGCGACAGGACGAGCAGCTCCGAGCCGGTCATCGGGGGCAGGCCGGTCAGGTGCTGGGTGGTGAGGCTGTGCAGCCAGGTCAGCCGGTCCACGCCCGGCACCGCGAGGACGTCCCGGTGCGAGCGGTCGACCAGGCCGGCCTCGGTGTCGAGGATCTTCTGTTCACGGCTGGGGTCGCCGTAGTGCGCGACCGCGCCGGCGTCGACGGACGAGGGATCTATGGACGCCACGGAGACGGGATTCACGAGCGGTTACTCCTCTTCGGTGCCGCACTTGCCGCACACACCGAACAGGGCCACGTGGCCGATGTCGAGGCGGAAGCCGCGGGTCGTGCGCAGGTCCCCGGCGAGACCCTCGAGCATGGGCGACGGCAGCTCCTGCACGTCGCCGCAGCCCCGGCACACCAGGTGGGCGTGCTGGTGCTCGCCGAGCGGGTGATAGGTGGGCGCGCCGTGCGACAGATGCGCGTGCGTCACGAGCTGGAGATCCTCGAGGAGCTCCAGCGTGCGGTAGACGGTGGTGATGTTGACCCCCGCGGCCCGCTCGCTGACGTCGGCGTGGATCTGGTCCGGTGTCGCGTGCCGCAGCCGGTAGACCGATTCGAGCACGAGCTGCCGGGGCGCGGTCAGCCGCAGGCCCCGCGACCGGAGCACTGCGGCCAGATCATCGAAACCCACGATGAATATCGTATCCCGACCTCGGAAAATCCTTGTCCGAGCGCGGGCCGCCTATCCCCCGACACGCTCCAGCCGGGCCGACAGATGCGGCTGGAGTTTCTCGCCGACCGCGGCGAGGTCGAACGCGTAGAGCAACGCACCGTCGACAATGCCGTAGAGCCGCTGGCCGCCGCGGACCTCCTTGGCGGTCGACGTGCGGACCACCGCGTCGGTGGCCATCTGCCACTGCGTGGTGCCCTTGGCCTGGCCGATGTAGAGCTCCATGATCCCGGTCGGCTGGTTGAGCAGCACCTCGACCTCGTCGGTCGCCTTGCCGTCCGCGAGCACCGGCCGCCACCAGCCCGTCTCCCGGTTGCTGGGCTTGATCGGGTTGCCGTCGACGTCGATCACCCAGGCGCGCGACTCGTAGAACAGGAAGGGCCGGCCGTCGTGGCTGAACCGGATCTCCTGCGCGTAGTGGAAGCCCTCGATCGTCGGGTAGTCGCCCTGGCCGCGCCCGCGCCACACCCCGACCAGCGGCAGCAGGCCGAGCAGCGCGGGGTGGAGATCCGGGCCGACCCGCAGGTCGTGCGTCTCCTCATACGGATACTCCCCGACCTGGGCCAATCCCGCCCACGGTGGCTGCACCTCTGTCACCAACGCCCCCTCGACACCCTCACCGCGACGTAGATCAGGCCGCCGGCAAGGGCGCCCATACCGGCGACCAGCAAGCTCACGAACCCGATCTCGGTAACCATCCCCTGAATCCTATGCTGCGACGTATGGCACGTTCTCTGGTCGTCAAGACAACCGCCGGTGCGGACGCACCGGAGCGCTGCTCGCAGGCGTTCACCGTGGCCGCGACGGCCCTCGCCGGCGGGGTGGTCACCTCGTTGTGGCTGACCGGGGAGTCGGCGTGGTTCGCGCTGCCGGGCCGGGCCGCGCAGTTCGAGCTGCCGCACGCGGCCCCGCTCGCCGACCTCCTCGAGGCGATCCTGGCCGGCGGCACGGTGACCCTGTGCACCCAGTGCGCGGCCCGCCGCGACATCGGCCCCGACGACGTCATCCCCGGCATCCGGATCGCCGGCGCCGCGGTCTTCGTCGAAGAGTCCCTCCAGGAGGGCGCCCAGGCGCTGGTCTACTGACCTTTCCCATGATCCGGAAGACCTCGCGCACCCAGGGGTACCCGAGGTCTTCCGGATCATGGGAAAGGGCGCTAGCAGCCGACGGTCGAGGTGATGTGCAGCTCGTCGCCGTCGGCGCGCAGGGCGACACCGGCCTCGCCGGCCCGGAAGGCGAAGACCTTCGGCTCGTCCAGGATCACCGCCGTGGCGGGGACCGTGGTGCGTGACGCCGCGCCGTCGCCGGTGGTGACCGCCTCGACGGTCCACAGGGTGCCGCCGGACGGGCAGGTGAGGCGGTGGGTCCGCCACTGCGACGCGGTCTGCTTGAGGGTGTCCAGGACCGCCTGGACGGGAGCCCGGTTGGCGGTCTGCGACTGCGGGGTCGCCTCCTCGACGGCGGCGTTCTGGACCCGGCAGCCGGTGTCGGCGGTGAAGCGCAGTTGTCCTGGTTGCACGACGGCGCCGCGCAGTGTGACGAAGTGGCCGGCGTCCGCGGTCATCAGGTTGGTCTTCGGTCCGCTCACCAGGTGGGGTTCGTACGCCGGGGGCAACGCACCGTGGACCCGCTCGAGAACGGCGGACTCGGCGTCCTTTTTGACGTACACCAGCAACACCCGCTCGAAACGGGTGCCCTCGCGTGCCGACGTGACCCGGCAGCTGTTGTCGGTGCGGGTGTAGCCGCCGAGGGCCGCGACGGAGGTGGCCGGGTCCAGCGCGGCGGCGACCCTGCCGAGCGCCTCGTCCACCACGGGCAGGCCGTCGGCGATCGTGGTCTGGTCGCGGGACGTCGGCGGATCGTTGCGCGAGGAGTAGTAGGCGAATCCGCCCACGACGAGCGCCCAGGCGGCCGTTCCGGCGATGATCCAGCGACGTTTCACGGCCGACATCCTCGCAGCCACGGACAACGCCGCCGCCCTCCGGGGTTGGGCCCGGAGGGCGGCGTCACTTGCGGGCGGAGGTCAGGCGACCGCGACGGCGATCTCGTTGATGCCCCGGTCAGCGGCCAGGCTGGCGTCGCCGTTGCCCTGGCGGGACAGGGCGCGCAGGGTCCAGTTGCCGGGCGCGGCGAAGAACCGGAACTGGCCGGCCGGCGAGGTGACGACCTCGGCGGTGAACTCGCCGGTCGAGTCGAGCAGGCGCACGTAGGCGCCGCCGACGGGACCGTCGCCGGAGCTGACCACGCCGGTGATGACGGTTTCCTTCTCCACGTCCACGGAGGCCGGGATCGGTGCGCTCTGCTCGGGCGCGCCGCAGCTGTCAACAGCACTCATGATGGTCTGCCTTTCACGCGTTACCGGGCTCGTCGCCAACGGCGACGGGGACACCGACGAGGGAGCCGTACTCGGTCCAGGAACCGTCGTAGTTGCGCACGTCGCTGTGCCCGAGGATCTCCTTCAGCACGAACCAGGTGTGCGAGGAGCGCTCGCCGATGCGGCAGTAGGCGATCGTCGCCTTGCTGTCGTCGAGGCCGGCAGCGGTGTAGAGCTCGCGCAGGTCGTCGTCGGACTTGAAGGTGCCGTCCTCGTTGGCGGCCTTGCTCCACGGCACCGACACGGCGGTCGGGATGTGGCCCGGACGCTGCGCCTGCTCCTGCGGCAGGTGCGCGGGGGCGAGGAGGCGGCCGGCGTATTCGTCGGGCGAGCGGACGTCGACGAGGTTCTGCACGCCGATCGCCTTGACGGCGTCGTCGCGGAACGCGCGGATCGACAGGTCCTGGTCGTGCACCGCGACGTAGGTGGTCGCGGGGCGGCTGACCTCGTCCTTCGTCAGCGGGCGCCCGTCGAGCTCCCACTTCTTGCGCCCGCCGTCGAGCAGCTTGACGTCGCCGTGGCCGTAGAGCTTGAAGTACCAGTACGCGTAGGCGGCGAACCAGTTGTTGTTGCCGCCGTAGAGCACGACCTTGTCGTCGTTGCCGATGCCCTTGCTGGACAGCAGCGCCTCGAACTGCTCCTTGTTGACGAAGTCCCGGCGGACCTGGTCCTGCAGCTCGGTCTTCCAGTTGATTTTGACGGCACCGGCGATGTGCCCGCCGTCGTAGGCGGCGGTGTCCTCGTCGACCTCGACGAAGACGACGTTGTCGGCACCGATGTTCTGCTCGGCCCAGTCGGCCGTGACCAGGGCGCTCTCGCGACTCATGAGTGTTTTCTCTCCCAGGGAACGATTTGGGGCGGGTCGAGTCGACACACGGGTCGGGGTGTGCACCACGCCGCGCGCGACCCGAGGGGACGGATCACGGTTTCGGCGATGGGTCTGGAAACTGCCGCGGACTGGAAATCGCCCGCCAGACCCATCGGTCTGGGGCGCCGCTGCCTCGAGCCGTTAGAAGAGCACGCTGCAGGGCCGCACCATTAGGGGCGGCAACACAGGCAGGTGGCCACGCGGCACAGGTCGACCGCGCGCCGTCTGGTGAGCAGCATGCTCATGGTCAGGCAGCCTAGCACCGCCGCGCGGACCGGCCCAGGGTCCGCTGAGTCACTGCATCCTTCTGCGGCGGCTTTATGCACCTATGGACGACTCCGCGCGGGACGGCCCAACCACATGCTGGGACGCCACCGGCCCGGCGGCGGGGTGTCACTGGCTCGACAGCGGGACGTCCTTGGCGGAGGCGATCACGCGCAGGCCCGAGTCGGTGGTCTCGGCCGAGTTGATCACCAGGTTGTAGGGCAGGCCGGGCAGCTTCACGGTGACCTGGAGGCGGCCCTTGTTGGCCTGGACCAGGTCGTTGACGATCTTCGGCAGGTCACCCTGGTCGGTGGTGACCGACTCCAGCTTGAGCCGGACCTTGCCCGACTCGACGACCATGCTGCCGTTCGCGATGATGATGGCCTTGAAGCCCTGGTACTGGAACGGGATGCGCAGCACGATCTTGTTGTTGACGACCTTGACGTCCACCGCGGAGGGGTCCACGCCCTGCGGCAGGTTGGTGAACTCCAGCAGCTTGCGGACGTTGTCCCAGGTCATAGTCGCCTGGCCGGTGACCTCGCCGGCGACGACCTCACCCTTGCCGTTCATCAGGTCGCGCGCGTCGGCCTTGACCGCCTTGGCGTCGACGGTGAGCGTCTCGAGGTTCACCTTCTCGATCTGCGGCCTGGTCAGCCCGATCGTGATCTTCTCGTACTCACCCGCGATCACCTGGGTCAGGAACGGGAAGCCGGCGATCTTCACGGACGGGTCGCCCTCGTAGGTGACCGAGTTGGCCGCGAGCTGCTTGCGGGTCTCCTCGGTGATGCGGTCCTGCGCGGTGCTCGCGGCGATACGGTCCGCGACGAAGAGCACACCGACCAGGACCACCGCCAGCACGACCAGGACAATGCCGATCTTGGCCCCTCGACTCGCCGCCACAGCACTCCTTCCGCACCCGGGTGGGTTGTTACCGAACGTACCCAACCACCAGGATTTCGTACCCTGGCAACCCCCGAAGCTCGAAGGCGGTCACAGCAGCAACAGCACACTCGCGACGTAGGCGGCCGGGGCGGCGAAGGCGAAGGCGCCCATCGGGCCCTGGATGTGCCGGGCCAGATACAGCGCGGGCTCGTCACCGTCGATGCGGCGGCTGGCCTCCGCGTAGCCGACGGACAGGTCGGCCATGAGCGCCACGATGGCCGTGGCCAGCCCGGCGAGGGCGCTCCACAGCGGGGTGATGCCGTCGAGCAGGTTGCCGATGGCGCCGGCGGCGGCCGTGCCGACCATCGCACCGAGCACCACGCCGGCACCACCGCGTGGGACCTGCGGCGCGATGCGGGGCAGCGCGACCACGGCGTCGGTGAGCCGGGCGACGAGGATCGCGATGCCGGCCGCGGCGATGCAGGCGACGATCGCCTGGGTGCCGCGCACCTCCCGGCTGAGGACGACCACGCTGGCGAAGGCGACCACCCCGAGGGTGACGACCAGCGACGAGCCGAGCGACTCGGTGACCCGCTGCCGGCCGGCCGGGCGGGTGAGCTGGCCGACCACGCCGACGATGAACCCGGCGGCGGTGACGTACGCCAACGGTGCGAGGGACGCCGGCCGGGTGAGCACGGCGGCGACGTCGGTGCCGATCGCGACGGCGATGCCGACGGCGGCGACCACACGCGGGGCGGGCGGGCGGCTGGCGACCACCCAGACGGCGACGAACAGCACCTGCACGCCGAAGATCACCACGGCGTAGGACTCGTGCCTGGTCTGCGCGCCGACGACGAGGCCGACGGTCAGCAGCGCGGCGAACCCGGCGATGCCCAGGGAGACCAGCCGCCGGACGGGCGGCCACGACTCGGACCGGTCGGGCACCTCCCCGTCGTCCGCGACGTCGACCGGGTCGGCCTCCTCCCGGCGCCGGCGGCGGGGCGCCTGGTCGGCGGCCGGGGGCCAGGCGCCGGGATCCTCGGCGGAGGGCGGGGTAGGAGGCACGCCCCGATGGTGCCAGAACGCCCCCGACCCGGACAGCACCGGGATGAGGAAACCGCATAGCACGCTGGCGGAAACGGTGGGGTGTGGCTCACCCGACTGTCTCGAAATGGATTCCCGCCAGCCGCAAAACGTGAATACTCAGATATTCTTCTGCTTCAGATACACCCACAACCCCTCCCGTCAGTGTGGCCGGGACGTAACAGAGCCGCCGCCCTTCCAAGGGGCGCCACAGCGCCCATTGCGAGAGGTGCGCCGCGGCCACGGAGGTGACTCGTGGAGATTCTGCTGCTGACCGCGGCTCCCGCGGGCCAGGTGGTCCTGCCAGGTCTGGACCTGCTGCCCCACACGGTGCGCACCGCCCCCCGTGACGTCCGCACACTGGTGAGTGGACCGAGCCCCGACGCGGTCATCGTCGATGCCCGCACCGAGCTGGCCGACGCCCGCGCGACCTGCCGCATGCTGCACGCCACCGGACTCGGGGTCCCCCTCCTGTCCGTCGTGACCGAGGCCGGCCTGGTCGCCCTGCACGCCGACTGGGGCCTTGACGACGTCATCCTGGCCACCGCCGGCCCCGCCGAGATCGAGGCCCGCCTGCGCCTCGCCGTCGGCCGCCTCAACTCCGCCGCCGCCGCGAGCGGCGGCATGATCAAGGCCGGCGAGCTGACGATCGACCCGGACACGTATGCGGCCAAGCTCAAGGGCCGCCCGCTCGACCTCACCTACAAGGAGTTCGAGCTGCTGAAGTTCCTGGCGCAGCACCCCGGCCGGGTCTTCACCCGCGACCAGCTCCTGCGCGAGGTCTGGGGCTACGACTACTTCGGCGGCACCCGCACGGTCGACGTGCACGTCCGGCGGCTGCGCGCGAAGCTCGGCTCGGAGTACGAGTCGATGATCGGCACGGTCCGCCAGGTCGGCTACAAGTTCGTCGTTCCGCCGTCCCGCCCGCTGCACGAGTCCGAGCCGGTAAGGGTCTGACCTAGAATTCACCCGTGACCATCGAGCATCTGGACCACCTTTCTGCCGATCAGGTCGACCAGGTGCTCGCCATCAGCCAGGCGGCCGGCGACACCGACGGTGCGCTGCCTCTGTCCGAGCACGTGGTGCTGCACCTGCGGCACGGGGGCGAGACGCAGGCTGTCCATCTGCTGGCGCGCGACGCCGGCGGCACGGTGGTGGGTTATGCCCACGTGGACACGACCGAGGCGGTCGCGGGTGCCGCCGCCGAGCTGGTGGTGCATCCGCTGCACCGGCGCCGGGGGGTCGGCCGCGCCCTCGCCACGGCGGCGATCGCGGTCGCCGACGAGCGCGCCGGCGGCCGGCTGCGGCTGTGGGCGCACGGCGACCACCCTTCGGCCTCGGCGCTCGCCCTCAGCCTCGGCTTCGACCGCGCGCGGGTGCTGCTGCAGCTGCGGCGGTCGCTGTTCACGCCGCTGGACGAGGTCGCGCTGCCCGACGGGGTGACCCTGCGGGCGTTCCGGCCGGGCGAGGACGACGCCGCCTGGCTGGCGGTCAACGCGGCCGCGTTCGCCGATCATCCCGAGCAGGGCAGGTGGACCCTCGACGACCTGCGTGTCCGGCTGCGGGAGCCGTGGTTCGACGCGGAGGGCTTCCTGCTGGCGATCCGCGGCGGCGAGCTCATCGGCTTTCACTGGACCAAGATCCATGGCGACCTCGGGGATCATGCGCATGAGCCGATCGGCGAGGTGTACGTCTTGGGCGTGGCACCCGGCGCGCACGGCGGCGGGCTGGGCCGGGCGCTGACCCTGGCCGGCCTCCGCTACCTCCGATCGCGCGGGCTTTCGCAGGTCATGCTCTATGTCGACGAGGACAACCCGCGCGCGGTGGCGCTGTATCAGCGGCTCGGTTTCGTGCGCTGGGCGACCGATGTGAACTTCCGCCGCGGCGGCTGACACAAAACGGGCACCGGCTATCTCCAATGGGCAGTTCACCCATTGGCAAACTGGCCTCCGACCAGGCGTCACCTTTCTCCCGGGACCTGTTCACCCCTCGTTCACCCGTCCCCGGAGGACCGGTTACCTGGCGCTCTTAGCGTCCCTCTCAGTCGACGACCCCCGTCGGCAGCACCCCGACGAAGGGACCGCAGTGAACTTCAAGCGGCACGGCATCATGGCCGGCATCGCGCTCACCGCGACGCTGGCGCTCACCGCGTGCGGCTCGGATAACGAGACCCCCAGCACGACGAGCAGCAACGGCGGCAGCGCCCCGGCCTCCGCCATCACCTGCGCAAAGGGCTCACTGACGGCCCAGGGCTCGTCCGCGCAGAAGAACGCGATGGACGAGTGGATCAAGGCGTACCAGCAGAAGTGCACCGACGCCAAGATTGACTACCAGGGCACCGGCTCCGGTGCCGGTATCACCGCCTTCTCGGGTGGCACGGCCGACTTCGCCGGCTCCGACTCCGCGCTCAAGGACGGCGACGAGACGACCAAGGCCACCGCGCGCTGCGGCGGCAACCCGGCGCTCAACCTGCCGATGGTCACGGGCCCGATCGCGATCGCCTACAACCTCGACGGCGTCAAGGACCTCCAGCTCAAGCCGGAGACCCTGGCCAAGATCTTCGCCGGCTCGATCACCAAGTGGGACGACGCCGCGATCAAGGCCGACAACTCGAGCGCGACGCTCCCGTCGACGCCGATCCTCGCCGTGCACCGCTCGGACTCCTCGGGCACCACGGAGAACTTCACGGGCTACCTGGACAAGGCCTCGGCCGGCGCCTGGACGTTCGGCAAGGACAAGGTCTGGAAGGCCACCGGCGGCCAGGCCGAGAAGGGCTCCGACGGCGTCGCGGCCGCGGTCAAGAAGACCGCCGGCTCGATCGGCTACGTCGAGTGGTCGTTCGCCAAGGCCAACTCGCTCGGCACCGCCAAGATCTACAACGGCGCCGGTGAGTTCACCGCGCTGACCGGTGCCGCGGCCGGCAAGACCGTCGCGGGCGCCAAGATCACCGGCACCGGCGACGACCTGAAGCTGTCGATCGACTACGCCACCAAGGAGGCCGGGGCCTACCCGATCGTCCTGGTGACCTACGAGATCGTCTGCAGCAAGGGCACCGCCGCTGACAAGCTCGCGCTGGTCAAGGGCTTCCTCGGCTACACCGCGAGCACCGAGGGCCAGGCCGTCCTCGACAAGCTGGGCTACGCCCCGCTGCCCGAGTCGGTCCAGACCAAGGTCGCTGCCTCCATCAAGAACCTGGCCTGACAGGACTCTCCTTGAGCCAGCAGACTCTGCCTGCCACCTCCGCCGGTTCGCCCGGCGGAGGTGGCGGTCTTCCGAGGCGCCGCCGACTCGGCGCCGACATGCTGTTCCGCGGCACCGCGACGTTCGCCGGCTCGATGGTGCTCATCATCATCGCCGCCATCGCCGTCTTCCTCGTCGTGAAGGCCATCCCCGCCTTCCAGGACGACACCGAGAACTTCTTCACCTTCAAAGAGTGGTTCACCGACGGCGACACGCCGAGGTTCGGCATCGCGGCGACGGCCTTCGGCACGGTCCTCACGGCCGCGCTGGCACTGCTGATCGCGGTGCCGGTCGCGCTGGGCATCGCGCTGTGCCTCTCGCACTACGCGCACCGCCGGGTCGCGACCACCCTGAGCTTCATCATCGACCTGCTCGCCGCGGTCCCCAGCGTCGTGTTCGGCCTCTGGGGCCGCGACTACTTCTACGAGCCGGTCACCAACCTGTCGAAGTGGCTGCACGACACGGTGGGCTGGCTGCCGATCTTCGGCAGTGAGGGCCCCTACGGCAAGTCGGTCCTGCTCGGCTCGATCGTCCTGGCGATCATGATCCTGCCGATCGTGACGTCGCTGTCCCGCGAGGTGTTCCTGCAGACCCCCCGGGAGAACCAGGAGGCCGCGCTCGCGCTCGGCTCCACCAAGTGGGAGATGATCCGCACCGCCGTGATCCCCTACGGCAAGGCGGGCATCATCGCCTCGGTCATGCTGGGCCTGGGCCGCGCGCTCGGCGAGACGATCGCCCTCGCGCTGACCCTCGGCAGCGTCTTCGCCATCAACTGGGACTTCCTCGGCCCCGGCGGCATCACCATCGCCTCCAACATCGCCAACCGGTTCGGCGAGGCCGACGAGTTCGGCCGCAGCGCCCTCATCGCCTCCGGTCTGGTGCTGTTCGCCATCACCCTGGTCGTCAACATGGCCGCCCGCGCGATCGTGTACCGGCGCCGCGAGTTCGTCGGGAGCGCATGATGAGCGTGCAAACCACCGAGCGGGTGGGCCTGCAGAACGCCCAGCAGCTGCGCACCAAGACCCTGCCGTCGTGGTCGCCGTGGGCGGTCGCGGCGGCGGCACTGGTCGTGTCGTTCGTCCTGGTGTACCTGACGTCCTGGGGCGGCGCGGTGCTCACCGGCGTCGTCGCGGCCGTGCTGTTCGTGGTGTTCCTCGGCATCGCGGCGACGATCGTCGAGGGCAGCCGGTCGGCCCGCAACCGGATGGCCACCACGCTGATCTACGGCGCGTTCCTGCTGGCCCTGGCGCCGCTGATCTCGGTCGCCTGGACGCTGATCAGCAAGGGCACGACCCGCCTGGACGGCAACTTCTTCGGCACGTCGATGAACAACATCGGCGCGTTCGACGAGAAGGGCGGCGCGTACCACGCCATCATCGGCACGCTGGAGCAGGCCGGGATCGCCACGCTGATCACGGTGCCGCTGGGCATCCTCGGCGCGATCTACATCGTCGAGTACGGCCGCGGCTTCCTGGCCAACGCGATCCGCTTCTTCGTCGACGTCATGACCGGCATCCCCTCGATCGTCTCCGGCCTGTTCATCCTGTCTTTCTGGGTCTTCACGGTCACCCCGCTGTTCAACAACGGCCAGGCCCGCTACTCCGGTTTCGCCGCGGCGCTGTCACTCAGCGTCCTGATGCTGCCGACCGTGGTGCGCTCGACCGAGGAGATGCTGCGGCTGGTGCCCAGCGCGCTGCGGGAGGGCGCCTACGCGCTCGGTGTGGCGCGGTGGAAGACGATCGTCAGCATCGTGCTGCCGACCGCCGGCCCCGGCATCGTCACCGGCGTCATGCTGGCGGTCGCCCGGGCCGCGGGTGAGACCGCGCCGGTCCTGCTCGTCGCCGGCGGTCTCAACTCGATCAACTTCAACGTGTTCAGCGGCAACCAGTCGTCGCTGTCGCTGTTCGTGTTCGAGCAGGCCGGCGTCGCCTCGAAGTTCGCCCCTGGCCGCGCCTGGACGGCGGCGCTCACGCTGGTCGTCCTCGTCCTGGTCCTGACCGTCGCGGCGAAGCTCCTGGCCCGCCGAAACAAGCTCGCCCGATGACCCTCACTGGAGCGCCTCACATGGCAAAGCGCATCGAAGCCCACGGTGTCACCTCGTACTACGGATCGTTCAAGGCGATCGACAGCGTCTCGATGACGATCGAGCCGAAGTCGGTGACCGCGCTCATCGGCCCGTCCGGGTGCGGCAAGTCGACGTTCCTGCGGTCGATCAACCGGATGCACGAGGTCCTGCCCAACGCCCGGATCGAGGGGCAGCTCCTCATCGACGGGCAGAACATCTACGACCGCGACGTGGACGTCACCGCGGTCCGCCGGATGATCGGCATGGTCTTCCAGCGGCCCAACCCGTTCCCGACCATGTCGATCTTCGACAACGTCGTCGCCGGCCTGCGCCTCAACGGCGTGCGCAAGAAGTCGGTGCTCGAAGAGATCGCCGAGAAGGCGCTGCGCAGCGCCAACCTGTGGAACGAGGTCAAGGACCGGCTCGGCCGCCCCGGCGCCGGCCTGTCCGGCGGTCAGCAGCAGCGCCTGTGCATCGCCCGCGCCATCGCGGTCGAGCCGCAGGTCGTGCTGATGGACGAGCCCTGCTCGGCGCTCGACCCGATCTCCACGCTCGCGATCGAGGACCTGATCACCGAGCTGAAGAACCAGTACACGATCGTGATCGTCACGCACAACATGCAGCAGGCGGCCCGCGTCTCGGACCGCACCGGCTTCTTCTCGATCGAGAAGACGGGCGACCCGGGCCGGCTCATCGAGTACGACGACACCGCCAAGATCTTCACGAACCCGTCGGTCAAGAAGACCGAGGACTACATCACCGGCCGCTTCGGCTGAGCGTCACACAGGGCGGATGGCGTCGGCCGGATCCCGGCCCGACGCCGCCGCCAGGGCCGCCTCGATGCTGCCCGCCTCGGCCACCTCGGTGAGCGTCCAGGTGGTCGGTGGCAGCATCGTGAAGCGGCCGTCCGCGGCCTCGGCCGGCGCGCACCAGACCGTGTCGTCGGCCTCGCCGCCGACGTCCCTCGTGACCTGCCCCTCGGGCAGTGCGGCGAGGAAGAAGTAGGTGTCGAAGCGCCGCGGCTCGAACTCCGGCGTGATCCAGCGCGACCACGGCACCAGCAGGTCCGAGCGCAGCACCAGGCCGTTGCGGGTCAGGAACTCGGCGAAGCCGAGCTCCCGGGCGATCAGCGCCAGCCTGGCCCGCTCCCAGTCAGGGCCGCTGACGTCACCGACGACGGTGTCCACGTCGGCGCCGGCCAGCAGCACCCCCGACTCCTCGAACACCTCCCGGACCGCCGCGCAGACGACCGACCGCGCCACGGACTCCTCCAGCCGCAGCCGGGACGCCCACTGCGCCGGCGACGGCCCGGCCCAGTCGGGCTGGACGGCCGCGTCCCGCGGGTCGACGCCCCCGCCGGGAAAGACATACATCGACGCGGCGAACGCCATCGTGGGGACCCGGCGCAGCAGGTACACCTCGAAGGGCTCCCGCAGCAGCACGACGGTGCTGGCAAGGCGGGGCTCCACCGGCACACCACCTTCCGCGGCGAACCGGCGGGCCTGCTCGGCCAGAGCGGGCGGCAGACGGAACTCGACCATCACGTCACCTTAGGGCGTGGCTTCGTGGCCGGGGTGGCCGTGGGTGCGGCGGCGCTCTTTCATCTCGGCCTCGAAGAGGTGCCGGCGGCCCTGGGCGAGGTCGTCCCGGGCGGTCCGGTCGATCTCCTTGAACAGGGCGTAGTAGCCGTCGTCGAACTCCTCGACGAGCTGAAACGTCCAGCGGCCGGCGATCACGTTGCGGCCCACGAGCTCGGTCTGGATGCGCTCGGCGAGCGTGGCGTGGCCCGCGTCGCGGAAGAGCTGGACTGCCTCGTCGAGCATCAGGTCGGCGTGACCGACGAGCTGGTGCAGATCATAGAGGCGCCCGCGGGCCCGCTCGACGGTCTCCAGCGCCTCGCTGAGCTTGCCCAGCGCCTCGACGGTGGCCCCGGAAACCCCGTCCGGCCTGCGGTGTTGCGCATCAGATCCCACCCGCGTCGGGTACCCCGCGCGGCACTAGATTGAACGTCATGGCCGACCGCATTCGCTGGGGCATCCTGTCCACCGGCAGCATCGCGAGCACGTTCGTCGAAGACCTGCGCCTGCTGCCGGACGCCGTGGTGAGCGCTGTCGGCTCGCGGACGTCGGCCTCCGCGGAACGGTTCGCGGCGAAGCACGGCATCCCGCGGGCGCACGGCTCATGGCAGGCGCTGGTCGACGACCCCGAGGTCGACGCGATCTACGTGGCGACCCCGCACACGGCGCACTTCGACGCGACGATGCTGTCCCTGGCCGCGGGCAAGGCGACGCTGACCGAGAAGCCGTTCACGCTCGATGTCGCGTCCTCGGAGGTCCTCGTGGACACCGCCCGCGCCGCCGGCGTGTTCCTCATGGAGGCGATGTGGATGCGCTGCATCCCGGCGGTCCGGCGGATGGTCGAGCTCGTCCAGGGCGGCGCGATCGGCGAGCCGACCGCCGTGCACGCGGACTTCGGCATGCAGGTGCCCCGGGACGAGTCGCACCGGCTGTGGTCGCGGACCCTCGGCGGCGGCGCGCTCTATGACGTCGGGATCTACCCGGTGACGTTCGCGCAGCTGTTCCTCGGCGCGCCGTCCAGCGTGCACGCGTGGGCGCGGATGACCGACGGCGGCGTCGACCAGAACACCGGCATGCTGTTCGGCTACGACTCGGGCGCGGTCGCGGCCCTGACCTGCGGGCTGGTCGGTGACACCGCGCGCCGGGCGACGATCACGGGCACGACCGGCCGGATCGAGGTCGCCCGCGACTTCTTCCACCCGCAGGGGTTCACCGTCTGGCACGGCGACGAGGCGGAGCAGATCGACCTGCCGTTCGAGGGTGCCGGCTACCACTTCGAGGCCGCCGAGGTGCACCGCTGCCTGCGGGAGGGGCGCACCGAGAGCCCGCTGGTCCCCCTTGCCGAAACGCTGGACATTTTGACCGTTCTGGATGTTGTACGGGTAAAGGTCGGTCTTGACTACTCCGGCTGACGGGACCACCTGATCGTTCCCGTGTGGCTACCCTGCGCGATATGGCGAAGGAGATCCGGGCCGATCCCGGCGCGCTGAGCGATCTGGCGGATGCCAACCTGGCCGCGGCCGAGCGCCTCGGCGACCACTTCCGCACCGGCTACCGGCATCTGCCGGTGCCCGTGTCGGTCTTCGGCACCCTCGGCGGCGCCGCCGCGATCCACGGCACCTGCACGCTGGTGCTGCAGGACGTGCAGGCCGCGGTCACGGAACTGGTCGCGGTCCTGGAGGGCGACGCCGAGCGGCTGCTGCGCACCGCGTTCGCGTATCGCGAGGCCGACCGGCACGCCGACCTGCGCATGGGCGGATCCCGGGGAGCGTCGGCATGACCACGGCCGCGATGGTGGAGGCGGTCGCGGTCGGCGACCTGTGGCGGCTGGAGGCGCGGCCGGACCGGCTCGACGCGGCGGCCGGGGTGTGGCGGGCGACGGGTCAGGACGCCGCCGCGGCACGTGCGCTGCTGGACACGGCGGCCCGGCCGGTGACCGGCGCGGCGTGGACCGGCGACGCCGCCGAGAGCTATCAGTGGCACCGCGGCCGGCTGGGCCGTGACCTGGACACGGTGGCCCGGCTCGCCCCGGCCACGGCGGCCCGCTACGAGGCGATGGCCGCGCTGCTGCGCCGGGGCCAGGACCTGCTCGACGACGGCTGGAGCCGGATCGCGGCGCTGGTGGCGCACCGGCGGACCGGCGGCGGCGTCACGTTCAGCCCGGCGGACCAGGGCCAGGCCGATGCGGTGGCGCACGCCGTCGCCGACGCGACCGCCATCCGGTCGGAGGTGGCGCAGGCCCTCGCAGGGCACGACGCCGCGCTGCGCGCCGCGCGGCCGGAGTGGGCGGTGATCGCGAGCGGCTGGAGCGAGATCGCGGCCGGTCGGGTGGAAGGCTGGCAGGCCGCCGCCGAGCCCGGTGCCGGCAGCGGCGCCGACGTGATCCTGGCCGGCAGCGTCGTGGTCAACGCCGGCGGTGCCGACAACGTCGTGACGGTGCGCACCGAGCCGGACGGCAGCCGGATCGTGCTGGTCGACGGCGTGCCCGTCCGGGTGCCCGCGGGTGCCCGGCTGGTGGTCCGGACCGGCGCCGGCAACGACGTCGTCCGGGTGGAGGGCGCCGGCGCGGTCACCGTGCTCGGCGGCGCGGGCGACGACACCCTCGAGGGCGGCGCCGGCAACGACACGCTGCTGGCCGGCGCGGGTGCCGACACCGTGCGCGGCGGCGACGGCAACGACCTGGTGAGCCTCGGGCCGTGGCGCGGCGGCAAGCCGGGCGCCGAGACCGCGGTGCTCGGCGCCGGCGACGACCGCCTCTGGGGCAGCGCCGGGACGGACCGCACCGAGGGCGGTGCGGGCGACGACCTGCTGTTCGGCGGTGCCGGCGACGACGTGATCAGCGCCGGCGGCGGTGCGGACACCGTCGACGGCGGCACCGGCGAGGACCGGCTGACCGGCAACGACGGCGACGACACGCTGTTCGGCGGGGACGGGGGCGACCACGTCGACGGCGGCGCGGGCGACGACTACCTGGACGGCGGTGAGGGCGGCGACGTGCTCTACGGCCTGTCCGGCCGGGACACCCTGATCGGCGGCGAGGGCGGGGACTACCTGGAGGGCGGCACCGGCGAGGACACCCTCGACGGCGGCGCCGGCCAGGACGTCCTGTCCGGTGGCCGCGGCGACGACGTGCTGATCGGCGGGGCCGGCGACGACGTCGTCTACTCCGGGGCGGGCGCCGACGCCGTGCTCGGCGGCGAGGGCGACGACACGCTCTACGGCCAGGGCGAGGACACCGCCGCCGGGGTCGAGCGGATGGTCGCGGTGCCGTCCGCGGGTGGGTTGGACGGGTTCGTGCAGATCAAGGGCGACGCGGAGTTCGTCGAACGGGTCCAGGCCGACCTGGACCTGCTCAGCGCCTCACCGGACGGCCGGCAGATGCTCGCCGCGCTGCAGGCGACCGCCACCCAGATCGTCATCCAGCCGGAGGCCGACGACAACGGCTACGCCAGGCGGGGTCCGCGGCCCGTGGTGCTCTACAACCCGGCGTGGGGCGGCGTGGCCGAGGGCCGCCCACCGGTGGTGACGCTGTTCCACGAACTGGCCCACATGTACGACTTCACCCACGGCACTGAGAACGGGCATGCGTACAACGGCGCCAGCGGCCGCGACGTCGACGGCTTCGGCAACCCGGTGGCCAACCTGGAGCGGCAGGCGACCGGGCTGCCGATCGACGACGACGGCGACCCCGCGACCGCCAACCGGATCGACCCGCGGCATCCGGTGGAGGTCACTGAGAACGGGCTGCGCGCCGAGATGCACCTGGCGCACCGGGACACGTACGGGGTCGGCTGAGGCGACGGCTAGAACAGCGGGCGGGCGATCACGTAGGCGACGACGGCGATGGCGCCGGCGGCCGGGAAGGTCAGGACCCAGGCGATCAGGATGTTGCCGGCCACGTTCCACCGGACCGCGGAGATCCGCTTGGTCGCGCCGACGCCCATGATCGCCGAGGTGATCGTGTGCGTCGTCGAGATCGGCACGCCGAGCCAGGAGGTGGTGAACAGCACACCCGAGGCGACGGTCTCGGCGGCGAAGCCCTGCGGCGGGTCGAGGTCGATGACCTTGCGGCCGAGGGTGCGGATGATGCGCCAGCCGCCGGAGTACGTGCCGAGCGCCAGCATCGTCGAGGAGGTCCAGAAGACCCACTCGGGGATGTGGCTGGTGTTGTCCTGGTAGCCGCCGGCGTACAGGGCCAGGACCACGATGCCCATCGTCTTCGCGGCGTCCTGCATGCCGTGGCCGACCGACATCGCGGCGGCGGAGACGGTCTGCGCGTAGCGGAAACCCTTGTTGAGCTTGCGCGGGTTGCCCTTCCGGAAGATCCACATGATGGCGATCATCACGATCGCGCCGAGCGTGAAGCCGACCAGCGGCGAGGCCACCATCGGGATGACGACCTTCTCCACGATGCCCGACCACAGCACGGTGGCGCCCTCGACGTCGAAGAGCATCGCGCCGAGGGAGGCGCCGACCAGGCCGCCGACCAGAGCGTGTGACGAGGACGACGGGATCCCGAAGTACCAGGTGATGAGGTTCCACGTGATGGCGCCGACGACACCGGCGAACACGATGCCGAGGCCGCTCATGCCGCTCGGCGGGTGGATGATGCCGCTGCCGACGGTCTTGGCGACCGCGCCACCGAGGTGCGCGCCGGCGAAGTTGCCGAGCGCGGCCATGATCAGCCCGGTGCGCGGGCTGAGCGCCCGGGTGGAGACGGAGGTCGCGATCGCGTTGGCCGCATCGTGGAACCCGTTGGTGTAGTCGAACACCAGCGCCACGAGGATGACAGCCAGCACGGCGACGAGCTGCGCGCTGATGTCACGACTCCTTGACGACGATGGTCTCGACCGTGTTGGCCACGTGTTCGAAGGCGTCGCAGGCGGCCTCGAGCTCGTCGACGACCTCCTTCATCTTGAGCACGGTGAGCGCGTCGTACTCACCGGAGAAGAGCCGGACGAGCATCATGCGGTACGCGTTGTCGCCCTCGTTCTCCAGGCGGTTGCACTCGACCCAGTACTCCTCGAGGTTCTTCATCGTCTTCAGCCGCGGCATGGCCTCGGCGGTGAGCCGGGCCTGCTGGTCGAGGACCTTGACGATCTCGTGCAGCTCACGGGGCAGCGCCGGCAGCTTGGTCAGGCCGTACAGGTACAGCAGGCTGCCGACCGCCTCGAGGTGGTCCATCACGTCGTCGAGCAGCGATCCGAGCCGGTAGATGTCCTCCCGGTCGAACGGCGTGATGAAGCTGGAGTTGATCTTCTTGTACAGCTGGTGCGTGATGGCGTCGCTGTCGTGCTCGACCTCGACCAGGCGCTCGCTGACGGTCTGCACGTCGACGCCCGGCAGCGCCAGCTCGGAGAGCAGCTCCGTGCCGATCACCAGGTTCTTCGCCGCGCGGGTGAAGAACTCGTAGAACGAATCGTCGCTGGGACGCAGCCTCAAACGCACAGCCTGACCTCGAGACGTGAACGAAATCCGCGAGTAACCGGTTGGTCCTCGGCGGGAATGCTAGATCCCGTTGCCGAGCTGGGTAGAACCGCAGTCCACACCCCATGTGCAGTTCATGTGCCGTTCACCTGAAGTTCATCCGCAACCGCCATGCGGCCCGGCTCAGCTCGATGCTTACGCCCCTTATTTGTCGGTTTGCGGAGGAACCGGATCAGCGGGCCGCGATGCCGGCTCGCGATCAGGTCGACGCCCGCCGTGCGTAGCTCCTGCCAGAACGCCGTGCGCGCCGCTCGCGGGCCCTCGGGGACGTCGACGAACCGGACGCGCCGCCCACCGGCGTGCGCGGCGCCGATCAGGGCACGCAGGATGTGCCGCGCCTCGGCGGGGAACTCGGGCCACTCCTCCCGCGGGTCCCAGCCGAGCCTGGCCCCGAGCGCCTCGGTGACCAGCGGCGCGACGGTGACCGGCAGGCCACCCGGCTCGAGGTCGGCGAAGCGGCCCTCCAGGAACGCGAACCGCTCGTAGGCGCCGAGCAGGTCCGCGCGGGACCAGTACGGCCCGGTCAGCACCACCGTGATCGCGCCCGGCACGACCCGGCCGCCGAGGAACGTCGTCAGCAGCTCGGCGCGGGGGCGCAGCAGGAGGTCGAGGGCCTCGTACTCCGGCCTCGGACCCGGCGGCCACGCTCCCGCGGTGCCCGGGTCGGCGTGCACGAGCAACAGGAACGGCTCGGCGCGGCGTGGGTGGACCCGGCCGAGCGGGCTGGCGTCGACCAGGGCGGCGAGCGGCTCCAGCACCGCATCCTCGAACGCCGGCGCCGGCTCACCGGCGGGCATCAGGCAGTCCAGGCGCAGGACCGGCGGCCGGGTGTCGTGGTCGAGGCGGACGGCCACCTCGACCCCCGCGAAGCCGGGCCGGACCGCGGCGGCGACGGGGTCGGCCGGGCCGTCGACCGCGACGAGAAGGCCGTCGGCGAGGTACGGCCGGCCCCGCCGCGCCCGCGCCGCGGCCAGTGCACCCATCGCCGCGAGGGCCACCAGCCCGCTGGCGGCCGTGGCCAGACCATTGCTCATTCCCAAATGGTATGTAACGTACATATCGCCCGGGCGGGAAACGCCCTGCCTGGATGGGCTTGAATGGGTGGCGTGGACGACGGGTTCAGCGAGCGGTCCGGCCTGGACGACGCGTTCGGCGTGGACCGCGGGCAACTGTCCGGCGTGGACGACGCGTTCAGCGCGCACCGCGGGCAACTGTTCGGCGTGGCGTACCGGATGCTCGGCAGCCGTGCCGACGCGGAGGACGTGGTGCAGGACGCGTGGCTGCGCTACGCCGGGGCGGACACCTCCGACGTCGCCGACCTGCGGGCCTGGCTGATCACCGTCACCGGGCGGCTCTGCCTCGACCACCTGCGGGCCGCGAAGATCCGCCGGGAGGCGTACGTCGGGCCGTGGCTACCCGCCCCGCTGGTCGAGCGGCTCCCCGACCCGGCGCAGGTGGACCCGGGCGAGCGGGTGTCGTTCCGCGACAGCGTCAGCACCGCGCTGCTGCTCGTCCTGGACGCGCTGACCCCCGAGCAGCGGGTCGCCTTCGTGCTGCACGACGTCTTCGCCGTGCCGTTCGCGGAGGTCGCGGCGACCCTCGGCACCACGGTCGAGAACGCCCGCCAGCTGGCGTCCCGCGCCCGCCGGGCGGTCGCCGACGGGGAGCACCGGCACACCACCGACCGGGCCCGGCAGGAGCAGGTCCTCGCCGCCTTCACCGCGGCCGCGGCCGGTGGCGACCTCGACGCGTTGCTCAGGATCCTCGCCCCGGACGTGGTCGCCATCGGCGACGGCGGCGGTGTCGCGTCCGCGGCCCGGCACCCGATCGTCGGGGCCCTCGCGGTGGCGCGTTTCCTGCTCGGCCTCTACCGGCGGGCGTTGCGGCACGGGCACAGCGTGCAGCCCGCGCTCGTCAACGGCGACCTCGGCCTGGTCGTGCGCATGCCGGACACCGGCGAAACGGCGATCGCCAGCCTCGCGATCTCTCCCGCCGGACTCATCACCGGCATCTACAACCAGCTGAACCCGGCGAAGGTGCCACCACTGTCACTGGACGAGCTCTAGCCATTCGAGGTACTTCTGGCCGAACGGCTCGATCCGCTGCGTGACAGCGCCGAAGAGCCAGTCGGCGCTGGCCTGTGCCTCGGCGATGACGTCGGCCGGGTAGGAGTACTTCACCTGGTGCGCGGCGAACTCGTCCTCGTCGAGCAGCTCGATCGCGCCCGTCCGCCGCCGCCGCACGTCCAGATCCAGGTCGATCATCGTGACCTCGGTCTCATCGACCCAGTGCGGCACGGTCGTGATGTCGCAGTAGATCTCGGTGCGGTGCGGCGCGGCGTTGAAACACGCCGTCCACCACGCCTGCCGCGGGAAGAGCAGCACGTGCGGCGCCTCGACCGGGCCGGTGCGCCGCGGACCCCGGTGCACGACCGTGCCGCTGTCCGCGCCGACCCAGATGCCGTGGTCGTCCTCGCCGAGCAGCCTGGTCTCGTAGTTCCAGTGCAGCGATCCGTCGAACTTCCGGTAGACCACTTTTGGCATGCGCTCACAGTACTGATCGTGTTCCCGGTGGCGGGATTCTGTCGTACGGAGGCGGTAGCTTCTTGGCGTGACTGCCACACTTCCCACCTCGAAACTGCTGTCCGCCGCCGTCGGCGCGGTGCCCGGCGGCATGGAGCGCCCCGGCCAGCAGCAGATGGCCGACGCGATCGCCGACGCGGCGAAGCGGGAGGAGCACCTGCTCGTGCAGGCCGGCACCGGCACCGGCAAGTCACTGGCCTATCTGGTGCCGTCGCTGCTCGTCGACGGCCCCGTGGTCGTGTCCACGGCCACCCTTGCGCTGCAGTCCCAGCTCGTCGACCACGACCTGCCCAGGCTGGCCGACGCGGTCGAGCCGCTGCTGAAGCGCCGCCCGACCTTCGCCGTGCTCAAGGGCCGGCACCACTATGTCTGCCTGGCCCGCCTCGAAGGCACCTCCGTCGAGGAGCCCGACGACGCCCTCTTCGACGTCGGCGAGGCCAAGCCGACCCGCTGGCTCGGCGAGGCCGGCCGGCTCGGCAAGCACATCGAGCGCCTCCGCGACTGGGCGATGGAGACCGACACCGGCGACCGCGACGAGCTCGACCCGGGCGTCGACGACTCGGCGTGGAAGCTCGTCTCGATGCCCGCCCGCGAGTGCGTCGGCGCGGCCCGCTGCCCATATGGCGCGGAGTGCTTCGCCGAGGCGTCGCGGGCCCGCGCCCGTGAGGCCGACATCGTCGTCACCAACCACAGCCTCCTCGCCGTCGACATGCTCAGCGGCCGCATGATCATCCCGCCGCACAAGCTCCTCGTCGTCGACGAGGCCCACGAGCTCGCCGACCGGGTCAGCTCCGCGTCGCAGGCCGAGCTCACGCCCGAGCTGCTGGAGCGGGCCGCCCGCCGCTGCCGCCCCTATGTCGACGACGACGTCGCCGACCGTCTCATGGAGGCCGGCGACACCCTCACCGTCGCGCTCGCCGACGCCCCCGCCGGCCGGGTCACCGACGGCCTGCCCCCCGTCCTCGGCGAGGCCCTCACCCTGCTCGACGGCGGCGGCCGCAAGGCCATCGACGCCATCGGCGAGGTCAAGGCCGACGACGCCGACCCGGTCCGCAAGCAACAGGCCAAGACGATGGTCGGCGACCTCACCAAGATCGCCCAGCGGATCCTCTCCGGCTCCGAGCACGACGTCACCTGGATCGAGCGCGACGACCGCGGCCGCCGCGCGGTGGTCATCGCCCCCCTCTCCGTCGCCGGCACCCTCAACACCCACCTGTTCCACGAGCGCACCGTCGTCGCCACGTCGGCGACCCTGGCCCTCGGCGGCCAGTTCGACACCGTGGCCCGCTCCCTCGGCCTGCCCGTCACCACCCCGTCGCCCGCGCTCGCCACCGGCGCCTCACCGGCCGAGGCCGCCCGCGACGCGGTCCTGCGCGCATCAGCCGCCCGCGACGAGGCCGACCTCGCGTGGAGCTCCCTGGACGTCGGCTCCCCCTTCGACTATGCCAAGCAGGGCATCCTCTACGTCGCCGCGCACCTGCCCCGCCCACAGACCTCGGGCCTGTCCGACCCCGCAGCCAACGAGCTGGTCGAGCTCGTCCAGGCCCTGGGCGGCCGCACTCTCGGCCTCTTCTCCTCCCGCAAGGCCGCCGAACGCGCCGCCGAGGTCCTGCGCGCCCGCGCGCCCGGCATCACGATCCTCCTGCAGGGCGAGGAGTCCCTCCCCATCCTGGTCCGCAAGTTCCGCGAGGACCGCAACAGCTGCCTGCTCGGCGTCATGTCCCTCTGGCAGGGCGTCGACGTCCCCGGCGACGCCTGCCAGCTCGTCGTCATCGACCGCCTCCCGTTCCCCCGCCCCGACGAGCCCCTCGCCGCCGCCCGCTCCGCCGCCGTCGACTCCTCCGGCGGCTCAGGCTTCGCCGCGGTCAGCGTGCCGATCGCAGCGGTCCGCCTCGCCCAGGGCGTGGGCCGCCTGATCCGAGCCCGCACCGACAAGGGCGTCGTGGCCGTCCTGGACTCCCGCTTGGAAACCGCCCGCGGCTACGGCCCCTATCTACGAGCCTCACTCCCCCCGTTCTGGTACACGACCAAGCCCGACCTGGTCCGCGGTGCCCTGCGCCGCCTGGCCGACTCGTAACCGACCACCGGCGTCCCGAACGCTCCGACTGCCGGCCGCACACCACTCGGCCGCCGCCCTCTCGCGGTCCGTCAGCCCGGCGGCCGGTCGTCCGTCACCGCGTCGGCGCGTCGGCCGGCCGCTCCTCGCCGCGCGCGCCCGGCTACCCGTCGGCTGGCCGGTCGCCGCTGCGTCTGGCGCGGCCGACCAGCCCGCCGGTCAGTCGGCGCTGCGTTTGAGCGCGGCCGGTCGTTCGGCGCTGCGTATGGGCACGGCGGTCGATCGGCCGCACACCACTCGACCGCCGCCCTCTCGCGGTCCGTCAGCCCGGCGGCCGGTCGTCCGTCACCACGTCGGAGCTTCGGCCGGCCGCTCCTCGCCGCGCGCGCCCGGCTACCCGTCGGCTGGCCGGTCGCCGCTGCGTCTGACACGGCTGACCAGCCCGCCGGTCAGTCGGCGCTGCGTTTGAGCGCGGCCGGTCGTTCGGCGCTGCGTTTGGGCACGGCGGTCGATCGGTCGATCGGTCGGCGCCGCGTTTGGCGCGGCGGTCGATCGTTCGTCGCTGCGTTTGGCGCGGCGCCGGTCACCCGTAGCCACGCTGGCCCGTCGGCCGGTCATCTGGCCATCCGTCGCCATGTCGGTGCGGCGCCCTGTCATCCACCACCGCCCCAGCACAGCAATCCGTCCACCCAGCCATCCACCATCGCGTCGGTCCAGCGTCCGGTCACCCACACCACGGGCCACGTCCGCTCGGATGGTGTACGACCGGCCGGGCTGCGCCGTGCGCCCAATTCGGTGGGCGATCCTGGCCGCCGCGCTGATCCTTGTGGGGTTGGCGCCGCTGGTGGTGGCCGTCCCCGCGAGCCTGTGGCAGCTGACCCGTTGCGGGTGCTGCCACACCGTCGCTCGTCTTTCAAGTACTTCGATACATCACCCGAGTCAGGCGCGGGTGTCGCCCGCGCCTCCCGGACTGCGGGAAACCGCATCTACCTGGTTGATCGGTGGTGTTCCAGAGTCAGTTGACGCCCTCGACGGCGCTGGACCGGGCTTGGCATCACCTCGACACGGCACGGACCGGGACCGAGCTACACCACCGCACGGCCGAGAAGCGGCTGTGCGAAACCACCGAGCCCCGAGGACCGACACCCGGATCCACTCCAAGCGGATTGCCCTCACCAAGGACCGCAACCGGCAGCTGTCACAGGCTCTTGGGGGACGACCACCATCAACGGCACCGACCCCGGGCGATGACCGGCAACCGTGATCGAAGTCACGGCCAGGTCGGAGGCCATGCACCACACCAGTGGACGCGACCCCCACCACGCCTCGGTCCAGGCGGGTGGCCACTCTCCGCCGCCCCGGCACAGCGACCCGCCAGCCAGCCATCCACCACTGGGTCGGTCCAGCGCCCGGCCATGCACCACCGCGCCGGTCCAGGCGGGCGGCCATCCCTCACCATGTCGGCCAGCGGCCATCGCTCCTGCCACCCGATGCTTCCGCCGATTCAGCCGGTCGATGGTCAGCTGTGGACGGTGTCAGTCGGCGGAGATGATGACGGAGTCGGGTGGGGGTTCGTGGCGGTGTTGGACCAGGTGGCGGATGCCGGTGTTCAGGACCGCGACCAGCGGCACGGCCACCAGAGCGCCGATGATGCCGGCCAGGACCACGCCCGTTGAGATTGCCACGATCACGGCGAGCGGGTGCACGGAGACGGCGCGGCCCATGATCAGAGGCTGCAGGACGTGGCCTTCGAGTTGTTGGACGGCGATGACGCCGATGAGGACGACCAGGGCGCTGATCGGGCCCTCGTCGACGAGGGCGACCAGGACGGCCACGGCGCCGGAGACGGTGGCGCCGATGATGGGGACGAAGGCGGCCAGGAAGACCATGGTGGCCAGGGGGAACCAGAAGTCGACGTTGATGATGACCAGCAGCAGGCCGATGCCGAGGGCATCGATGAAGGCGACGAGCACGGTCGCGCGGACGTACGCCACCAGGGTGCGCCAGGCGGCCTCGCCGGCGCGGCGGACGGGGTCGCGGGCCGGGGTCGGCAGGACGCCGGTGAGGAAGAGCCAGATGCGGTGGCCGTCGCGCATGAAGAAGAACGTGACGAAGAGCACCAGGAGCAGCAGCGCGAAGAACTCGATGGTGGCGGTGGCGGTGGAGACGGCGCTGTCGGTGAGGCTGCCGCGGTTGTCGTTGAGCCAGTTCGTGGCGGCGTCGAAGGTGGCGTCGAGCTGGCTGCCGTTGAGGTGCAGGGGGCCGGTCGTGAGCCAGTCCTGGATCTGGTTGACGCCGTCGGAGGCCTTGTCGGCGAGGGCCGGGAAGCCGTCGACGAACTCGGTGATGACGAGGGTGAGGACACCCGCGACGGCGGCGAGGCCGGTGATGAGGACCAGGAACGCGGCCAGGGAGGGTGGCAGCTTCACCCGGCGGCGCAGGAAGCCCATCATGGGCGCGAGCAGGGCGGACAGCAGCAGCGCGATGCTCAACGGGATGAGGACGGTCCGGAGGCGACCGACCAGCCACAGCAGGACGGCGAGCGCGGCGACGAGGACCAGCAGGCGCCACGACCAGGCGGCCGTCAGGCGCAGGCCGCGCGGGATCTCGGCGTCGTCGCGGCTCATCGTCGAAGGATGACCGGGATCGAGGACCGGTGGCGGCTCCACCACGGGCACCTCTTCTTCGACCAGCGAGGAAGCCTCGCGTTCCAGGCGGGCCTTCTCGAGTCGTTCGTCGTATGCCCGCCGGAGGTTGGCGCGTACCTGATCGAACCGGCCCACGGAACCCCCTAGATGACGCGAGCGGAGCTTTCACCGTAGTCCGGGTCCCGCGGCGATCGCACGTACCCAGGCGGTAGCGTCGCAACCGTGACAGCCCAGCCAGCCGCCGGTTACCCGGCGGCCACCACTCCGCCCGCCGTGTCCGACGTGGACGGGGGCCTGCCGATCCGGTTGCTGCACGACCGGGTGCTCGTCCGGCTCGAAGGGGCCGAGGGCGAGCGCCGGCACGCGTCCGGCATCGTCATCCCGGCGACGGCGTCGGTGGGGCGGCGCCTGTCGTGGGCGACGGCCGTCGGGGTGGGGCCCAACGTGCGTTCGATCGTGTCCGGCGACCGGGTGCTGTTCGACCCGGAGGACCGCTCCGAGGTGGAGCTGCAGGGCCGCGACTACGTGCTGCTGCGCGAGCGTGACGTGCACGCCGTCGCGGCCCGGCGGGTCGAGCCCGACTCAACCGGTCTCTACCTGTAGGCACGAGACCGGTCAGGACACGAGACCGGTCAGGACACGAGACCGGCCGCTACCTGTAGGGGTACGGGTAGCCCGCGTACGTCGGGACAGGCGGCGGGGGTGGCGGCACGACCACCGGCACCGGCACGACCGGCGTCGGCGGGGCGTCGAGGACGCGGACCATCCCGTCGGGGAACGTGATGTGGTAGCGGCTGCCGTCCCACACCGCGAGCGGTGCCTGCGCATCGCGGCCGACGAAGACCTGGCGGTACGCGGCCAGCGAGGTGAGCAGGTGCCGCTCCTCGGCGAGGGCCTCCATCCGGCGGGACGGCGTGTTGTCCAGGCCGCGGTGCAGGCCGTCGCGGAGCAGGGCGAGCTTCGTCGCGTCGAACTGGAACGCCCGCATGGCCTTGGCGCCGGGGTCGCCGGCGACCCGGCGGGCCCACCGGCGGGCGGACAGCCGCCGGCCGAGGGTGCCCAGGGCGGCCACCTCCGGCGGGGAGAACCAGCCGGCCCGCGCGTACTCGGTCAGCATCCGTTCGGTGAGTTTGCCCTCGTTGGACCGCTGCCACAGGGCGAAGCCGACCATGCACAGGAAGATCGGCATCATGACGCCGAAGTACCCGTACAGCAGCACCCAGGGGTTTGCGGACGCGACGACCGACATGAGGTTCCACGAGCCGTGCAGCAGCATGGCGAGCAGCAGGCCGGCGATCGGGGCGAGCCACCGGACCGACTTCGTCGAGCTGCGGGACGCGATGCCGAGCCCGATGCCGGTCATCGAGGTGAACAGCGGGTGCGCGAAGCCGGTCATGAGGATGCGCACGACGAAGATGCCGACCAGGGCGACCGCGCCGCTCACCGGGCCGTCGGACTCGGCGTTGTCGGCGTAGCCCTTGATCCCCAGGTACAGGATGTTCTCGACCATCGCGAAGCCGGTCGCGGACATTCCGCAGTAGACGATGCCGTCGATCAGGCCGGAGAACGCCCGCGGCCGGCGCCAGAACAGCAGCACCGGCCCGAGCGCCTTCATGCTCTCCTCGATCAGGGGCGCCACCAGCACCGCGACGATCGACTCGGACAGCCCCAGCTTGTCGGCGAGCACCGCGCCGCTGGTGTTGACCACCAGCGCGACGGCCGTCGCCACGCAGGCGCCCCAGCCGAAGACGAAGACCAGATATCTGACGGGCTCCGGCTCGTACCGGTCCAGCCAGAGGAAACATGACACGAGCAGCGGCACCGGGATGATCGCGGCGCTGACGCCGATGACGAGGGCGGTCCAGCCGCCGCTGAACCCGAAGAACGCCAGCAACGCCACGCCACATGCCGCGATGCAGCTGCTGACGCCGATGAGGGTCCAGAGGCGGCGGCGGTCGGAGCGCTTGGCGGGCGGCGCGGCGGCCAGGGCGAGGGCCGCGGTGGGATAGCGCTGCTCGCCGGTGTTGGGCGCGGCATTCTCGGTCACGTTGGGCACGACATCCGAGGCGGCCGCGTTCCAGCCCGGCTGCCCGGACGGCACCCCCACCCCGGACGGCTGCCCGGACGGCGCCCCGGACCGGGGCGGGTCCGACGACTCGGGCTTACCGAACGTCACCTGATATCCGGGCTGGTAACCGGGCGAAACATCAGGCGACCCCGCCAGCGGCGCCGCCCATGGTGACCGCTGCGGAAACTCCCCGTCACCGGGCGGAGGCGCAGCGCGCTCGTCGTGCCGGCCGGGCTCCGATGGCGTCCCACTCGGCGGGAGTTCGGTCATGGACCAACCTTATCCGCGCTACGGTGGGCGCAGGTCATGAGTGCCAGCGCACAGCCCCGGCTTGCTGGCCGGCAACCCTCGCGTTCGCGGCGGGGTGCCCCGGGTGATGACACGGCTCGGCACGCGGTGTGCCCGGGCAAGCGCGAGCGGAGGGCTCTGCCATGTCCACGATCCTGTCCCCCGGTGACGTGAAGCTGCGCGACGGCCGCAGTGTCGACTTCGCCAATCTCGACGTCGCCGCGACCGCCCCGTGCCTGCGGGCCGTCGCCGACGCGGTCGCCGAGCTCCTGCCGTTCTACGGCAGCGTCCACCGCGGCGCCGGCGCGCTGTCGGAGCGGTGCACCCGCGAATACGAGCAGGCCAGGGAGACGGTCGCGGACTTCCTCGGCGCCCGGGACGGCGACACCGTCGTCTTCACCCGCAACACCACCGACGCGCTCAACCTCCTCGCCCGGGCACTGCCCGGGGACACGACGGTGCTCACCTTCGACGCGGAGCACCACGCCAACCTGCTGCCGTGGCGGCGCACGGTGCACCTCGACGCGCCCCGCTCGCCGCAGGAGGCCGTGGCGGCGCTGGAGCGGGCGCTCAGCCGGCAGCGCTGCGGCCTGGTGAGCGTGACCGCGGCGAGCAACGTGACCGGTGAGGTGTGGCCGGTGGCCGCCCTCGCCGAGGTGGCGCACCGCTTCGGCGCCCGGATCGCGGTCGACGCGGCGCAGCTCGCCCCGCACGCCCCGGTCGACCTGGCGGCGCTGGGCGCGGACTATGTCGCGTTCTCCGGGCACAAGGTGTACGCACCGTTCGGCGCCGGTGTCCTCGCCGGCCGCGCGGACTGGCTGGACGCCGCGGAGCCGTACCTGGCCGGCGGCGGGGCCAGCGCCAACGTGGGCAGCGACCTGGGCGTCAACTGGACGACCGGGCCGGCGAGGCACGAGGCCGGCACGCCCAACCTGCTCGGCGCGGTCGCGATCGCCACCGCCTGCCGGGCGCTCGCGGACGCCGATCACGCCCACGAGCGGGCCCTGGTCAAGCGGCTCCGGGACGGCCTGGCCGACCTGCCGCACGTCGAGGAGCTGCGCCTCTTCGACGCGGACGCGGAGCGGGTCGGGATCGTGTCGTTCGCGGTGCTCGGCGAGGAGCCCGGTGAGCTGGCCACCCGCCTCGGCCGGGACCACGGCATCGGGGTGCGGGCCGGGCTGTTCTGCGCGCACCCGCTGACTCGGCGGCTCCTCGCCGAGGCGACCGCCCGGCTCGACCCCGGGGCCACCGCGCCGGCCCACGCGGTGCGGGCCAGCTTCGGCCTGGGCACCACCGAGGAGCACATCGACCGCCTGCTCAGCGCCCTGCGACGCGCCTGAACACCACGGAAAGCTGAGCACTACGAAGAACCACGCCCCGCGACGCGGTCGAGCACCACGGAGGACGTGAGGTCGGCGACGGTCAACGTGCCCTCGCCGACCTCCTCCCAGGTCAGCGGCGCGGACACGGTCGGCAGCGCGCCCGCGCGCAGCGAGTAGGGCGCCACCGTCGTCTTGAACGCGTTGTTCTGGCTCCAGTCGATGAAGACCTTGCCGGGCCGCAGCTGCCGGGCCATCCGCGCCACGATCAGGTCGGGCCGGCGGCGGGCCAGCTCGCCGGCGACGTCCTTCACGTACGCGCTGATCTCGTCGGCCGTCTCGTCCCCGGGCAGCTCCGCCACCAGTTGCATGCCCTTGCGCCCGGAGGTCTTCGGCTGGAGGTCCAGCCCGTCGTCGGCGAGCCGGTCCCGGACCAGCTGGGCGACCTCGAAACACGCCGGGAGGCCGGCCGGCGGGCCCGGGTCGAGGTCGATGACCAGCAGGTCAGGGTTGAGCACGGTGCCGTCGGCGGAGACCCGCCACTGCGGGGTGTGCAGCTCCAGCGCGGCGAGGTTCGCCAGCCAGACCAGGGTGGCCAGCTCCTCGACCACGATGAAGTCGATGGTCTCGCGGCCACGGCTGGAGCCGGGCACCGGCAACCGGACGGTTCGCACCCAGTCGGGGGTACCGGCCGGCGCGTTCTTCTCGAAGAAGCTGTTGCCGTCGACGCCGTTCGGGTAGCGGATGCGGGTCAGCGGCCGACCGGCGAGGTGCGGCAGGAGGACCGGCGAGATGCGGGTGTAGTAGTCGATGACCTCACCCTTGGTGAAGCCGGCCTGCGGGTAGAGCACCTTGTCGAGGTTGGTCAGGTCGAGGTGCCTGCCCTCGACCTCGACGCGGATCTTGTCAGGCATCGTGCACGTCCGATGGCGTCAGGTCCGGCCGGATGCGCAGGAACCGGGGGAAGCGCAGCCGCCCGTCGCGGGTACGGTGGCTGAACTTCACCTCGACCACCAGCCGCGGCTCGACCCAGACCGCGCCGCGGGCGTCCTCGCGCGGCACGGTGCCGGCGAACGGCGACTGCGAGATCGACAGGTCCCGCAGCGCGTCGAGGAGCGCGCGTTCGGCGGCGCTGGAGATCCCGCCGCCGACCCGGCCGCGGAACGTGAGGCCGTCGGCAACGGGGACGCCGACCAGCAGGGCGCCGAGGGCGCGCTTGCCGGGCCGCCAGCCGCCGACGACGAACTCGCAGCTCTCCTCCAGTTTGACCTTCACCCAGTCCGGTGAACGCAGGCCGGGCTGGTAGTGCGAGCCGACCCGCTTGGCGACGACGCCTTCCAGCGCGTTGTCGCGGCTGGCGGTCACAGTCGCCGGCCCGTCGTCGAACGACGGCGGGATGACGGCCCGAGGCCCCAGCGACAGTCCTTCGAGCACTTCGCGGCGGATGGTGTACGACGAAGCCTGCACATCCCGGCCTGCGGCCCTCAGCACGTCGAACGCGAGATACGAGACCGGCAGCGCGACGGCCAGACGGGCCGCCCTGGCCGGCTCGCGCACGTGCATCCGCTCGGCGAGCAGCTGAAACGAGGGACGCCCGGACTCGTCCATGGTCACGACCTCGCCGTCGAGGACGGTGTCGTCGAGGCCTTCGCCGATCCTGGCGAGCTCCGGATAGGCGGCCGTCACCTCGACCCCGCTGCGCGCGTAGAGGCGGGTCGCGCCGCCGCTGATGATCGCGATCGCTCGGATACCATCCCATTTGAACTCATACGCCCAGCCCGGCCCGGACGGTAGCGGGCCGGTCGAGGCGAGCATCGGTGCCGGCGGGCCGGTCCCCATCCCCTCACGATAGTTCGCCGCCGACTTCCTCGCGTGCACCTCGATTCGATGCGATTCTGGTTGTCAGAGGTCAACACAGGTCAACACGGTGGGGAAAGGATCTCAATGCGCGCGATCTGGAAAGGCGCGGTCTCCTTCGGGCTCGTGTCGATCGCCGTCCGCCTGTACTCGGCGACGGAGGAGAAGGACATCCGCTTCCACCAGGTCCACCGCGACGACGGCGGACGGATCAAGTACAAGCGGGTCTGCTCGATCGACGGCGAGGAGGTCAGCTACGACGACATCGCCAAGGGCTACGACCTGGGCGGCGGCGAGATGGTCGTCCTCACCGACGACGACTTCGCGGATCTGCCGCTGACCACGAGCCGGGCGATCGAGGTGCTGGAGTTCGTGCCGGCCGAGCAGGTCGACCCGATCCTCTACAACAAGGCGTACTACCTGGAGCCCGACAAGACCGCCGCGAAGCCGTACGCACTGCTGCGCGACGCGCTCACCAACACGGAGCGGGTCGCGATCGTGAAGGTGGCGCTGCGGCAACGGGAGCAGCTGGCCACGCTGCGGGTCCGCGAGGACGTGCTGGTCCTCAACACGATGCTCTGGCCGGACGAGATCCGCGCGGCGAAGTTCGACATCCTCGACGAGGACGTGTCGGCGCGCCCGGCGGAGCTGGCGATGGCCGGCTCGCTGATCGAGTCGATGGCCGCCGACTTCGACCCGGCGACGTACACGGACAACTACCGCGAGGCGTTGCAGGAGGTCATCGACGCGAAGGTGGCCGGCCGGGAGGTCGTGCAGCCGGAGGAGACCGAGGAGGCGCCGGCCGCGGCGGTCGACCTGATGGCGGCGCTGCGCGCGTCGGTGGAGCGGGCCAAGGCCGCCCGTGGCGAGGCGACGCCGGCCCCGGCGAAGAAGGCGACGGCGGCGACGGCCGCGAAGAAGACCACCGCGGCGAAGGACGACAGCGACGAGGACGCGGCCGCGACGCCGATCAAGCGGGCCGCGGCGAAGAAGACCACCGCCGCTGCCGCCAAGAAGGCCACCGCGCCGGAGAAGAAGGCCACCCCTGCGAAGGCGAGGAAATCCGCCTAAACGGAAGGCGAGGAAAGTCCGCCTAGTCGGAGGTGCGGGTGAAGTAGACCGTCGACGACGCCTTGTCCAGGAGCAGCACGGTCCCGTCGACCTTGAGCCAGTGCGGGTCGGCGGGGGCGAATGGCCGCAGGTCCTCCGGCACCTCCGCCAGCTCCGCCGGCGTGGTCGCCGGCAGCGCCCCGGCCCGCTCCGCGGTGATCACGGCGAAGCCGTCCATGACGTAGTCCATCGGCCCGATCTCCGGGCAGGACCGGGCCCTGGCCTCGTGCTCCTGCCAGTGCACCTGCTGGATCGGCGCGAGCTGCGGCCACATCTGCTCGATGCGGACCTTCTGGGTGATGACGGGGCCCTTCGTCGGCTTGTTCACGTCCTCGCACCCGGCGAGGCCCGGCACCCAGTCACGCAGTGCCAGGCCCACCCCACAGACAGCGAGCACGCAGGCGAGCACCGCGCCCGCGACGAGGAGCGCGATCTTCGCCGGCCGGTTCACCCGTTGATCTGTACCACCTCGAGGCCGCCGTCCGCATAGCTGGCCCGGACGCGCTTCTTGTCGAACTTGCCGACGCTGGTCTTCGGCACCGCCTCGATGAACGACCAGCGCTCCGGCAGCTGCCACCTGGCCACCTTGTCCCCGAGGAACTCGCGCAGCTTCCCGGCGTCGGCGGTCGCGCCCTCCTTCAGCACGATCGTGGCGAGGGGACGTTCGCCCCACTTGTCATCCGGCACACCCACGACACACGCCTCCAACACGGCCGGATGCGCCATGAGCGCGTTCTCGAGGTCGACGGAGCTGATCCACTCGCCGCCGGACTTGATCACGTCCTTGGCGCGGTCGGTGAGGGTGAGGAATCCGTTGGGCGAGAGGGTGCCGACGTCGCCGGTCCTCAGCCAGCCGTCCTCGAACTTCTCCGGGTCCGGGCCGTCCTCGCCGATGTACTGCGCGGTGATCCACGGGCCCCGGACCTGCAGCTCCCCCACGGCCTTGCCGTCGTTGGGCATGACCTCGCCGGCGGGCCCGACGATGCGGCCCTCGACGCCGGCCGGGATGCGGCCCTGGGTGTAGCGGTACGCCCACGCCTCCGGCCCTTCGACGCCGACCGGCTCGCGGGCGACGGACCCCAGCGGCGACATCTCCGTCATGCCCCAGGCGTGGATGACCTCGATGCCGTGGCGCTCGGAGAACGCGTGCATCAGCGCCGGCGGGCAGGCGGACCCGCCGATCACGACCTCCTTCAGCGAGGACGTGTCGGTCGGGTTGGCGTCCAGGTACGCCAGCAGGTCGGTGAAGATCGTCGGCACGGCGCCGGCGAACGTCGGCTTCTCCGCCGCGATCATCTGGGCGAGCGGCGCGGCCTGCAGGAACCGGTCCGGCATGATCAACGATGCGCCGCTCATCAGCGCCGCGTAGGGCAGGCCCCACGCCATCGCGTGGAACATCGGCACGATGCACAGGTCACGGACCTTGGGCCCGAGACCGAAGCTCTCCGCCATGCAGACCTCCATCGAGTGGAGGTAGATGGAGCGGTGGGAGTAGGCGACGCCCTTCGGGTTGCCGGTCGTGCCGCTGGTGTAGCAGAGGGCGGCGGCGTCGTTCTCGTCCACGGCGGGCCAGTCGTAGACGTCGGACTTCCCCGCCAGCAGGGTGTCCCAGCGATGCACGTCGACGCCGTCCTTCTGCAGCTTCGACACGTCGCCGTCGCCGACGACCACGATGTGGCGGATCGTGCTCAGGTGCGGCAGGACGCCGGCGAGCAGCGGGATCAGCGTCGAGTCGACGATGACGACCCGGTCCTCGGCGTGGTTGGCGATGTAGATCAGCTGCTCGGGGAAGAGCCGCAGGTTGAGCGTGTGCAGCACGGCACCCATGCTCGGCACGGCCAGGTACGCGATCAGGTGCTCGGCGTTGTTCCACATCAGCGTGCCGACGCGCTCGTCGCCGGTGACGCCGAGGTCGTCGCGGAGGGCGTGGGCGAGACGGGCGGCCTGGCGGCCCACCTCGGCGTATGGCGTATGTCTCGCACCAGCCTCGGCGCCGGTCCAGGTGACGACCTCCGAGTCGCCGTGGACGGTGGCTCCGTGCTGCAGAATTCGGGAGATCAGCAGGGGTGTCTGCATCATCGTGCTGCGCATGCACTGCACGCTAATGTGCCGTGGCTCACAAAGGAACCCCGGGGCTACTGGTGAGTAGCTCCGGGGTTCCTGAGTGTTCCGTCGGCAGGGCCGCGCACCGAAAGATTCTTTTTTCGGATGTGCTAGTGTCGATAAAGCAGCGTGCCGACACGACGCGGTTCTGTATGCCCCTAGAGGCAACCGCCGCGGCTTCCTAGAAGGGCCTTGGCGTCCTCAACGGGCCCTGGCTTCTAGAAGGGCCTTGACCTCCTAGAAGCCAGAAGGCCTCGCCGTCTTAGAAGGCAGCCGCCTTGGCTTCCATCTCGGCGGCCGCGTCCTCCTCGGTCGCCGCCTCGGCCGGGCCGGTGCCGCCCTGCAGCGGCTTGTCCGGCAGCGCGAGCGTGATCACCGCGCCGACGAAGGCGACGATCCCCGCGGCGAGGAACACCGGGTGCAGCGCGTTGACGAACACGTGCTCGACCGCGTCCAGGACCTGCGGCGGCAGCTTGCGGACCTGCGCCGGCGAGTTGATCGACACGCCGGACATGTTGCCGGTCATCTGCTCGCTCAGCTTGCTGTTCATCAGCGCGCCGAGCGCCGCGACGCCGACCGAGCCGCCCAGCGACCGGAAGAACGTGGCCGCACTGGTGCCCGCGCCCATGTCGCGCAGTTCGAGCGCGTTCTGCACCGCGAGGATGAGCGGCTGCATCGCCATGCCGAGGCCGACGCCGATCACGGTCATGTAGATGAACGCCTGCCACAGCGGCGTGTTGACCTGCAGCGTGGTGAACAGCAGCAGCCCGGAGCCCATGATCACGGTGCCGGCGACGGGGAACCACTTGTACCGGCCGATCTTGCTGATCGCCCGGCCGGCGAGGATCGAGGTCACGATGACGCCCGCCATCATCGGCAGCATCAGCAGGCCGGAGCGGGTCGGCGAGGCGCCCTTCACGATCTGCAGGTACAGCGGCACGTAGATGATCGAGCCGAACATCGCGAAGCCCAGGATGAACGTCGCGGTGTTCGCCAGGGAGAACGTCGCCCGCTTGAACAGGCGCAGCGGCAGGATCGGCTCCTCGGCGCGCCCCTCGGCGACGATGAACAGCGCGGTCAGCACCGCACCCGCGGCCAGCAGGCCGAGGATCTGGACGGAGCCCCAGGCGTACTCGTTGCCGCCCCACGACAGCGCGAGCAGCCAGGAGCTGACCGCCGCGACCATGAGCGTCGCACCCAGGTAGTCGATCTTGTGGTCCCGGCGGGTGTGCGGGACGAGCCGCAGGACCCGGCTGCACACGTACAGCGCGAAAATGCCCAGCGGAACGTTGATGTAGAAGATCCAGCGCCAGTCCGTCTCGGCGAAGTAGCCACCGACGAGCGGCCCGGCCACCGAGGAGATGCCGAACACCGCACCGAAGAGGCCCTGATACCGGGCCCGCTCCCGCGGCGCCACGACGTCCGACACGATGGTGAACGCGAGCGTCATGAGGCCACCGGCACCGATGCCCTGCAGGGCGCGGGTGGCGATGAGCTGGGTCATGTCCTGCGACATACCGGCCAGCAGCGAGCCGACCAGGAACGTCGAGATGGCGAACAGCAGGACCGGACGGCGGCCGTAGAGGTCGCTGATCTTGCCGTACAGCGGGGTCGACGCGGTCGAGGCGAGCAGATAGGCCGTGACGACCCACGAGTAGTGGT
This sequence comes from Dactylosporangium cerinum, assembly GCF_042653625.1. NCBI lineage: Bacteria > Bacillati > Actinomycetota > Actinomycetes > Micromonosporales > Micromonosporaceae > Dactylosporangium > Dactylosporangium cerinum. The sequence continues at coordinate 123,819 of NZ_JBHSIU010000009.1, read as the reverse complement.
CGAGTCCACCGAGTTCACCGACGATCGTCGGCAACGCGGTGCCCACGATGGTCTGGTCGAGCGCGGCGAGCAGCATCCCGGTCATGAGGCCGCCCATCAACAGCATGATCTGCCGGTGGGCGAGTTGCGGCCGGGCCTGTTCCGGCGGCGCGACGGTGGTCATCGAGCGTCCCTTTCGGAGGTGGTTCCTGGCTGCCGTTCGGCTCCTGGCAGCCTTTCGGCAAGCGATTGGTTGAGTTGCGTGAAGAGGGTCGCGAAGATCTGACGTTCCTCGGGGGTCCACCCGGCGAGCAGTTCCTGCCACGTGGCGATCCAGCGGGCCCGGTTCTCCTCGAACACGTCCCGCCCCACGTCGGTGACCTCCACCAGGCTGGCCCGGCGGTCGCTCGGGTCCGTCGCCCGGCGCACCAGTCCCGCCGCCTCCAGCGCGCCCACCTGCCGGCTGACCGTGGAAAGGTCCAGCGCGACGTCGGTGGCGAGGGCCGACAGCCGGAACGGGCCGTCGACCGCGATCCGGCTCAGCAGCATGTAGGCGGGGCGCTCCAGGCCACGGCCTGCGTCACTCCACTTGAGCGTGGCGAACAACCGTTCCGAGAGACGGATGAACCGCCCCACCTGCCGCCCGATGGCGGCGTACTCGGTGTCGTCGTCCACAGCTTCCCGCTCCCCATCCCAGATACTTGCTTGCCACAAGCATCGGTTCCCGGGGCAGGGTTCACCAACCTATTTACGGGTGATGAGCATTACTGTCGTTTCGCCTCACACGCAACCAACCCACGGCCAGCCGTCCACGCGGCTGACCGTTCACCCGGCCGGCCGTCTACCCGGCCGTCCGTCTCCTCGCGCTACTCGCGGCCGAACTCGAAGCGGTCCGCCGGGTAGGTCTTGTCGCCGACCACCAGCACGGGCACCCCGTCGCCGAGGCCGTGATCCTTCTTCTCCTGCGGCGTGGGCATCCGGGCCGAGACGACCTCACCCTGATGCAGCCAGACCCGCTCGCGCGGCGCGTTGGCCCGCACCCGGCTGCGGTATCCGCGCTTGCTCTCGACGAGGCCCTCACCGCGCAGATACGCCATGGCGTCACGGATCGTGTCCCGGCCGACGTCGTACTCCTCAGCCAGGTACTTCTCCGAGGGCAACAGGCTCCCCGGAGCCATTTCACCACTGATGATCTTCTGCCGTATCGCGTCCGCGACCTGCAGATAGAGAGCCAGGCCCGAACTCCGGGAGATCATGACCGCGACCATATGAAGTTCTATCGGCTACAGGGGTGGTGGCCTTATGGCTATTGGGTTAGAGTTGGCGCCAGGCGCGGGACCGGGCTGGGCGGTCCGGTTTCGCGCCACCCAATCCGGGGTGCGGCGCCGTTCCACGACGCTGCGAGCCGCGCGGCGTCGCACCCCACCTTCCCCATCCGGACCGCTCGGCCTCAGCTGGGACTACCCGGCCTGGACCGGATCTACCCGCGGCTGAAGCCCCGGCCTCACCCGGCAGATCGGAGACAGCCATGGACGACGACCTCTTCCCCATCGTCACCCTCGACCTCCGCGCCATCCGCACCGTCATCACCGAGGACGAGGGCGACGCGATCCTCCTGGTCGACGATGGCGACGTGCAGATCGAGTTCGGCTCCGGCCTGTGCGGCACCTGGGAACAGGCCATCCTGGGCGCGGAGCGCCTCGCCACCGCCGCCGGTCAGTTCGCCGCCGAGCTGCGCAAGCAGCAGGTCACCCTGGCCGCCTGACCCTTCAGGCCCAGGACCGGCAGACAGCGCCGCCCGGGCAGCGCGGCCTACGACGAGGCGCGCTGCACGGGCGACGAAGGGGTCTCTCAGGCGGCCCTGCGGCGGGCCAGGATCTGCAGGAGCCGGCCGCCCACGACGAGCAGGACGCCGCCGCCGAGCATCAGGGCCACGTTGTTGCCGGTGACCGGGAGGCCGCCGCCGCTGGTGTTGCCACCGCCGCCGGTGCCACCCGTGCCGCCGCCGCCGTGGTGACCGTAGCCGTCGTCGTCATCGTCGTCGCCGGGACCATAACCGCCGTCGGAGTCGTCGTCGGAGTCGTCGTCGCCGGGGGCGGTGGTGGAGCCGGCGGGCGCCTTCGGGGCCGCGGCGGCCGTCTCCAGGGTGCAGATGCCCAGGTCGATCAGCGAGGTCTGGTCGGCCGGGCCGGAGTCGCCGTGGCCGTAGCCGCCGCTGGACTTCCACGTGTTGCGGGAGATGAGCTTCACGCGCACCGAGGCCGCCTTCGCGTAGACGCCCGTCGAGCTGAACTGCTTCTCGACCGAACCCAGCTCGACCCGCAGCACCACGACCCGGCTCGATCCGTGCGTCGAGGAACTCTCCGTGGCGGCCGAGGAGGGTGCACCGCCGGCGCCGAGCAGGCCACCCACGGCCGGCAGGCCGGGCAGGGAGCCGAGCAGATCGGGCAGGTCGACGCCCGGCAGGACGGCGCCGGCGCCGGAGACCACGCCGCCGACCGTGCCGGAGACCGCGCTGGTGATGCCGGTCAGCAGGTCGATGAGTGACAGGCCGCCGAGGAGCGGGAGGTTCTCGGTGCGGGCCAGGTCGGTGGCGGCCTCGGTGCTCGCGGCGTCGACGGGCACGACCACGTCGACGTGGGAGCCGGCGGACGACACGCGGACCGGCGCCTGGCCGGGGATCGTGATCTCGAGGACGGGAGCGGTGTAGTCGACGGTCTTCTTGGCGCCGGCGAGGACGTGCAGCGACGGCGGGCTGATCACCCGGACCCCGATGGCGGACGGGCCGTTGTCCAGGAGCTTGAAGTCGGCGATGCCACCGGTCGCGGCGGCGGTCGCGGCGGGCCGGCCGCCGGCCGAGCCGACACCGGTGACGGTGGCGCTCTCGACGGCGTTGATGCGCAGCAGGGCGCGGCCGTTACGGCCCGGCAGGACGGTGATCCCGGCGAGCGTCGCGGAGGAGGCGGCCCGCGGGCCGTCGGCGGTGGTGCAGCGGCCGGCGTTCTTCCACGAGGCCTGGGCGCGCAGGCCGCCGGTGCCCAGGCGCAGCGCGCCGAGGTCGACGCCGGCGACGTTCACCACGTCGGGCTGGTCGTTCGAGGGCGGCGCCTGCTGGTACGCCCGCGGCCCGAGCACCCCGGCCGGCAGGTCGCCGCTGCTGCGCAGGTAGCGGGCGTCGGCGGCGGCCCGCAGGGTGCCTCCGGCGACGCCGGAGTGGGTGGTGGCGACCCGGAGTTCGGGCAGCACCGTGCTGGACAGGCCGATGGCACGCAGGTCGATCCGGCCCAGCGCCAGGGTGTTGCTGGCGGCGGTGGCACCGAAGCCCTCTGGGCAGGCCGCGTCGGCCGGTGCCGCCACCGCGGGTGCCGCTAACGCGACCGGGCTCAGCGCTCCGACGATCGCCGTTGCGGCGAGGGCGGCGAGGGTCCGGGCTGTTTTTGGGCGTGCGGAAGCAACAGGAGACGTCATGCTTGAGGTCCTCCGAGACCGGGAGTACGGGGGTAGCCCGCCAGGGGGCGTGCCACTGCTGCCCCCAACGAGCCCTTTCCGGCCGGAGTTACGGCCCACGTAGCGGGCTCATCCGCACTAGTAACGACGAAGTAGTTGGAATAGCTACGGGATCCCCCAAAAGAGCCAAATTGGACTTTAAAGGGCGATAGCCGCAGGCCATATAGAACTGCCAGTGGTCCGCGTTACTGTGCACCCATGGGCATGCTGTGCGCGGTGAGCTTCAATCGCTACGGGCGGCTGTTCTACTTCGACCCCGGCGAGTTTCGCCCGGGAGTGGGCGATCGGGTGCTGGTGCCGACCGACGACGGGCCCGAGGTCGCGGAGTGCGTGTGGGCCGCGCAATGGGTGAGCGAGGAGACCGAGGGCTTTCCGCGCCTGGTCGCCATGGCCGCCGACGACGACCTGCGCCGCGACGAGCTGCTGCGCAAGCGCAAGGCCGAGGCCAAGGTCGCCGCGAAGAAGCTGATCCGCGATCACGAGCTGCCGATGAAGGTCGTCGCGGTGGACCACGTGCTGGACGGCTCCGGCGGGCAGGGTGCGCGCACCACCATCTACTTCACCGCACCCCATCGGGTGGATTTCCGGTCGCTGGTCCGGGATCTGGGCGCCACGCTGCACTGCCGGGTGGAGCTGCGCCAGCTGTCGGCCCGCGACAGCGCCCGGGTGCAGGGCGGCATCGGCTCGTGCGGGCGGGACCTGTGCTGCGCGACGTTCCTCAATGACTTCGAACCGGTCACCATCCGGATGGCGAAGGACCAGGACCTGCCGCTCAACCCGCTGCGCATCTCCGGCGCCTGCGGCCGGCTCATGTGCTGCCTGAAATACGAACATCCGCTGTACCAGGCGTTCCAGGCCACCGCCCCGGCCGTCGGCACGCGGGTGACCACGCCCGAGGGCGAGGGCCGGGTCGTCGGGCACAGCGTGCCGCGCGACTCCGTCACCGTGCGGATGGACGCCGACGGGTCGCGCTGCTCGTGCAGCCGCGCCTCGGTCTGCGGATCCCGGCAGGCATACGAGGAGCGGTACTGAACCACCGTCACGCATCCGAGGACCGGTACTGAACCACCGTCACGCATCCGAGGAGCGGCGCTAGACCACCGTCACGCTGACGGAGTGCCAGCCGGTCGCCCCGTCGGGGAACGGCGTGGCCCGGTCCGGCGTCTGCACGGCGCCGGTCTTGTCGGTGGCCCGCACCCGCAGCAGGTGGTTGCCGGGCGTCGCGGCCCAGTCGAGGCGCCACTGCACCCAGGTGTCGTTCGTCGGTGCCGGAAGCACGGTGGCGGCCTGCCACGGCCCGTCGTCGACCTGCACCTCGACGGCGGCGATGCCGCGCCCCTGGGCCCACGCGACACCGGCGACCGGGACCGGGCCGGCGGCCGGCCGGGCGAACGGCAACGGCCGGTCGATCCGGGACGCGGTCTTCACCGGCCCGTGGGCGGCCCAGCCGCGCTGCACCCAGTACGCGTCGCACGCCGGAAACGTCGTCAGCTCGAGCTCCGTCACCCATTTGCAGGCGCCCGCGTAGCCGTACAGGCCGGGGGTGAGCATGCGCACCGGGAAAGCGGGCTCGCCGTTCATGCCGACGCACAGCATGGCGTCGCGCCCGTCGAGCACCACGGACAGCGGGGTGCCGATCGTCATGCCGTCCACGGATCGCGCCACCACCTGGTCCGCCCCCGGCCGCACCCGGGCCTCCCGCAGCAGCTCCGCCAGGTGCACGCCGAGCCACCGGGCCGTTCCCACGTACGGTCCGCCGACCTCGTTGGAGACGCAGTTGAGCGTGACGTCCCGCTCGATCAGCGGGCGGCGGAGCAGGTCGTCGAAGGACAGTTCGAGCGGGCGGTCGACCATGCCCCTGACCCGGAGCCGCCAGCCGCCGACGTCGACGCGGGGCACGGTGAGGGCGGTGTCGACGCGGTAGAAGTCGCGGTTCGCGGTGAGGAAACCGGCCGGCAGCGGCGGCGCGGCGGACGCCGGGGCGGGGAGCCGGATCGACTCCCGGGACCGGTCGGCGGCGCGGCGCCCGGCGGCGTGCAGGGCGGCGGCCCCCGCCCCGGCAACGGTTGCGCCGGCCCCGACGACGGCGGCGGCACCGATGAACGCGCGCCGATCCAGCAGCCGGGGAGGACGTCCGATGCGGCCCGGCCCGGCCGGCGCGGCGGTCGGCGGCACGAGCCGCACCAGCAGCACGAGCAGCGCGCCGGCCGCGACCGCGCCGCCGAGCAGGGACGGCAGGCCGTCCAGCAGACCGGCGGCCGGGCGGCTGGCCGCGGCGGCCGCCCCGGCGAGCCCGAGGAGCGCGGCGCCGGCGAGCCCGTAGACCCGCCGGCGCAGCCCGAGCACGCCCACGACCGCGGCGAAGACGACCAGCCCGGCCGCGATCCCGGTCAGGAGCAGCGGCTTGTCGTTGGTGCCGAAGGTGCGCACCGCCCACTCCTTCACCGGCGTCGGGGTGGCGTCGATGATGACGCCGCCGACGCCGACGACCGGACCGGCGGCGGGGACGACCAGCGCGGCGAACAGCGCCCCCAGTGATCGGATTGGTACGACTTTCGCGGAAGCCCCGGACGGGTGACGCGTCACCCGTCCGGGGGCCGGACCCACCCTTATGCCGGGACGACGCCCCAGGCGAGCGACCCGCCGATGAACGCCGGCACGGTGGCGGCGTCCGCGAAGGACGTCCCGGTGCCGCGGCTGTAGTCGTTGGCCTCGTTGACCGGCTGCCAGTCGGTCCGGCTGACCCGCAGCTGGATCTCGCCGGTGTTGCCGCCGGGCGCCACGGTGCCACCGGTGAAGGTGACCTCGATGTACGCGTCGGCGCCGTTGACCGCGGACGGCAGGTTCACGACCCGGGTCGTGAGGTTGCCGCAGCCGACGACGGCCCAGTCACACCAGATGGCGTAGCTGCCGCCGTCGCGGGTGAAGTAGTACCGCACCGCGACGGTGTTCAGCGCGAGCGCGGTGGTGCCGCCGTTGACGACCTGGAGCCCGGGCTTGATCTCCTGGTCGTTGGTCGGGACGCTGTTGTTGCGGTACTGCACCCGCACGACCCCGGTCGGGTTGGCGGCGGTCGTGCCACTCACCGCGGCCGAGGCGGCCGAGACGTTGCCGGCCGCGTCACGGGCCCGCACGGTGTAGCTGTAGGTGGTGTTCGCCGCCAGCCCGGTGTCCACATAGGACGTGCCGGACGGGCTGCCGACCTTCGTGGTGCCGCGGTACACGTCGTAGCCGGCGACCGAGCCGCTGTTGTCGGTCGACGCCGCCCACGAGAGCGAGACGCTGCTGGTCGTGGTGCCGGCGACGGCGAGCCCGGCCGGGACCGACGGCGGGGTGGTGTCGACCGGCGTGCTGGTGGTGGTAGCGGTGCGGGCGGCCGAGGCCGCGGAGACGTTGCCGGCCGCGTCGAAGGCCCGCACGGTGTAGCTGTACGTGGTGCTCTGCGCGAGACCGGTGTCCGTGAAGGACGGGGTGGCCGAGGTGCCGACCTTGGTGGCGCCGCGGTAGATGTCGTAGCCGGCGACGGTGCCGCTGTTGTCCGTCGAGGCGGTCCAGGTCAGCGAGACGCTCGTGCCGGTGGTGCCGGCGACGGTGAGGCCCGCCGGGACCGACGGCGCAACGGTGTCCGAGGTGCCGCCGTAGCGGTCGTTGAGGCTCAGGCCGTTGGTGCCGAGCTTGACGGTGTGGTCGAGGCCGACGAACTTGTTCTGGTAGGACCACAGCGCCGGCTTCAGCATCGCGTACTTGGCCTCGTCCCAGGTCTTCCAGTCGTCCAGCAGCAGGCCGCCGGTGTCGCCGGAGTTGGGGTTGAGCACCCAGAACGTCTGGCTGATGCGCTTCTCGATGATGGTGTCGCGCAGGGCGTACATCCACTTGTCCTGGCGCGCGTCCTGCCCGAGGCGACCGCCCCACTCACCGACCAGCAGCGGCGCGGTGTTCTCGGTGTGGATGTACAGCCAGTTCGGCTGCCACACGTCCGTGGTCAGCGACGCCTTGTCGAACGGCTTCTGGAACCACGGCTGCTCGTACACCAGCGGGCCGTAGTCGTGCGGCGAGTAGACGATGTGGTTGCCCAGGTTGACCGGGTAGTTCTTCACCCCGCGCAGGTTGCCGCCCCACCAGTTGCCGTAGTAGTCGGCCTCGGCGGTCGAGGACCAGTTGGTGCCGTTCTTCGGGAAGATCTCGATGCCCTCGCAGAGGATGAGCATGTTCGGGTTCTTCGCGAGGATCCGGTTGCCGGCGACCTGGCAGGTGTTCTTGAAGTTGTCCTGGTCCGTGGAGTTGTCCCACTTGGCCCGCGGCGACTCCGACCACTTGCCGTGCGGCTCGTTCTTGATGTCGGCCGCGACGAGGGTGTCGTTGGTCTTGTACCGGTCGATCACCCACTCCCACGCCTGGTAGAACAGCTCGGGCGTGATCGAGCCCTTCCACCACACGGGGTAGATGTGCCCGGAGTTGTCGGCCTCGGCGGAGTGCACGTCGAGCATCACCTTGATGCCGAACTGCTGGCACAGCTGCAGGAAGTAGTCGAAGACCTGCAGGGTGGTCTTGCCGACCAGCTCGGGGTTGGCGAACGTGTTGACGCCGCTGGGCACGGCGGCCTGGCCGGCCTTCCACTCCAGCAGCAGCTGGGTCGAGATCGGCACCCGGACGATGTTGATGCCGCGGTCGGCCATCGACTTGGTGATCTCGGTGATGTTGCCGCTCCACAGGCCGTGGAAGACCCGCTCGGTGGCGTTGAAGCCGAACCAGTTGGTGCCGGTCAGCCACACCTCGTTGCCCTGGCTGTCGACGATCTTGTTGCCGGCGGTGTGCAGCCAGTCCGTGGGGTCGGCGGCGGCGGCCGGGGCCGACGAGACGAACGGTGCGAGCGGCACGAGCAGCACGGCCGCGGCGGCGGCCAGGAGTTTTCGATGCAGGCGGAAACGCATGCGCGCAGTCCTTCCAGATGGCGGTCCAGAAATACGGGAGCGCTCCCAAGCGGTGGCGGCGCGCATGGGAGCGCTCCCGGTGACGGGTAGCGTAAGCATGTCGACACCATCGCGAAACAATGGCGAACATCGTTGGCACCTTTGTCCCGCAGCGCGCCGGGACCGGCAGCGGGAGGTCCCGGCAATGACCACAGTCCTCGTCGCCGACGACAACAGCGTGGTCCGCGCGGTCATCCGCGACATGCTCGACGGCACGGAGTCGATCGCCGTCGTCGCCGAGGCGGCCAACGGCGCCGAGGCGCTCCAGCTCGCCCGGCTGCACCGCCCGGACGTGACCCTGCTGGACCACCGCATGCCGGTCCGTGACGGCCTGTCCGTCGTCGGGGCGATCAGTGTGCACAGCAGGGTGCTGATGCTGACCCGCAGCGCCGACGACCGCACGGTCCTGGACGCCGTGCGCTCCGGCGCGATCGGGTTCCTGGTGCACGGCCAGTTCGGCCCGGCGGAGCTGCTGCACGCGGTCCGCGCGGTCGCCGGCGGCGAGTCGCACCTGTCGCCGAGCGCCGCCAGGGTGCTGGTGTCCGCGGTGCGCGCGGCGCCGGCCCGGCTCGGGCTGTCCCAGCGGGAGGCCGAGGTGATGGACCTGATCGCCCGCGGACTGTCCAATGGGGACATCGCCGCGACCCTGGTCCTTTCATCGAAGACAGTGGAGAACCACGTGAACCGCATCTTCGCCAAGCTCGGCGTCACCAGCCGCGCCGGCGCGATCCGGCGCTGGCGCACCTGAGCTGCGCACACCGTGCACCCAAATCTGTTGGGTGCCGCCCGCGCCCGGCCTCGAAAGACGGCCCGGGAGCACCCAGCGGGAGTTTCGGGAAGCGTTGCCAAGCAGGCGTGCCCGTGGTGTCGTGGCGACATGCGGGTCCTGGTCATCAGCACCACCGGCAACAGCCTCGCCGAGCTGCTGCGCCCCTGCGCCGGCGGGCTCGACGTGCGCCCGTTGCTGCACGTGCTCAACGGCGGGCGGATCGACGCCGATCTCGTCGTGCTGCACACCCACGCGCCGATCCGCGAGCTGGCCGCGCTCGCCACGCTGCCGCCGCCGCGGCCGCCGGTGCTGGTCGTGGCGCACGCGGTGGTGCCGGGCGACGTGGTGCCGATCCTGCGTTCCGGCGCGCGCAGCCTGCTGGTCGAGGGCCAGTACACCCGGGCCGACCTGCTGGACGCGGCCCGGGCCACCGCCGACGGTCAGAGCCGGCTGTCGCCGCTGCCGATGTCCATCGTGGTCGATCACGTGCAGCACCGCGCCGCCGACCGGACGCCGGCGTGGCAGCACCAGCCGCTGACCCGCCGCGAGCACGAGATCATGGAGCTGATCGCGGCCGGCGAGCCCAACGCCGCGATCGCGGCGCGCCTCGACCTGGCGGAGAAGACGGTCCGCAACCGGGTCAGCCAGATCTACCTGAAGCTGCGCGTCAACAACCGCACCGAGGCGATCGTGCAGTGGCTCAGCCGCACCGAACGCCGTTCAGGGTGAACGCCGTCGGCGCCGGGTTGGCGCCCTGCCAGGTGCCCTGCAGGCCGAACGTCAGCGTCCCGGCGGGCGCGAGCTTCGGCGTGACCCCGCCGTCCTCGACGAGGACCGTCGCGCCCGACTGGGTCACGATCGCGCCCCAGTAGCTGGTGAGTTTCTGCCCGGCGGAGAACTCGAAGCGCAGTGACCACCCGTCGATCGCCTTCGTGCCCGTGTTGGTCACGACCACGTCGGCAATGAAGCCGGGATCCCACTCGTTGCGCTTGGAATAGCGCACTTTGCAGGCGTTTGCCGCGGTGGTACCGGTAGGCCCGCCGGTGCCGGTGCCGCCTCCGGCGGCGGGTGCCGGGCCGGACGTGACCACCGCGGGACTTTTCGGCGGCTTCGTGCCGGCCGGTGCGGCGCTCGACGGCGCCGGTGACCCGCCGGATGCGGCGCCGGGCGTCTGTCCACTGAGGAACGACGGGCCGGCACCGGCGGGCGGCGCGGCGATCTGGTCGCGGGGCGGGTCGGCCGCACCACTGAACGGCAGGACCAGCGCCACCGGCAGGGCGGCGGCGACGGCGCCGACGAGCAGCCGCAGCCGGCGCGACGGCGGCGCACCGACCGGCGCCGGCTCGGCCGGGACGACCGCGGTGATCCGGGTCCCGCCGCCGGGCCGGGACCACACGGTCAGCGTCCCCCCGCACAGCCGGGCCCGCTCGTCCATCCCGACCAGGCCGTGGCTGCCGGCGCGGTGCAGGAGGCTCAGGTCGCCGGGCCCGGTGAAGCCGGCCCCGTCGTCGCGGACCTCCAGGGTCACCGTGCCGCCGGCGCGGGTCAGCGACACCGCGACCAGTTCGGCGCGGGCGTGCGCGGCGACGTTGCGCAGCGCCTCGCGCAGGATCCAGCACAGCTCGATGCCCACCTCCGGCGCGATGTCGATCTTGGGTGCGGTGTCCACGTCGGCGTTGTGCAGGATGACCCCGACGCCGCTGGTCATCGACCACTCCCGGCTGATCGCGGCGACCAGGTCCGACAGCGGCGCGTCGGCGGGGTTGGAGCGCAGTTCGTCGATGAGCACCCGGGCGTCGCGGGCCGCGTCGAGCGTGCCGTCGCGTAGCGTCGCCGCGAGCCGGCTGGCCCGGGCCGGCTCGGTGAGGGTGTCCGGCAGGGCCGCCGCGCCGAGGGCGATCGCGTCGAGGGTCTTGCTGAGCGAGTCGTGCATCTCCCGGGCCAGCCTGGCCCGCTCCGCGGCCGCGGCGGCCGCCCGGGCCTCGACCCGCACCCGCTCGCCCCGCGCCGCCCAGGCCCGCCGGACCCGCAGCGCCGCGACCGGCAGCAGCCCGGCCACGGCGACGACCGCGAAGACGGCGAGGCCGGCCCGGCCGGCCCCGGCCGCCGGGCGCAGCCACCACAGCAGCACCGCCGCCGGCAGCCAGATCACCGCGGCGGCGGGACCGAGCAGGGTGCCCGCGAGGGCGGCGGCGGCCGCCAGGGGGATCACGGCGAGCGCTCCGGGCAGGGCGCCGGTCAGCCCCACCCCGGCGATGGTCGCTCCCGTGGCGGCGAGCAGCGACACGACCGCACGAAGACGCACAGAGTCACGCATGGTGCGACGAGTATCACCCGCGGCGCCTCAGCCCGCTACTGTCCCGGCGGGCAGCTGGCGTTCGAGGTCACCGGCCGGCACCGGCCCGGAGAAGTAGCGTCCCTGCGCCTTCTCACAGCCCAGCAGCGTCAGCTCGCGGGCCTGCCCCTCGTCCTCGACGCCCTCGGCGACGGTGTCCAGGTGCAGCATCTGCCCGAGCCGCAGCACCGCCTGCGCGACCGCCGAGCCCTTCGAGGTGCCGTCGAGCTCGGCGACGAAGCAGCTGTCGAGCTTGAGCGCGTCGACCGGCAGGCGGGTCAGATACCGCAGCGACGAGTAGCCGGTGCCGAAGCCGTCCAGGGCGATGCGGATCCCGGCCGTGCTCAGCGCCTCGAGCTGCCGCAGGTCGGCCTCGCCGACGACCGCGCTCTCGGGCACCTCCAGCACCAGATGCCCGGCGAAGAACCCGGCCCGGTCCAGGATCTCCAGCACCTGCCCGGTGAAGCCCTGGTTGTCCAACTGACGGGGCGAGATGTTGACGTTGAGCTGGAGCGAGGGCACCCGCCGCTGCCACGCCTTGGCCTGGGCGCAGGACTGCTCCAGCACCCACCGGCCCAGCTCCTCGATCATCCCGGCGCGCTCGGCGAGCGGGACGAACACCTCCGGCGCGAGCAGCCCGTGCCGCGGGTGCTCCCACCGCACGAGCGCCTCCACCCCGGTCACCTCGCGGCCCGGCAGGGCGACGATCGGCAGGTACAGCAGGCGCAGCTGTCCCGCACCGATCGCGCCGCGCAACTCGTGCTCCAGCGACAGCTCCGCCTCCCCGGTCAGGCTGCGGTCCCAGCACTGCCAGCAGGTGCCGCCGGTGCGCCGCTTCGCCTGATACATGGCCAGGTCGGCGCGGTGCAGCAGCTCGTCGGTGGTGCACTCGCCGGGGCCGGCGAGCGCGACGCCGATGCTCGCCGACGCGCGCAGCGCCTGCTCGCCGAACGGGATCGGCTGCTCCGTCGCGGCCACGATCCGCCTGGCGACGGCGACGGCGTGGTCGACCCGGCCGATGTCGTGCAGGACCACCGCGAACTCGTCGCCGCCGAGCCGGCCGACCAGGTCGCCGCCGAGCACGCTGCGGCGCATCATCTCGCCGAACTCCACCAGCAACCGGTCCCCGGCCTCGTGCCCGAGGGTGTCGTTGACCTGCTTGAAGCCGTTCATGTCGATGAGCAGCACCGCGGTGCTGCGCCCGGTCCGCTCCCCGCGCGCGAGGGCCCGGGCGAGGACCTCGTGCACCCTGGAGCGGTTGGCCAGGCCGGTGAGCCCGTCGGTGACCGCCATCTCGCGGCTCTCCTGCTGCACCAGCCCCTGCCGCAGCACCACCAGGCCGGTGATGCCGAACGCGCCGACGACGAGCCCGGCCCACGGATACGCCTGCTCCTGCCGCACCGCGGCCAGGATCATCAGCGCGTAGCCGACGCCGATCGCCGCGTACGGCAGCTTCCCCGCCAGCCCGCGGCGAGTGACGCGCGGCTCGGGCTGGTCCGCCACGCGCCGGCTCGCCTGCCGGTTCTGCTCGGCGGCGGCGACGGCGATCAGGAAGTGCGTCGTGGTCCAGCAGACGAACTGCCAGGCCGTGCGCTCGACCTCGGCGGCGTGCGCCTGCATGTAGCCGAGGTAGCCGTCGCCGACGGTGAACACGACCATCGCGACGGCCACGATGCCCAGCGGCCGGCGGAACGTGGGGTCCGCGCCGCGCAGCAGCACCTTGGCGATGCCGAACAGCAGGGCGAGGTCGGCGGCCGGGTAGGCGGCCGCCGCGACGACGGCGCCGACCGAGGTGCCGTTGGCCAGGATGTACGGGCCGACCACGAAATACCACATCAGCATCGCCGCGCCGGCGAGGACCGTGGCCGCGTCCAGGAGGTGCTTGTGGCGCTCCATGCGGGTCGCCGAGTGCAGCGGAAACGTCTGCACCGCGAACAGCAGCATCAGCACGAACGCCAGGTGCGCGGCGTCACCCGGGGACGGGAACGGCCGCGGGCCGGTGACGGCGAAGATGCCCACCACGCCGAGCGCCAGCGCGTACCCGAACGACATGAACCGCCAGGAGCGCCGGGTCCGCTCGGTGAGCCCGTCGTGGCGGGCGGCACGGACGGCACCGAACAGCCCGGCGGCGCTGAGGACGAACATCCCGGCCCCGGCGGGCACGTGGATCGGGACCCGCCCGGTGCCGACCGCGACGGCAATGCCCGCGAGGGTGAGCCCGTGCAGGCCGCCGAGCACCCAGAGCGTGGCGGTCCACCACCTCGTCCGCTGGTCGTCTACCGCCGCGATGGCAACCCACTCCCCGAACCGCTGCTCCTTGTCGATCGTCCTTTTCGGCGGCGTACGGGTGCGGCTGAGCGAAACGGCCGCGCCTTGTCGTATCTGCGGAGCCCCTGACGCGTCAGCCCAGCCCCTGACGCCGAAGGCCGCCGGAAAGGTTCGGGTCGGATTCAGGCCTGCGAATCTTCGCGGACATCGATACGGTGATCGGGCACAGCACCTGACGGGGGAAAGGTGGTGCTCGTGGATTCGCTTGCCCTGAAACAGGATCCGGTCATCGACCGGCCCGCTCCGCGCATCGTGCTGCTGGCCGCGGCAACCGCGGGCGTGGTCGCCCAGGGCGGCTTCTACCCACCGGGCCGGGCCCTGGTGACCCTGCTGGCCGTGGCCGCCTGCCTGCTGGCGCTGCACGCCCACCGGGACCTCTTCGCCGGCCACACCGCGGTCCTCGGCACCGCCGCGGCGGTCGCCGGCTGGGCGCTGGTGCGCGGCGCGACGAGCGGCGGGCTGCCGGTCGCCGCTGCCGTCACGGCGAGCCTCGCCACCCTGGTCGTCGCGCTGGCGGTGGTGCGCCGCGCCGCGCCGGCCGGCCGCGTCCGGGTCGCGTCCGGCCTGGTCGCGCTCGGCACCCTGGTCGCCGTCACCGGCTGGGCCGGCGTCGCCTGGCGGATCGGGCGCTGGTCGGTGCTCGTCGAGTCGACACTGTGGCGGGCCGCGTCCACGCTGACCTATTCGAACGCCGCCGCCGCGGTCCTCGCCGTCACCGCGCTGCTGGCGCTGGCGATGGCGCTCACCGAGCCCGGGACGTGGCGGTGGCCCTGCGCCGTCTACCTGACGCAGGTCGGCCTGGCCGCGACGCTGAGCCGGGCCGGGGCGCTCGCGTTCGCCACCGGCCTGGTCGTGCTCGCCGCCACCGCCGGGGCGCGGGCCGTGCTCCGGCACGCCGTCCCGGCCGCGTTCGGCGCGGCGGTCGCCCTGGCGGCGCTGGTCCCGTCGTTCCCGGCCGGCGGTCGGCCCGAGCCGCTGCTCGCGGTCGGCGGCCTGCTGGCGGGCGGTGCGGTGGCCGTCCTGGTGCCGCGGCTGCACGGCCGGTCCCTGCTCGCCGCGGCAGCGGCGGTGGCCGGGACCGGCGGCGCCTGGGTGCTGGCCGGGGGCGGGCCACGCCCGGCGGCGCTCGACGCGCTGCTCGACCGGCGGGCGACGCTCGCGTCGCAGGGCCGCTCCGGCGCCACCGACTCGGCGCTGGACCTGGTCGCCGCGCACCCCGTCGTGGGCAGCGGTCCGGGCCAGGCGCGGTTCTTCTGGACCGACCACACCGGCCAGCTGGTGGCGAGCCGGTGGGTCCACAACGAATACCTGCAGTGGCTGGTCGACCTCGGCGCGACCGGTCTTGTCCTGCTGCTCGCGCTGGGCGCCGCACTGGTCGTGCTCATCCGGCGCGGCCGGCGCGACAGCGTGCCCGCACCGCTGTGGGCGGGTGCCGCGGCCGCCGTCGCCGCACTCGCGCTGCACAGCGCCTTTGACTTCCTGTGGGAGCTGGCGGTCGTCCCGCTGCTCCTCGGTGCCCTGGTGGGCATCGCGGCGCCCTCCCACGGCGAAGAGTCCGCACCACCATCCAACGGGGAGGAACCACCATGAACATCACGAAGTCGAAGCTCGGCGTGGCCGCGCTCGCAGTCGGCGGGGTGCTCGCGTTCGCGGTGCCGGCCGGCGCCGCGGTCAACCTGCAGTCGGAGTCGCCGGGCGCGCCGACCATCAAGATCACCAAGAACGCACAGCTCAAGGCCAACGGGGCGGCCACGGTCGTGACGCTGACCGTCACCTGCCCTCCCGGCTGGTTCTTCAACGCCGGGGCGAGCGTCACCCAGACCGTCGGCAGCATCACCACCGGCGGGCACAACCAGACCACTGAGGCGACCTGCACCGGCGCGGCGCAGAAGGTGAAGATCCCGGTGACGGCGTCACCCGCACCGTTCCAGGCCGGCGTCGCCTACGCCCTCGGCGACCTGTCGGTGCGCAGCCCCAACTGGGCCTACGCCTACGCGAACACGGGCCGCGAGATCGTCAACGTCCAGTCCTGACCAGCAACAGGCGCGCCGGCCTTCCCAGGCCGGCGCGCCCTGCCGCCTGATGGCGCGCCATCAGGCGGGCACCGGCGGACCCGCTTCGGGGCGGAAGGGCGGCGGAGCGGCCCTGACGGTGCGCGGCGGGCGGGCCGCGTCGCTTCCGGTCAGGCCAGCGATGCCCGGGCGATCAGCAACGGCACGCCGGGCGACGGCACGCCCAGCGACGTCTGCCCGGCGATGGTCTCCACCGGCCCCTGCAGGACCACCACCTCATACGACTGCGGCGACGCCCACACCTGCGGCCAGGTCGCCGCCGGGCAGAGCGTGACCCGCGGGCCCAGCTCCAGGCTCGCCGGCTGCCCGGGCCCGACGTCGAACGTGTAACCGATCAGGTCCAGCCCCTGCGCGGTGGTGTCGCCGGGCTGGTTGAGCATCGGACCACCGCCCACGATCACGCCGTCCTTCAGGTACAGGACCTCGAACAACCGCGGCGGGCTGGAGACGACGTGCAGCGCGGCGGTCGCGGTGAACGTCACCGTGAGGTCGGGACCGGTGCCGGTCGCGGTCCGCCGGACCGGGTCGAGCGCCATCGTCAGGCCGGAGCGGGTGCCGGCGGCATCGGCGGGCACCAGCGGCTGCCCGCACATGAACACCTCCGGCACCGGGAGCTGCGGGCCCGTGGCCGACGCCGGGATGGACGGCTTCGTGATGGGCGGCTCCGCCACGGTGGTGCCGCCGTCCCGTGCGCCGCGGACGATGCCGGCCGCCGCCACCGCCAGCACGACCGCCGCGACGCCGGCCACCGCACGGACCACCGCGCGCCGGCGCCGGCGCCGGCGCACCCGGCCGACGAGGGTCTCGGCGGTGAAGCCGGGCGGGGCCGCGCCCGCCGCCGCGGCGGTGAGCTCATCGCGGAGCGACGCGTCACGAGGCTGCATAACCGTCCTCCCGGTCTCGATCGGGTGGCCCGCCCAGCTGCTCGGCGAGCCGGGCACGGGACTCGTGCAGGTACCGCTTGACGGCGCCCGGGCTCACCCGGAGCGCGTCCGCGCATTCCGGGATGGGCAGGTCGAGGTAGTAGTGCAGCACCACGCAGGCCCGCTGGCGGGGCGAGAGCCGCTGCAACGCCCGGCGGAGATCGCCGCGCACCTCCGACTCGGCATGCCGGTCCGGCGGGGCCGGCGGCACGGTCAGCGGCAGCAGCCGCCGGAAGACCCGGCGGCGCCGGTCCCGGTCGAGGTACAGATTCAGCATGACCTTGCGGACATAGCCCTCCAACTGGGCGATGTCCGGGTGCCGCGCCGAGCTGAACGTCCGGACCAGCGCGTCCTGGACCAGGTCCTCGGCGTCCCCGCTGTCGCCGCACAGCAGGAAGCCATAGCGCTTCAGCGCCGCGCCGCGCTGCTGCACGAGCTCGGTCAGCGCGCGCTCCCAGGCCATGCCACCACCTTCCCGTCACGCACTATGACGAACGAGGCAGCGCTCCGGTTGGGGGCAACGACCTGGCGGGCCCAGCGAAACGCCCCCCACCTGTGGTGAGGGGCGCCCGTTGCAGTCTGACCTCGTGCGGCGTCAAGGCATTGTCAGAAGCGGGTAACGCGTTGCGGCACGACGGACGACGCGCGATACCACCGTGCGAAGTCTTCGGCGCCGGGCCGGAGCACGAACGTGCCGGCGACGTCGATCACGAGGTCGACCGTCCAGGCCGCGTTGAAGACGTTGAACTGGCCACCGGAGCTGAGCGGGATGATCGTGGCATTCGACCGGATCTCGTGCTGAGCCAGGTTCAGATTGCTCATGTCCGGACGATTCTCACCGGTCGGCCACAGCGTCAGATACGTCGAGTTCGACGGATTCACGCCGGTCAGATTGGCCGCCAACGCAACCGTCCGGACATCGCTCAGCATGCCCGGTGGGCGGATGGTCGTGCTGCTCGCCGGACCCAGTGGATGCGCACCGGCCCCCTGGCGGGTATCGGTGATCCGGGTGGGTCCGAGCGGCTGGAACCGCAGCCCGCCGAGTTCCCCGTCGTCGTAGATGCCGATGATGTCCACCACGACATGCGTCTTCCCGCTGGAGCCGTTGTAGATGGTGATCGACGGTCGGCCACCGCATTGCCAGTACGCACACAGTGCCGTCGGCACGATCGCGAAGTTCGACACCACGGCCTGTGGGACCAGGTTCAACATCGACGTCAAGGGAACCGGACCGGTGCCGTTCCACGCGGTCAGGTACCCGCCGAGCTGCGGAGCGACCGCGGTGACGTTCACCGCGAACGCCCGGACGTGCGGATGGAAGCCGGTGGGGAGCTCGACCGGGATCGTGACACCCTCGAAACCGTTGAGCGGCCCGCCGAAGTCGGGATTGCGGGTGTCCAGCACACGCGACGGCGTCAATGGCACGTAGTCGCCGCCGGCCAGCCCGTTCACGTTCGCGGTCGTGTAGAAGCCCACGACGTCGGTGATGACGTGCACGGTGCCGGCCGGGTTGTAGATGTCGACCTTGCCCCCGGCGCCGACCGGCACCGTCACCGAGTTCGCGCCGGTCCAGCCCGCCGGAAAGTTGAGGCTCGACGTGGTCGGTCGCGCGGCGCCCGTCGGATAGACCGTGAGATAGCCGGCCGACGTCGGTCCGGTGACCGTCATGTTCAGCACGACCGCCGACACCCCGGTGGGTGGGACACTGCCCACGCCGGTCACCGGCAATGCCAGTGTCGTGTTGGCACCGAGCGGGCCCGCGCCATTGCGGGTGTCCAGCAGGCGGCTGGGATTGACCGGCACGTAGCGGCCCGCACCGGCGTCGCCGTGCACGTTGAGGTTCGCGCCCCACAACCCCTCGATGCTGCTGCCCTCAATGGACAGGCGGGCGTTCTGGGCACCTTCCACGGTCGGGTGTGCGGTGATCTCGACGGCGCAGCTCTGGCCGGCCGGTAGCGTCGTGCCGGCGCAGCTGTCACCCACGATCGAGAACTGATCGGGCGCTGCCCCGCCGAGCGTCACGGCGCCGAGCTCGCGCGGCAGCCGGCCGATCGACCGCACCGTCAGGGTCTGGGCGGCCGAGGTGTAGCCCGGCCACACCGTGCCGAAGACGAGGGTGGGGTGCGGAAAGTCCGGCGCAGCGACCACGGCATCGGCGGAGTACGCCGATGTCGAGTGGTAGCGCAGTTCCCCATACGTGTGGTTGCACTCCTGGTAGTAGCTCGCCACCACGGAAGTGATCGCGTGCGTTGCCGGGTCGCGCGTGAACTCATGGATGGTGATCGAACCCTTGCCCAGGCACCCGACATCGTCGCCGAACAGTTGCACCTGGTAGGTGCTGGCTCCCGGATCCGATTCGGTCCGCCAGGTCCCGACGTTGAGCGTCTGGTTGAAGTTGGGCTGGACCAGCGCCCTGAAGCGACTGCTCTGCCCGCCGCCGTTGGGCATGGCGTCAAGGCGGAAGCCCTCGCTCCCCCACCTGGACATGGTGAAGGTCGCGTTGGTCGAGTCGTAGTCGTGATTCCACCAGTCACCGGTGGTGGTGAACGCGTCGAATGGTGCCGTCGGACCGGCCGCAGCCGCAGTGCCGACGAACGGGATCGCGCTCAGTGTCACCACCATCGCGACGGTTGTGCCTATCCCCCGTAGAAGGCGCATCAAAGGTTCTCCAGTCGTGTCTGCTGTACCGGCCGGCTAGTTGATGAACAGCAGCGACGGCGTGGCGGCCGGCTGCCTGATCGGATTGCGCGGTCCTGCGTTCGTGGTGAGACTCCGGGCAGTCGCCGCCGAACCGGGCCCGAACTCGAAGGTTCCGGCCACGTCGATCACCAGGTCGACCGTCCAGGCCGCGTTGAACGCGGCGAACTTGTTGCCGGGACCGACCGGGATGACGGCTGCGTTCGATCTGACCTCGTGCGGCGTCAAGTTGAGGTTGCTCACCATCGGCTGGTCGCCGCCGTCGGCCCAGAGACTGAAGTAGGTCGAGTTCGACGGGTTCACGCCGGTCACGTTCGACACCAGCGCGGCCGTGTTGTCGCCGGCCACCGTCGCGGGCGCGGTGATCGTGGCGGTGCCCCTGCCGGTGAAGGTGCGCGCACCGAGGCCCTCGCGGGTGTCGGTGATCCGGGTCGGTGTCAACGGGTGGAACCGGAGCCCACCGTCGAGCTGACCGTCGTCGTAGAACCCGAAGATGTCGACGATGACGTGGGTGCTGCCGCTTGACGCGTTCGCCACCGAGATGGTCGGGAACCCGCCGCACTCGTCGCACCACCTCGTCGGGACGATCGCGAAGTTGGGCACCACCGAGTGCGGGGTGAAGTTGAGCGTCGAGGCGCCGGGCGGCAACGCGTTGGCGCCGCTCCATGCCGTGAGGTATCCGCCGGCGGTCGGATCGACCGCGGTGATGTTGACCGCCAGTGCGGTGATGTGCCGGTCGAACTCCGGGCCGTAGCTGACCGGAACCCGCACATAGGTGAACCTGGGAAGCGCGCCACCGAACGTTCCGTCGCGGGTGTCGACCAACCGCTCCGGCTCGGTCGTCCAGTACGTTCCGGCCGGCGCACCGGACTGCGCCACGTCATCGCCGTGGTAGTAGCCCGACACGTCCGCCACCACATCGACATTGCCTGCGGGGTTGTAGATGTCGACCTGACCGTTCGTCCCGACCGGCACGGTCACGGCATTGGCACCGACCCACTTCGCCGGGAAGTTGAGGTTCGACGCCGTGGGCCGGGCCACCCCGCTGGGAAACACCGTGAGGAAGCTGGCCGACGTCGGGTTGACGACGGTCATGTTGAGCACGACGGCGGTGACGCTGGTCGCCGGCACGCCACCGCGGCCCGTCACCTGGAGATGCAACGTCTGCCCGCCACCGAGCGGCGCCCGCGGTGCACCGGTGCCGTCCCGCGTGTCGAGCAGCCGGACCGGGTCGAGCGAGGTGAAGGTGCCTTCCGCGCTGCGCTCCCCGGTCACGGACAGCGGGATCGACCGCTTGCCGTATGCGCTGTTGTCCGCGACGGCGAGCTCGGCGGCCTGATCGCCGACCGCCGCCGGCTGGGCCTTGACCGTGATGTCACACGACTGCCCATACGCCAGGGTCTTGTTGACGCAGGCGTTGGCGACGACGCTGAACTGCGCGGCCCCGCCACCAACCAGCGAAGCCGCACCGAGCTGGAGTGCCGCACTACCGGTCGACGTCAGCGACACCGTCTTCGTGGCGGTGTGCCCCGCCACGACGCGGCCGAAGTCCAGCTTCGCCGGGGACTGCACGGCGTCCGTATACGGCCGGTTGGAGTGCCAGCGGATCTCGCCGTGCGCCGGCAAGCAGTTCTGCTGGTCATAGGTGGCCGCGATCGAGGTGACCGCGAAGGTCTGGGGATCGAGGGTCAGCTCCTGGATGGTGATCGAACCGGACGACTGTGAGCAGCTGCCGGTGCGCGCCACGCTCAGCCCGTAATGGGTCGCGTCCTCGAGGGACAACGTCGGATAGGTGCCGATCGCGAGCTTCTGCCCGATCGCCGGCGCAACCCTGAGCGTCCAGAACTCCCCTTTGTCGTCATACGCCTCGAAGAAGAAGCCCTTGTCGGCAGGTATGAACGGCCGCAGGGTGACCCACCCGTTGAGCGGTGACAGCGAGACGCTCGCGACGCCGTTGACGGTGAGCGCATCATACGGAGCGGTCGGTCCGGTCGCAGCGCCCGCAACGGTCGGTAGCGGGATGACTGCGAGACCCACAGCGGCGAGGACGGCGGCGAACTTGCGATGCAGGCGCATGGACTCCCCGTTGTGCGGTGCGGCAGCCGCCGAACGATAGCTGATCTTCACGGGACGGCTCAACGGCCGAACATCCAATGTAGCGTGACCATCGATGCAGGTCGCGGCGCGGGCCAGGCTGATCCGAGGATCCAGCCGGGCCCGCCGTTGAGCTCAGCGTTCGTTACTCATCTTTCTGTGCTTCAGTGCAGGGGTCGCACGAGCGGGTCGCCTGGGATCGGCGGTCGCTTCGTGGCCAGCGCGTCCGACGATGTCGTCGTGGCCGTGGCCAGTGGCAGTGGATACGGGTAGACATCGAGCGTTCCCGAAACGTCGAGCACCAGGTGGACGTTCCAGGCCGCGTTGTACACGTTGAACTGCTTGTCGCCGTTGACCAGCACGATCGACGCGTTGGAGCGAACCTCATGCGGCGTCAGGTTCAGCGTGCTGGCCGTCGGCCGCTGCTTCCCAGTCGGCCACACCGTCAGGTACGTCGAATTCGACGGGTCGACCCCGGTGACGTTGGCGACCAGCGCCACCGTGCCGGCCTTCGCGACCGAACCCGGCGCCGTGCAGGCCGCCGCCCAACGTTGCGTCGTCGTAGAAGCCGACGACGTCGACCACGATGTGCGTGGCCCCGCTCGACGCGTTGAGGATCGCGATCGACGGGATGCCCGCGCACCGTGGCACGACCGCACAGGGACTGGTCGGGATGACCGCGAAGTTCGGCACGACCGTGTGCGGCTTGAAGTTGAGCGTGGATGCGTCCGGCAGGCCGTTCGCTCCACTCCACGCGGTGAGGTACCCACCCTGCTGCGGGTCGACCGCCGTGATGTTCACCGCGAGGGCCTTGACATGCGGGTTGGCTACCGCGCCGTAGTCCGCGAACACGGTGACGTAGAAGAACCCGGGCAGCGGCCCGTCACCGTCTTCACGGGTGTCGAGCAGCCGCGTCGGGTTATGCGGTTGATACTCGCCACCCCAGCTGTAGTTGTCGTCGTCTGCGCCGTGGTAGGCGCCGACGATGTCCACGATGACGTTGGTCCGGCCGGCCGCGTTGTAGATGTCGACCAGACCGTTGACGCCGAGCGGAACGGTCACCGAGTTGGCGCCCACCCAGCCGGCGGGGAAGTTCAGGCTCGATGCGGTCGGCCGCGCGGTTCCCGCCCGGAAGATGGTCAGGAACCCGGCGGACGTCGGCGAGTCGACGGTGACGTTCAGCACGACCGCAGTGCCGGTGGAGTTCGTACCGACGCTCCAATTGGCATTGAACCGCAGGGTCTGTCCCGGACCGATCGGTGAGGTGGTGATTCCGCCGATTCCGTTGCGGGTGTCAAGGATGCGGCTGGGCGGAAGTGCGAAGTACTTTCCCGCGTTGGTGTCGCGACCAGTGGCCGCCAACTGCACGATGCGTGCCCCGAAGGGCGAGTTGTCGGCGACCTGGAGGGTCGCCGTGACCCGCTCGTAGCGCTGCGGGTGCGCGGGCACGGAGACCGAGCACGTCTGACCATAGGCAAGCGTGGCGTTGAGACAGCCGTTGTTCACCACTTCGAACGTGTCGGTCTGGCCCTTGAGGGTGGCCGCGCCGAGCTTGATCGGGGCGCTGCCGGTCGAGGTGAACGTGACCGACTGGGGCGCCGTGTTGTGCCCCATCCCGACGGAGTCGAACGAGAGCTGACCCGGCACCTGCCGGGCCTCGACGAAGCTGACGAGACCGGTGCACGGTATGGATCGGGGCTGTCGACGGCAATTGGCCTTTCGGCCGCGTTCGACGAGTCAGCGAGCGACCCGGCGGCCGGCCCGCTTCCGGACACCGGTTGATCAGGGGGTTTCGGGGGCAGGTGCAAACCCGTCGACAAACGTTGACGCCCTGACCGGGTATCCCCGGTCAGGGCGTCGTTGCCAGAGCCGCCTAACGGAATCGAACCGTTGACCTATTCATTACGAGTGAATCGCTCTGCCGACTGAGCTAAGGCGGCAACGATGACCAAGTGTACGGCACGCCTCGGGGGCGCGCGCGAGGGGTTTCCCGGGTAACGTCCGGCGCGTGATCCCCGACGATCTGCCGGCCGCCCCCGGCGAGTTCACCGCCGAGCCCGGCGAGCCGCTCCTGCCGATGCCCGAGGTGCAGAAACCGGTCGCGCAGGTCGGTGACCGGCCCAACGCGCTGGACCCCGACCAGATGGGATTCACCCCGCGGCGGGCCGTGCCGTGGTTGAGTCCGGTGCTGCTGAGCGGGACCGCGGTGCGGGTCGTGCTGGCCGACCTGTTCGGGGCCTACCTGGACAAGCGGGAGCTGCAGGACTCGATGCCGGACCGGATCATGCGGGAGGCGCCCGGCTACAGCGGCACCGTCGGCGATCTCGGGGCGGAGGACGACGCCGAGATTCCCGACGGTGAGCTGTGGGTCGACTACTGCGCCGACACGGGTGACGGGTTCAACGCCACCTACTCCATCGCGTACCTGCTGGCGCAGCGCTCGCTGAGCGTCGAGGGGCATGAGCTGCCGCGCGGCGAGGTGCTCGTGCTCGGCGGGGATCAGGTCTATCCGACGGCGAGCGGGCAGCAGTACGAGGACCGGTTCAAGGGTCCGTTCCGCGCCGCGTTCCCCGACCCGCCCGAGGAGGGGCCGCGGCCGCGGATGTACGCGGTGCCCGGCAACCACGACTGGTATGACGGGCTGACCGCGTTCCTGCGGCTGTTCGTCCGGGGCGGCGAGGGCAAGATCGGCGGCTGGCAGACCCGCCAGTCGCGGTCCTACTTCGCCATCCAGCTGCCCAACCGGTGGTGGATTCTGGGCACGGACGTGCAGGCGGGCGCGTACATCGACGATCCGCAGCTGCGGTACTTCAACCGGGTCGCGGCGCGGCTCGGCCCCGGCGACAAGGTCATCGTCTGCCCGCCGGCGCCGAGCTGGGTGGAGGCGCAGGAGGACCGCAAGGCGTATGACAGCCTCGACTACTTCGTGCGGACCGTGATCACGCCGACGGGTGCGGACGTGAAGCTGATGCTGTCGGGCGACCTGCACCACTACGCCCGGTACGAGGGGGCCGACCGACAGCTGATCACGTGCGGTGGCGGCGGCGCGTACCTGTATCCGACGCACGAGCTGCCGCAGCGGCTCGAGGTGCCGCCCCGCCGCTCGCTGGTGCGCAACGCCAGCCCGTCGCAGTGGTTCGACTTCAAGGCGGCCTACCCGAGCCGGGCGCGGTCGCGCGGGCTCTCGTTGGGGGTCTTCTGGCGGGTGCCGTGGCGCAACCCCATGTTCCTCGGGCTGCTCGGCGTGCTGCAGACCCTGACGATGCTCGCCTTCGTCAACGCCGCCGACCGGGTCATCTCCGGCACCGAGCAGCGCCTGGTCACCATCCCCGCGATCCTGATGGTGCTGGTCGACGTGCTCAGCGCGTACTTCCTCGCCATGCCGGGCGTGGCCGGGAAACGCAGACCCCGGCATTGGATCCTCGGCCTCGGGCACGGCGCCGCGTTCGTCGGCATCGCCGTGCTCGGCACCTGGGCCTGGCTGAGCCTGCCGTTCGTCGACCAGGCCTGGCCGTTGCCGCTGCTGATCGCGATCGTGCTGTACTTCCCGCTGTCGTGCGTCGCCGCCGGTGAGCTGTTCGCCCTGTACCTGTTGATCGCCTCGAAGTTCGGGGTGAACCTCAACGAGCTGTTCGCCGGTCAGGGCATCACCGGCTACAAGGGCTTCCTGCGGCTGCGGTTCGGCACCGACGGCACCCTGACGATCTACCCGATCGGCGTGGACCGCACCGCCCGCCGCTGGCAGGCGCAGCCGGCGGGCTCCTGGTTCGCCCCGCGCAAACCGATGCGGCTGCGGCTCATGGAACCCCCGATCGAGCTGTCCTAACGCAGGTAGGCCAGCAGGCCCACCTCGGGCGCCAGCGCGCCGGGCTGGGCGAGGGCGCGGAAGTCCTCCTCGACGCCGGCCCGGTCCAGCACGCCGGCCCGGGCCGCCTCGTAGCGCACGATCGAGAACAGGAACACGTCGAGGTTGTCGAACTGGGTGCCGGCCTCGATGACCTGCTCCTCGTGGAACCAGACGGCGACGCGGCCGTTGGTCAGCAGGACGTACAGGTTGCCGCCGCCGTCGGAGGCCAGCGACCACACGTCGTCGTCCGTCAGGGGCGTCGCATAGTCCGAGTCGAGGATCTCGCAGTCGTTGCCGGCGAAGTCGAACCCGTAGGAGTAGTCGGAGACGTCGACGACCCACGGCAGCGTCCCGGACCGCACCCGGCGGTCGAACGCGGCGAGCGCGGCGGCCGCGTCCGCCGGCAGCCGGGCGAGGAACGGCTCGACCGGCCGGACCGGCTCGGCGAGCCGCACCGGCTCCCGGTCCGGAAACCAGCGGGCCAGGTCGGCGTCAAGGTCACGGTCGCCGTAGCCGGCGAGTTGATCGACGGTGGGTGGCATCCGGCGATCGTAGTGCCGGCGACGGGCTCCAGAGCCACGCGGGTGATCGGGGAACACCGGCCCGGCACCGGACTCGACGGAACGCCGCTCGGCCAGATCCGGCTACAGCGCCACGCGGGTGATCGAAGCGCGTGCACCGGCCGGGCCCGGTGGAACGCAGCACGGCCAGATCCGGCTACAACGCCACGCGGGTAATCGGGGAGCGCGCACCGGCCGAGCTCGATGGAACGCAGCTCGGCCAGGTCGGGGCTACAACGCCACGCGGACGATCGAAGCGCGTGCACCGGCCCGGCTCGGCGAACGCAGCACGGCCAGATCCGGCTACAACGCCACGCGGGTAATCGGGGAGCGCGCACCGGCCGAGCTCGATGGAACGCAGCTCGGCCAGGTCGGCGCTACAACGCCACGCGGACGACCGAAGCGCGCGCACCGGCCCGGCTCGGCGGAACGCAGCACGGCCAGATCCGGCTACAACGCCACGCGGGTGATCGGCGAGAGCGCGCCGGCCGGCCCGGTGCCGGGCTCGGTGTACCGCAGCTCGGCCAGGTCCGGCGACCACCGCTGCTCCAGATCGCGGGCGGCGCGGAACGCCTCGGCGACCGGCCGCAGAACGCGGACACCGATCCGGGCGGCCGCCTCGAGCACCGCCGCCGGCGGCGGCCCCTCGGCCAGGCCGCGAATCGCGACCGCCTCGGCGGAGCCGGTGACCCGGGCGACCGCCTCGGCGAGCTCGGTGCGCAGACCGTCGGACCAGTCGGCGAGGGCCTCGGCGTAGGACGCGGTGGCCCGCAGCCGTCCGGTGACGGTGGCGGGGTCGCCGCCGTCGCCGAGGTGCCCGGCGAGCGACTGCCACCGGGCCCGGAACGCCTCGGCCCCCGACCCCTCCCACGTCGCGGCGGCGGGGCCGAGATCCGCGGCGAGCCGGTCCCGGCGCCGGGCGAACCGGTCGGCGTCGGCCCGCAGCTGCGCCGCCGCCGTCCGCAGCGGCCCGGGGGTGAGCTTCAGCCCGAACTCGAGCGCGTCGCCCGGCAGTGCCCCGACCTGCCGCAGCAGCGGCCAGAGCGGGTCACCGGCCGGCGCCCCACCGGCGATCAGGACGGCGTCGACGCGGTGCAGCAGGTCGGTCCCGATCCCGGCGAGCCGGTCAAGGGCGTCCATCACGCGCCCCCTTGCCGCTGGTGTTGCCGCCGGGCGTCGTGGTCGGCCGCGTGATAGCCGTGGGCCGCCAGGCGCAGGGCCTCCGCGGTCTCGGCGAACCGGACGCCGTGCGCCGACGCCTCCCGGGAGCGGGCGGTCAGCGCCGTGGTCAGGGTGCGGTGCAGGGCCCGGCCCAGCTCACCGGGGCCGCCCGGGGCGTCGCCGCCGAGTGCCCGGGAGCCCGGGTCGATGAGCGCCATCGTCGTGCTCGCCCCGGCCAGCTCGTCGCCGGCGGCATCCAGCCGGCCGGCCAGATCGTCGAGTCGCATGCAGTCCCCCCGGAATGTCTACGTGCGCTACGCCAGGGAGCGGTAGTCGCCGAACGTCTCGGCGTGCAGCTTCTTCCTGGCCCAGGCGGCGGCGTCGGTGGCGGCGGTGACGGCCGCGCGGACCGAGCGGGACAGCTCGGCGCCGCTCTGCCCCCGCAGCTGGTCGATCCGCACGTCGCGGATCGTGCCGTCGGCGGTGACCACCACCTCGACCAGGCCGTCAGGGGAACGCACGCTCACCTCGACGGTCGTGACCGCCTTGTCGAACTCGGCGAGCAGCGCGTCGATGCGGCGGTAACGCTCCACCGCCTCCTCGATCCACGTCTCGTCGATCTCGCGCCCCATGTCGGCCCCTCCCCCGGGTGACCGTACGGCACCAGCCAGTGACACGAAACCCCGAAGTGCGGCCTGTGGATAACTTCAGCCGCGCCACAGCGCGAGCATCATCGCTTCGACGGCGATGCGTGGTTTGACGTTGGCCTCGATGGCGACGCGGCACTCCAGGACCGACTCGAGCCGGCGCAGCGTGCTCTCCGGCGCCCACTTCTGCGCGGCGGCGGCGGCCAGCTCGTCGGTGTCGCCGTGCACCGGCTCGACCGCCGCGGCGAACGTGTGGACCAGCACGTCGCGGTAGAAGCCGGCGAGGTCGACCAGCGCCCGGTCGAGGGCGTCGCGCTGGGCCCTGGTGGCACGCGACTTCTGCCGGCGCTCGAGGTCCTTGAGCTGGCCCGCCGAGCCGCGGGCCGCCCCGGCGGCGCCCTTGCCGGTGCCGCCGGCGCCGAGCGCGGTCTCCAGCGAGGCGCGTTCCCTGGCGTCGGTCTCGACGACGGACGCGGCGGCCTCGGCCTCGGCGGCCTCGATGAGCGCGGCGGCCGCGTCGAACGCGGCGCCGATGCCGGTCAGCCGGCGCGGCACGGCGAGGACCGCCTCCCGGCGGGCGCGCGCCTGCGGGTCGCGGGCCAGCCGCCGGGCCCGTCCGACGTGGCCCTGGGCGGCCGCCGCCGCCCACGCCGCGGTCTGCTCGTCGAGGCCGTCCCGGCGGTGCAGCAGCGCGGCGATCGCGTCGGCGGGTGGCTGGCGCAGCGGGACGACCCGGCACCTGGAGCGGATCGTGACGGAGATGTCGTCGGGGTGGGTGCTGGGCGTGCACAGCAGGAAGACGGTGCGCGGCGGCGGCTCCTCGATGGCCTTCAGCAGCGCGTTGCCGGCGGCCTCGGTGAGCCGGTCGGCGTCCTCGACGAGCAGGACCTGCCAGCGGCCCTGGGTCGGCGAGCTGGCCGCGCGCAGGACCAGGGCGCGCATCTCGCCGACCGCGATCGACAGCCCTTCCGGCACCACGAACCGCACGTCGGCGTGGGTGCCGCCGAGCGTGGTGTGGCAGGCCGGGCAGTCGCCGCAGCCACCGTTGGGGCACTGCAGCGCGGCGGCGAAGATGCGGGCGGCGACGGACCGGCCGGAGCCGGGCGGGCCGGTGAAGAGCCACGCGTGGGTCATGCCGGCCTCGGGCACGTCGCCGCGGACGATCGTGTCGGCCGAGGCGGCGGCGCGGGTCAGGGTCGCGACCGCGTCGTCCTGCCCGACGAGCTCGGCGAAGATCGGCGGCGCCGTGCCGACGGTCATACCAGCCCCCCAGAGGTCAACTCGTCGCCCGCGACGATCGGCGGCGCCGTGCCGGCGTTCATACCCGGGTCCCGCCGGACGGCAGCTCGTCGGTCAGTTCGTCGCCGGTGAGCGCGGTGACCGTCTCGGCCACGTCCTCGAGGATCTCCGCGATGTCGAACTCCTCGTCGGCGGGCATCAGGTGCCGGACCCGCTGCAGCACGCCGGTGGCCAGCGAATCGGCCGGCAGGGACGCGTCGAGCACCAGGTAGCGGCTCGGGTCGGCGGAGGCGAGATCGAGGAACGCGTAGCGGACCCGCTCGTGGAAGGCGAGCGACTCGCTCTCGAGGCGGTCGGCGTCGCCGCGGCGGCCGGCCCGGGCCAGGCCCACGGCCGGCTCCAGGTCGAGCAGGACGACCAGGTCCGGCTTGAGCCCGCCGGTCGCCCACTTCGACAGCCACGACACCTCGTCGACCGGGAGGGTCCGCCCGGCGCCCTGATAGGCCAGGGACGAGTCGACGTACCGGTCGCTGATCACCACGGCGCCGCGGGCCAGGGCGGGCCGGACCACGGAGGCGACGTGGTGGGCCCGGTCGGCGGCGTAGAGCAGCGCCTCCGCGCGGGGGGTCACCACCTCGCCGGTGACCTCGGGCGGGTCGAGCACCAGGCTGCGGATGCGCTCGCCGAGCGGGGTGGCGCCGGGCTCGCGGGTGACGACGACGTCGCGGCCGAGCCCCCGCAGTGCCTCGGCGAGGTGCCGGACCTGGGTGGACTTCCCGGCGCCCTCGCCGCCCTCGAAGACGATGAAGATCCCTTGGGCGGCCTTCGGCTCGTCGGGGCTGAGCGGGCGGCCGCGGATCGAGCCGAGCACGTCGGCGAAGAAGGGCACGCCCTTCTTGTCGTCCATCTGCCGCAGGGCGACGATCCCGGCGATGACGCCGAAGATGCCGGCGATGGCGAGCAGCGGGCGGGTGCTGGAGACCTCGAACTCCTTGAACCCGAGGTTGAGGTGCCGCGACCCGCCGGCGCCGACGATGACGCTGGACAGCGAGATGGTGAGCATGAGCACCACGCGGGTGCCCATCTGCACGAAGGCGAACGCCCGGCCGCGCATGTCGTCGGCGACCTCACCGCCGAGCAGCGTGGTGCCGGACAGGAACGCCATGCCGGCGCCGACCCCGACGAGCAGCGCGCCGGCGACGGCCACGACGAGGTGGGTGGCGAGGGCCAGGATCAGCACAGAGCCCGCGGCGAGGACGATCGACAGGCCGAACCAGCGGCGCCGCGACAGCGCCCCGACGATCTTCGGGCCGGCCGCGATGCCGACGCCGAGACCGAGGAAGAGCGTGGCGAAGAGCAGCGCGAAGCCGGCGTCGCCGGCGCTGAGCGAGACGGCGTAGAACTTCGCGGTGCCGACGACCACGCCACCGCCGGCGAAGGCGCCGAAGATGCCCAGCACCAGGCCGCGGACCAGCGGGGTCCGGCTGACGAACGCCCAGCCCTGGGTGAACTCCTTGAGCATCCCGGGCTTGCGCTCGACGGCGGCGGTGCGCCGGCCGCTGATCTCCTTGATGCCGAAGAACACGGTGATCGCGGTGGCGAGGAAGGTCAGCGAGTTGAACCACAGCGCGACCTCGCTCGGCTCGACCCCCTGCGGCCGGACGTCGCCGCCGCCGAAGATCACGACGACGAGTTTCTCCAGGCCGATGAGCACCAGGCCGGCGAGCACGGGCGTGATGCCATACGTGGTGGCGAGGGTCAGCTGGTTGGCGGTCTCCAACCGGGCCCGGGGCAGCAGGTTGGGCACCGCCGCCTCCTTGGCCGGCGTCCAGATCATCGCGGTGGTCTCGATGATGAACGTGGCGACGGCGGCCCAGGCGATCACGAGTGTGCTGTCGTCGACGATCAGCGCGGCGGCCGGCATCGAGGCGAAGAAGAGGAACCTGATCAGGTCGCAGACGACCATGGTCAGGCGCCGGTCGAACCGGTCGGCGAAGACGCCGGCGACCGGGCCGAGCACCAGCGCGGGCAACAGGCGCACCGCGATGACCGAGCCGAACGCCACACCCTGGGCCGCGGAGTTGTCCACCTGCGCGGCGGCGAAAGTGGAGGCGGCCAGCAGCCCGAGCCAGTCGCCGAGGGATGAGAGCCCCAGCACCGCCCACAGCCGGCGGAACGGCCGGATGCGCAGGACCGCCTTCAGCTCTCCGAAGCCGGACAAGTCGCTGCTCGCGATGGCGGCACCTCCTCAGTAGACCGCTTACTGTAACCACGCTACCGGTCGCCGGGTGTCGCGCAGGTGCGGGCCGACATACGTACGCGAGGTTCTTTCATATTCATCGCCGACTCGGTACGGTGAGTCGTGTCCAGCTCACGTGCCGCCCAACGGGCCCGCTACGACCGGGCCACCGCCGACCTCGACCCGCCGTTCGCGATCGTCGACCTCGACGCGTTCGACGCCAACAGCGCCGCGATGGTCGGCCGCGCGGCCGGCAAGCCGCTGCGGATGCCCAGCAAGTCGGTGCGGGTCCGCGCGCTGATGGACCGGGCCCTCGCCCAGCCGGGCTGGCAGGGCGTCATGGCGTTCACCCTGCCCGAGGCGCTGTGGCTGGCGGAGCACGGCACGTCTGGGGACGTCCTGGTGGCGTACCCGACCGCCGACCGGGCCGCGCTGCACCGCCTCGCCACCGACGAGAAGCTGGCCGCGACCGTCACCGTCATGGTCGACAGCCCCGCCCAGCTCGACCTGATCGACGCGGTCGTGCCGGCCGGCGAGCGGGCCGGCGCCGTGCGGGTCTGCATCGACCTGGACGCCTCCTGGCGCCCCGCCCGCGGCGTGCACATCGGGGTGCGCCGCTCCCCCGTGCACAGCGCCCGCCAGGCCGGCGACCTCGCCGCCGCGGTCGCCGACCGGGCCGGGTTCCGCCTGGTCGGGCTGATGTCCTACGAGGCGCAGATCGCCGGCCTCGGCGACGCCCCGCCCGGCCGCCCGGTGCGCGGCGCGCTCATCCGCATGATCCAGTCCCGCTCGTTCCCCGAGCTGCTGGCCCGGCGCGCGGCCGTCGTCGCCGAGGTCCGCCGCCACGCCGACCTCGAGTTCGTCAACGGCGGCGGCACCGGCAGCGTCCAGGCCACCGCGCAGGACCCGGCCGTCACCGAGGTGGCCGCCGGCTCCGGGCTGTTCGGCCCGTGGCTCTTCGACGGATACCGCCGCTGGCGCCCGCAACCCGCGGCGTTCTTCGCGATGTCGGTGGTCCGCCGCCCGAACCAGCAGGTCGCGACGGTCCTCGGCGGTGGCTGGATCGCCTCCGGGGAGACGTCGCCGACCCGCCAGCCGCTGCCGTGGCTGCCGGAAGGCCTCAAGCTCATCGGCACCGAGGGCGCCGGCGAGGTGCAGACCCCGCTGATCGGCCCCGGCGCGGCCGGCCTGCGCCTCGGCGAGCGGGTGTACTTCCGCCACGCCAAGGCCGGCGAGCTGTGCGAACACGTCAACGAGGTGCACCTCGTCTCCGGCGACACGATCGTGGACGTGGTGCCCACTTACCGCGGAGAAGGCAAAGTGTTCCTGTGACGGTGCGGTGGCGGGCGGCGATGGAGCGGGCGCTCTACGGCGACGACGGTTTCTTCGTCCGTCCCGATGCCGGACCCGCCGCCCACTTCCGCACCAGCGCGCACGCCTCGCCACTGTTCGCCGCCGCGATCGCCACCCTGCTGGAGCGGGTCGACGAGGCCCTGGACCGGCCCGCCCGGCTCGACCTCGTCGACGTCGGCGCCGGCCGGGGCGAGCTGCTGCGCGGCATCCTCGCCGCCCTCCCGCCGGCCGTGGCCGCCCGGGTCGCCCCCGTCGGCGTCGAGGTCGCCCCCCGCCCCGACGACCTGCCCGACGCGATCACGTGGACCGCCACGATCCCCTCCGGCATCGCCGGCCTGCTGGTGGCCACCGAGTGGCTCGACAACATCCCGGTCGACATCGTGGAGCTCGATTCGCATTTGCGTCCGCGGTACGTCCTGAGCACCACCGACGGCACGGAAGCCCTGGACGAGGCGCCGCTGACGCCGGGTGACGCCGCCTGGCTGGCCGAATGGTGGCCGCTCGACGGGCTGCCCGAGGGTGCCCGAGCCGAGCTGGGCGCGCCGCGCGACGAGGCCTGGGCGACCGCCGCCGGCCGCGTGAAGCGCGGGCTGGCACTCGCCGTCGACTACGGGCACCTCCGTGCCGCACGGCCGCTGTTCGGCACGCTCACCGGCTTCCGCCACGGCAAGGAGACCCCGCCGGTGCCGGACGGGTCGTGCGACCTGACCGTAGCGGTTGCGTTGGACTCGCTGGACGTACACCACCAACTGCTGACCCAACGGGAAGCCCTGCGGCTGCTCGGAGTGCACGGCGGGCGCCCGCCGATCACGCTGGCCTCCAGCGACCCCGTCGGCTATGTGCGCGCGCTGGCGCGGGCCGGCGAGGCGGCGGAGCTCACCGACCCTTCGGGGCTGGGCGGACACCACTGGGTCATGCACTGGGTATGAACATTCGTCATACCGGCGGTACACTGGCTGCCATGACGGCCAAGGTGACGTTGTCGTTCTCCGACCAGACCATCGCCGACGCCCGGCACTGGGCCGAGCGCGACGGCGTGTCCCTCAGCGCGTGGATCGACCGCGCCGCGCAGGAGCGCGCCCTGCGCGAGATCTTCACCGCACACGCCGAGGCGGTGCGCCGGGCCAAGCCCGACCTGGAGCGCGCCGCGCTCGCCGACGAGGAGGAGATCGCCCTGGTGGACGCGGAGCTGTTCAGCGGGCGCCGTGCGGCGCGGTGAAGTCTGGCTGATCAAGGGCGCCCGCGAGCGCCTCGGCCTGATCATCAGCTCCGACGTGTTCAACAGCACGGACGTGCCGGTGGTCATCGTCGCCGAGGTCACCGACCAGGAGGAGCTGCGCGACTCGCCGCTCGCCGTCGAGCTCGACGACCTGGTCGTCATGCCCGACCGCCTCTCCTCGCCGCTGAAGCGCTGGTTCACCGAGCGGGTCGCCGTCGCCGACACCGCGACGATGCACAACGTCTCGCGCGCGCTGCGCATCCTGCAGGACCTCTAGGCTGTTACTTATGACCTCCGAGTTGACGGTCGGCACGGGAGCGGGCCTCGACACCGCCGACATGGTGCTCAACATCGGCCCCCAGCACCCCTCCACCCACGGGGTCCTGCGCCTCAAGCTCGTCCTCGACGGCGAGCGGGTCCTCAGCGCCGAGCCGATCATCGGCTACATGCACCGCGGCGCGGAGAAGCTCTTCGAGGTCCGCGACTACCGGCAGATCATCATGCTGGCCAACCGGCACGACTGGCTGTCCGCGTTCTGCAACGAGCTCGGCGTGGTCCTCGCCGTCGAACGCCTCATGGGCATCGAGGTCCCCGACCGCGCCGTGTGGCTGCGCACCGCGCTCGCCGAGCTCAACCGCGTGCTCAACCACCTGATGTTCCTGGGCTCCTACCCCCTCGAGATCGGCGCCATCACCCCCGTCTTCTACGCCTTCCGCGAGCGCGAGACGATCCAGGCCGTCCTCGAGGAGGCGTCCGGCGGGCGGATGCACTACATGTACAACCGCGTCGGCGGCCTGAAGGAGGAGGTCCCGGCCGGCTGGACCACCCGCGCCCGCACGGCGATCGACCAGGTCCGCCGCCGCATGCCCGACCTGGACAACCTCATCCGCCGCAACGAGATCTTCCTCGCCCGCACCGTCGGCGTCGGCGTGCTCTCGGCGGCCGACGCCGCCGCCTACGGCGCGTCGGGCCCGGTCGCCCGCGCCTCCGGCCTGGACTTCGACCTGCGCCGCGACGAGCCCTACCTGGCCTACGGCGCCCTGGACGTCCCCGTCGTCACCCGCACCACCGGCGACTGCCACGCCCGCTTCGAGGTGATGCTCGACCAGGTGTATGCCTCGCTCGACCTCGCCCAGACCTGCCTCGACGAGGTCGACAAGCTCACCGGCCCGGTGAACGTCCGCCTGCCGAAGGTGGTGAAGGCCCCGGAAGGCCACACCTACGCCTGGACCGAGAACCCACTCGGCATCAACGGCTACTACCTGGTCTCCCGCGGCGAGAAGACCCCGTGGCGCCTGAAGCTGCGCACCGCGTCCTACTCAAACGTCCAGGCCCTGTCGAAACTCCTCCCCGGCACCCTGGTCCCCGACCTGATCGCCATCCTCGGCTCGATGTTCTTCGTGGTGGGCGACGTCGACAAGTAAGCCGGCAGCGGACCTCCCCCCACCACCGGGGCTGGCCGACCTTGCGGCGCACAGATGCCCACCCCACTCCAACCAGATACAGACAGCAACCGAGACGGCCCAGGGAAGCGCAGCGCCGACCGAGCCACACGGGCTGGTTAGGAGAGTGCGGCCGCGCAGCGGGACGCATGGGGCAGCGGGTGGGAACCCCCGCCGCCGCGCCGAAGGTGCGGCAGCGGGACAGCGGCC
>NZ_JBHSIU010000009.1:71851-88204 GCF_042653625.1 Dactylosporangium cerinum | reverse complement strand
GCGCGGCGGCGGGACAGCGGCCCCGCCCCACTCCAACCCGGTAGAGACGGCGACCACGACGACCTGAGGAAGCGCAGCGCCCGATCTCACCACACAGGCTGGTTACGAGAGTGCGGCCGCGCAGCGGGACGCATGGGGGCCGCGGGTGGGAACCCCCGCCGCCGCGCCGCAGGCGCGGCAGCTAGCACAGCAACCCCCCGCCGCCGCAGCGAAGCTGCGGCAGCATTACAGCTTCAGCTCAACCAGCGGTCGTCATTGCCTTCGAAGTCGACGATCTGGCGGGCTGGGCGGGGGCGGGCTTCGTCGCGGGAGCCGTTCCAGCCGTAGTCCTCGTCGTCGTCGTGGCGGGAGCGGCGGGACACGCGTTCGTCGTCGCGGGCGGGTGCGGGGTCCTGCCAGCGAGATGTGGGGGACGCGGGCAGGGCGGCCTGGGCGGCGCCGAGGGCGGGGCGGTCGCGGCGGACCTCGGACCAGCGGGTCGTGCCGGCGTCGTCGCGGCGGGCTTCCTCGTAGCTGCTCTCGGACCAGTGTCCGTCGGGGTCGTGCTGGCGTTCGCGTTCGCGGCGGGCCTCGGATCGGCGGGGGCTTTCCCGGCGGGGCTCGTCCTCGGGGGTGTACTCCTCGTGCCGCACGGACGCCCAGCGGTCCTCGATCCGGACGTGGGTGCCGGTCTCGTCGGCGTGGACGGCGGCGCGGCGCTCGCCCATGCGCAGCTCACGGCCGCCGCGCTCGTCGCTGTGCACCGACGCCCACCGATCGGTGGTGCGGACCCCGGTCACGCTGCCGGCGTCGTCGTCCGGGTCATGCGCACGGCGGCGCCCGCCGCTGCGTTCGACCTCGCCGGACGGTGCGTTGCCGTCGGCCCGGGCCATCCGCTCACGCAGCAGCTGCTCGGTCCAGGACTCTTCGCGGGGCGCCTCGGTGCGTTCGATCCACTCGGAGCGTTCGCTGCGTTCGGTCCATTCGGATCGTTCGGTGCGTTCTGACCGGCTGATGCGCTCGGCGCCCCAGCCTCGTTCGGTGCGGTCGGACGGCTCGTCACGACCCCCGCGGTCGGTGTTCTCACCACGTCCGCCGCGGTCGGCGTGGTCCCCCCGGCTTCGTTCGCCCCGGTCGGCGTGGTCGGCCCGGCTCGCGTGCTCGCCGCGCCCCCGGTCGCCGTCGCCACGGTCGGTCCGCTCCTCGCGCCGGCGGCGGCCACCGTCACGGCCACCGTCGCCGTCGCGGGTGCCCCAGTCGCCACGAGCGGCCCGGCCGGGATCGGCGTCGGACCGGTCGCTCCGCATGCCGCGGTCCGCCCGGTCGCCGTCGGCCCACTCGCCACGGCCCCCGCGACCGCCGCTGTCACCGCGGTCGCTCCAGTCGCCCCGCCCACCGCGCTCGGCCCGGCCACCATCGCCGTCGTCGTCGTCCCAGTCCCCACGCCCGGAACCGTGCCCTGAGGCATGCCCGGAACCGTGCCCGGCGCCGTGACCGGAACCAGGCCCGGCGCCGTGCCCTGAGGCGTGACCGGAGACGTGGCCGGTGCGGTCGGACTGGTCGGCCCAGTCGGAGGTGTCGCGGTTCCCGCGCCCACGGTCGTGCGAACCGGCCCGGCCGCCGCGCTCGCCCTGGTCGCGGTCGTCGCCGCGGTCGGTCCAGCCGGCCCGCCCGGGCGCCTCGCTCCAGTGGGTGCCGTCGACGACCCTGCCGTTGTCGTGGCGGGCCCGCTCGGCGGGCTCGTGCCAGTCCTGCCCGTCCCGGTCGGACCACTCGCCGGGGCGCTGGTGCCAGTCGGCGTCACGCTCCGAGCTCGGGCGGCGCTGCTGCGGGATCTCGGGGCGAGCGCCGTACACGGTGCCGTCGCGCCTCTGGTCGGTCGGGTCGACGACCATGGTCTTGGTGGTGACCTGCACGGTCTCGGTGTGCCGCAGGACGCCCTGGGGCACCGCGGCGGAGCCGACCGGCTGCGGGCCGGCGTGCTGGGCGGCGGCGGCCTGCTGCGCCGCGCGGGTGGTGCGTTCGAGCTGGCCGCGCATGAGGTCGACCTGGTTGCGCAGCGCGTCGACGGTCTCGTGCAGCACGCCGATGCGCTCGACGAGCTGACCGTGCGTGGCGCGGGCCGCGTGGGTGATGTCGCCGCGGATGTCGTCGCGGAGCGTGTCGAGCTCCTCGAACATCGCCTCCTCGATCTCGCTGCGCACGTTTTCGTTGTCCGGGCGCAGTGCGATGGACAGGCCGATGAGGACGACGACGAGGACCGCGAGCACCGCGGCGAGCTGGAGGACGAACCCGCCGCCGAACAGCAGCAGCAGCGCGGCCAGGGGAGCAAGGCCGACGCCAGCCCAGAAGAGGATCTGGAGCAGCTTGGTGCTCGGCCGTCCTCCGGTGGTTTCCGCGGCTGGCATGAGCAGAGACCTTACCTAGTCTTCAGGGCAAGCGAAATGCCCGCCCTCGGCACCGGCGAGGTGGCAAGGACGGGCATTTCGCAACTACCAGGAGTAATCAGCCGAGCGAGCCGTCCGAGGAGAAGACGAGCGCGATGGTGACCGTGCCCTTCTTCAGCGCGTCGAGGCTCAGCGGGCCACCCGCGTCGAGGCTGGCGAACTTGCCGACCTGGAGGTTGTAGGTCTTCTCCAGACCGACCTGGCAGAACGGCCGCTGCGGGCACTCGGCCGGGCCACCGAGGACGGTGTCCTTGCCGGAGCACTTGGCGGCGAAGTCGCTGAGCGTCTTCACCCCGTTCTTCTCGGCGAACGCGGTCGTGACCGCGAACGCGTTCTGGTCGTTGGCCTTCGACGCCTTGCTGAAGGACAGCCCGGCCTTGCCGCCGATCTCCTTGAGGGCGGTCACGGTCTTGTCGACGTCACCGGAGGCCAGGACCTTGGCGTCCTTGCCGTTGGTGAGACCGTTGATGTGCTCGGTGATGGTGGCCGCATACTCGGGGACGACCTGGATTTCGCCCTTGGTCAACTGACCGTAGTAGACCTCGCGCTTGCCGATGGTCTGCACGGTCGCGTCGTAACCCGCGGCATCCAGGACGATGTCGTAGAGCGCGCCGAGCGTGGCGCTCTCCGCGAAGTCCGCGGCGCCGATCTTGATCGGGCCGCCCTTGCCCTTCGCGATGCCGGCGGTGAGGTTCTCGGCCTTGGCGAAGTCCTCCGCCGCGACCTTGGAGGTCTTGCGGTCCACGACGACCGCCTTGTTGAGCTGGATCAGCTTCTCCGGCGTCAACGCGTCGGAGACCTTGTCCAGCGCTGCGATCAGCTCAGGATCGGCAACCTTGGTGTTGACCGCAGCGATGACGTTGTCCGCCAGCTGCAGCTGCTTGTCGTCGGTGAGGAGGACAAGCTTGTCTCCCGCGACCGGGGCACAGCCGGCCCCGCTCACGGTTGCCGGCGCCTTGGTGCCCGAGGAGCCCTCATCACCGCAGGCTGCGAGGCCGACGGTGGCGAGGCCCAGAAGGACCCCAAGCGTGGCGCGCATGGCAGTTCGCAAAATGGCCCGCCTTCCGTGTCCCGGCGCGATCACTGTGACCGGCCGCGTGTCCGACGGGCGGCGCTGTCGACATGCAGCTCGCATGCAGTCCGCCCGCTAGTTGAATAGGCAACTCTGCCGATGGGAAATCGGCAACCGCAACCAGGCACGGTTTCGTAACGACCAGTCATACCCGCCCTGCGGCCTGCCGCAACACCTTGGGTGTGACCTTGCGCTCCACCAGCGCCATCAGCCCGTCGACCAGCAGTGCGAGCGCGGCGACCAGGACCGCGCCGGCCAGGATCTGGGCGTCGCCGCGACCCGCGCCGAGACCGAACCCGGCGTAGATGATGTTGCCGAGGCCACCGCCGTTGACGATGGTCGCGAGGGTGGCGGTGGCGACGACCTGGGTGGTCGCGATGCGCAGGCCCGTCGCGAGGAAGGGCACGGCGAGGGGCAGTTCGACCCGCCACAGCATCTGGGCCGATGTCAGGCCCATGCCCCTGCCCGCGTCGCGGATCTCGTCGTCGATCTCGCGCATGCCGGTGTACGCGTTGGCCAGCAGCGGCGGCAGCGAGAACACGGCCAGCGCGACCACCACGGCCGGCACGCCGATGCCGAGCGGGCCGAGCGACAGGATGGTGAGCAGCGCCATGACCGGCATCGCCTGCGTGATGTTGGACAGGATGACGACGACGCCGGAGCCGGCGCCGCGGCGGCCGAGCCAGACCCCGATGGGCCAGGCGACCAGGCAGCCGAAGAGCACCGCCAGGAACGAGATCTGCAGGTGCTCGCGGAGGCGGACCAGGATCCCGTCGGGGTTGGTCCAGTTCAACGGGTCGTTGAACCACAGGAACATGTCGTTGATCACGTTCATGCCGTCGCTCCTGTGCTTCTGGCTCGCGGGTCCCCGCTCCGCTGCGGCCCGCTCATGAGCTGCGCCTCCTGGTCCACGGAGTGAGTGCCCGGGTCAGCCCGACCAGCAGCAGGTCGAGGGTCAGGGCGAGCAGCACGCAGAGGAGCGTGGCGGTCAGGATCTGCGCCTTGTAGAGGCTGGCGCGGAAGCCGTTGAGGATCAGTGCGCCCAGGCCACCCTGCGAGCCGACGATCGAGCCGACAGTGACCAACGCCACTGTCGACACCGTCGCGAGCCGCAGCCCCGTCAGGATCGCCGGCAGCGCCAGCGGCAGTTCGACCCGCCACAGCCGGGCGACCCGGCTGTAGCCCATCGCGGTCGCGGCCTCGCGCACGTCGCCGGGCACCTGCTGCAGGCCGGTGAGCGCGTTGCGGATAAGGATGATCAGGGCGTACAGCACCAGCGCCACGACGACCGGGGTGCGGCCGGTGCCCAGGAACGGCGCCAGGAACGCGAGCAGGGCCAGCGACGGAATCGTGTAAAGCACGCTCGCTGATGTCAGAATCGGCGTGGCGAGCGGGCGTACCCAGTACGCCAGCACCGCCAGCGGCACCGCGATGGCCACCGCGATCGCGACCGACCAGACGGTGATGGCCACATGATCAACCAGCGCGTCCCAGAGCGTGTCACCGTTATCCCGGATATAGCTCCAGGAAAACCAGGGATTGCCCGCCTCACCGCGAGCCAGGAAGGACATGCGTGGACCGTACCGCGAAGACCGACGGCGCGCCGATCACCCTCGATCGGCTGGTGAAGACGTACCCGAACAGCACCACGGCGGTCGACCAGCTGAGCCTGGACATCGCCGGCGGCGACGTGACCGTGCTCATCGGCCCGTCGGGCTGCGGCAAGTCGACCGTCCTCAGGATGATCAACCGGCTGATCGAGCCGACCGGCGGCCGGGTGCTGGTCGACGGCGAGGACGTGACGAGCGTCGATCCGGTGCGGCTGCGACGGACGATCGGCTACGTCATCCAGAATGTGGGATTGTTCCCGCACCAGACCGTCCGGGCCAACGTCGGCACCGTCCCGCGGATGCTCGGCTGGGACAAGAAGACGATCGCCACGCGCACCGACGAGCTGCTGGAGCTGGTCGGTCTCGAGCCGGGGCGGTATTCGGCCCGCTATCCGCACGAGCTCTCGGGTGGCCAGCGCCAGCGGGTCGGGTTCGCCCGCGCGCTCGCCGCGGACCCTGTGGTGCTGCTGATGGACGAGCCGTTCTCCGCCGTCGACCCGATCAACCGGGGCCGGCTGCAGGACGAGTTCCTGCGCCTGCGGCAGAGCGTGCGCAAGACGACGATCCTGGTCACGCACGACCTGCAGGAGGCGATCAAGCTCGGCGACAAGATCGCGGTGCTGTCCGACCATGCCCACCTGGAGCAGTACGCGACCCCCGCTGAGCTCCTGGCCAACCCCGCCAACGCGTTCGTCGAGCAGTTCATCGGCGAGGACCGCGGCGTGATGCGCCTGTCGGTGACCCCGATCCCCCGGGACCGGCTGCAGCCGCTGAACGGCACCCCCGACGGGCTGCCCTCCGTCGCCGCCGACGCCACGCTCCGGGTCGCCTTCGGCACCATGCTGGCAGCGGGGACCGGTTCGGTCGTGGTGCGGGACGGCGACGAGGCGCTCGGTCTGCTGTCCGCCGCGGATGTACAGGTGGCGCTCGCCGAGGTCGACGCCGCCACCCGGTGACGCGGCGAGACCGGCGGCGGGGTCCGTCGCCGGTCCTGCGCTGCCAGGCCTTACCGGCGGCCCGCCATCGATGCCAGGCCGACGATCCAGCCGACGATGAGGGCGTATGCGGCGCCACCGGTGGCGGCGACGACCGCGGACGCAAATGACGCGTTCGCCAGCAGGAACGCGGTGATGAGCGCGGCCAGCGCGGCCGCGAAGATGTAGGCGGCCCATCCGGTGAGAATCGCCGAGATGGTGCCGCGCGCGCTGGCGAGCTGCGCGCCGACAAGCAGTGAGATGAACACCGCGGTGAACAGGACCAGCAGGATCGCCTTCAGATCGGCGGCCAGCAGGTCACGCACCGACTGGTCGGTGTCGAAGTTCCACGCGGGCCAGGCCAGGGTCTCCAGGAACAGACCCCGGTTGCCCGAGTTGACCCAGTCGACGTACCAGGGACTGCCGAAGATCAGCACCAACAGGAACGCCACCAGCGTGCCCGCGCTTGAGGCGGAGCGGTAGCGCGAACGAGTAACAGCCATGCCCCGGATTAGTCCCGGGAAACACGTTTTATAAACGACTACCGATAGTTACTTGGCCGGCGACATCAGGTAGTCGATGAAGGCGGCCCGGACCAGCGGCTCGGACTCGCCATAGGTGTGGTCGGTGACCTCCCGCCAGAGCGCGACGACGTCGTCGACGGTGGCGTCCAGCGAGCCGAGCCAGCCGTCCTGCGTCTCGTCGTTGCTGGACGTGACGTGCTTGAACAGGTCCCAGAAGAACTTCACGTCACGACGCTGCCGGGCGAGGCTGAAGGCGCGTTCGCGGAGTTCCTCGGTGGACAGCGCGTCAAG
Organism: Dactylosporangium cerinum; assembly: GCF_042653625.1. Lineage (NCBI taxonomy): Bacteria > Bacillati > Actinomycetota > Actinomycetes > Micromonosporales > Micromonosporaceae > Dactylosporangium > Dactylosporangium cerinum. The sequence goes on along the minus strand of NZ_JBHSIU010000009.1, from coordinate 81,307 downwards.
CTCCGCAAGGGTGGCGTCGGTCATGAACACAGCTTAGCGAGGCCGGCCGGGGCCTCAGCGGTTGCTGCCCCACCGCTCCTCGACGCCCCAGTCCTCGTCCGTGGTGCGGGCCGGCAGTTGGCTCGTCCAGCCGCCGGTCCGCGACGCCGACCAGCCGTTGTCGGGTTCGGCCTGGGCGGCGGAGCCGTAGCCCGCGGTGCTCGGGGTCCAGACCTCTTCCTCGAGCGTCTCTTCCGCGACGGTCCGCGGCCGGCCGAAGGTCTCGATCAGGCGGGTCACGATCAGCCCGATCACGATCGCGCCGCCGGCGACCGCGAGTGGGGCGATGTTCCACTTCTCGGCGGCGGAGTACCGGAACAGCAGCGTGATCGCGGCGACGGCCAGGACCGTGCCGAACACGCCACCGCGGCGGCCGTAGGCGGAGGTGCCGCCGATCAGGGCCGCGCCGACGGCGAGAGCGGTGGTGGCGAGACCGGCCGCGGCCATGCCGTTCTCGGTGGTGGTGACCTCACGGACGTCGAGGGCGGTCAGCACCCCGGCGACCGAGGCCAGCAGGGCCGAGCCGGCGATCGCCAGGCCGGTGATGGTGGCGGCGCCGCCGCCCCGGCGGCGGGCGGGGTCGGCGACCGGGCGGAAGCGGCCGACGGAGCGGCGGACCGGCCGGATCAGGCCGACGGCGCTGCCGACGACCCCGACGAGGACGACCGCGAGCATCCAGTACAGCGCCTGGTCGTGCGGGTCGTAGGCACCGGCGACGACCTGCTCCGCGTTCTGGTCGGCGATCCAGGCCATGAGCGCGAGCGCCACGCCGAGGCTGGCCGCCCAGCCGGGCACGTGGAAGCCGACGACCAGGACCGCGATGAACACGCCGACGCCGAGGGCGACGAGGGCGGTGATGCTGGCCGTCACCGCCAGGCCGCGGTGGGAGTTGTCGGCGAAGAACAGTGCCGACGCGTACGCGATCGGGCCGAGCGCCAGGTTGACGGCGCCGGCCCGCAGGGTGAGCCCCATGGCGATCGCGACGAGACCCAGTTCGGCGCCGGCGAGCAGCAGCGACTCGAACTCGGCGCCGCGCAGCGCCTCCGGCCGCGCGTCGCGCAGCAGGTACAGCAGGGAGGCGGTGGCGAGCAGCAGCACCATCTCCCACAGCGCGTGGACCGCCAGCCGGTCTCGGCCGGGTTCGCCGTGCTCGGGGTCGTCGAAGACGTCGCCGAGCTGCGCCGGGCTGGGCGCGGCCCGGCGGGCGGCGAGGCCCAGGGTGCTCTCCGTCGGCGGCACGCTGTAGTCGGTGCCTGCCGAGTAGGAGCCAGGGGTGTAGACCGACTGGTTGGAGACCCCGAGCGTCGGCGCGTCCTCGGGCACGCCGCCCGAGCGGAAGTCGGGCTCCTCACGGAATCCTGGTTCACCGCGGAACCGCGAGTCGTCGTACGCCATCGCGCGCGCCTCCTGCCAACCGACGACCGGTACGGGTCGCACAGTAACCGCGGATTGTGACCTGCGACAGTCTTTGGGCGCGGAAGACGACAGTGTTTGTTCCAGATGCCTATCGATCGAGGCTTTCGTCCTCCGTGCGATCGCCCTCCTGGCGGCCGTCCAAGCGGCCCTGCCTGGGAAGATCCTTGTCCCGGGAGCTCGGTGGCACCCGGCAGGCCCGCTCCAGCCAGAGCGCGGCGGCCAGCAGCACGATCGATCCCGCCACGCCCAGCAGGGCCTGCGGCAGGTTGTCGGAGACCTTGGCCAGGACCCCCCGCTGGGTCAGCAGCCAGGAGGACATGCCCAGGTAGAGACCGCCGAACAGGGCGGCGACCAGCGCGGACGCCTTACCGAGGACGGCATACCGCGCGATGATGAGCGGCTGCAGCGGGCCTGCGCCCTCCTTGCGGAGGATCCGGTTGCGGGTCGAGTAGGCCTCGAAACCCTCGAAGATCGCCAGGCCGATCAGGGTCAGCGGCGGCAGCCAGGGCAGCGTCGGCAGGCTGTTCCACAGGCTGCTGATGCCGATCCAGGACAGCGCCGTGGTCGCGAGCGCGGCGATGACGAGGGTGGCCGGACTGGTCGGCTCCATGCGGCCCTTGGGCCCGGTCGCGTTCGGTTCGTCGGGTGACGGCGTGGCCATCGGCTCGGCTCCAGATCACGAATCGAGGTGGATGTCTTCCCGCGGGCGCAGGTCGGCGAGGTCGGCGGCAACCGGGGCGGCCCGGACCAGCTCATAGAGCCATCCGTGGCCCGGCAGCTGCCCGTAGGGCTGGATGTCGAGCCACGGCCGGAGCACGAACGCCCGGAGATGTGCCCGCGGATGGGGCAGGGTCAGCTCCGGATCGTCGGTGATGACCGGCCGGTCTTCGTCGTCCCAGACGGCGATGACGTCTACGTCAAGCGTACGCGGGCCGAAACGGCGCTCCGGGTCCCGCACGCGACCGGCGGTGTCCTCCAGCCGGTGGGCCCGGTCGAGCCAGTCGCGGGCCGTCGCGGCCGGGTCGACGGCGAGCAGGACCGCGTTGAGGTAGTGCGGCTGGTCGGGATCGCCCCACGGGGGTGTCTCGTACACCCCGGAGACGGCCATCACGACGTCGCCGAGCCCGTCGACCGCGCCGCGCAGGTTGGCCTCGCGATCGTCGAGGTTGCTGCCCAGGGCGAGCACCGCTCTGGTCATGCCGCCACCTCCGCTGCGCTCCGGCGTCGGCCTGACCCAAACCTGCCACATGATGACCGGCCCGAGACGCTGCGCTGGCCGGTCATGCCGCCACCTCCGCTGTGCTCCGGCGTCGGCCTGACCCAAACCTGCCACATGATGACCGGCCCGAGACGCTGCGCTGGCCGGTCATGCGTCCGTGCCCCGGACCCGGCGGATGGTGACGGCGACGTCGGCGAACTCGTGCGGGATCGGCGCCTGCGGCTTGTGGACGGTGACGGTCGCTGCCTGTACCCGCGAATCCCGCAGACACACATCCGCCAGGCGGTGCGCGAGCGTCTCGATCAGGTTGACCGGGTCGCCGGCGACGACCTCGGCGAGGTGCCCGGCGAGTTCGCCGTAGTGCACGGTGTCGGTGACGTCGTCGGACGTGGCGGCGGGCCCGAGATCGAGCTCCAGCACCACATCGATCACGAAGTCCTGGCCGTCCCGGCGCTCGAAGTCGAACACGCCGTGGTGGCCGCGGACCCGTAGCCCGGTCAGAGCGATCCGGTCAGCCGTCATGGCACCGCCTGTCTTCATCGCGCCGCCTGTACGGCCTGCCACACCTTGATCGCATCAACGTTGCCACGGACCTCGTGGACCCGCACACCCCAGGCACCCGCGGCGACGGAGAGCACGGTCGTGGCGATCGTGGCCGCCTCACGGTCCCCGGTCGGGCGGGCGGACCCGTCGGCCGCCTCCAGCAGCCGGCCGAGGTGGGACTTGCGACTCGATCCGACGAGGACCGGGTACCCGAGCGCGACCAGCTCCGGCAGGTGCGCGGCCAGCCGCCAGGTGTGCTCGGCCCTCTTCGCGAACCCCAGGCCGGGGTCGAGGATCAGCCGTTCGGGTGCGACACCGGCGGCGACGGCCTCATCGACGCGCTCCAGCAGCTCGGCACACACCTCTTTCACGACATCGTCGTAAAGGGCTAAATCGGTCATTCGCCGGGAATGACCCCGCCAGTGCATGAGCACCCAGGGGCAGCCGGCGTCGGCGACCACGCGGGCCATGTCGGGGTCGGCGAGCCCGCCGGAAACGTCGTTGACCAGGACGACCCCGGCGGCGACGGCCTCGGCGGCGACCGCCGCACGGGTCGTGTCGATGCTCATGGCGACCCCGGCCGCGGCCAGCTCGCGGATCACCGGCAGGACCCGGTCCAGTTCGGTCCGCGCGTCGACCCGGTCGGCGCCCGGGCGGGTGCTCTCGCCGCCGATGTCGATGATGTCGGCGCCCTCGTCGACCATCTGCATGGCGTGCTCGACCGCGGCGCCGAGCCCGGCATAGCGGCCGCCGTCGGAGAAGCTGTCCGGGGTCACGTTGAGCACCCCCATGACCACGGGGGAAGGACGGCGAAGGAGCGTCACCTGAATGAAGGTACTCACCTTCGGTCAGTCACCTGTCCCCCACCAGGGGTAACCGCGCAGACGCCTCATCAGCAACACTGATCACGGACCGGTCAGCTTGTTGGAAAGAGGGCTGCAACGTACTCTCTGCAAGTGAACGTTATTCGGACCGTTAAACCCGACAATGGGCATTTAGCAGGGCAAACGCCCGGATAAGGTTCCGCTGGAGGGCGACACAGCAGCCGGGGTTGTATGACCGGGTCGTCTTATCAGCGAGGCTTAACGCGCGGCGTGCACCTCGCCCGTCGCGCCTCCGGGGAGGTCTGATGATGTTGTTGGAGATCGGCCAGGCGTTGTGGGGGGAGACCACCCGCATCGCGGACGCGATCGCCCTGGCGCCGACGCCAACTCCCGAGCCGAAGACGATCAACACGAACGGCATCCTGGACTTCTTCATCCAGAAGATCGTGCCGATCCTGCTGGCCGTGCTCGGTGTCATCTTCATCGGCCGGGCCAGCAAGGGCGAGGTCTCCCGGGTGCTCACGAGCTCCGCCATCGCGATCATCGGGCTGGCCTTCGTCGCCGGCGCCGCTTCGCTGTTCTTCTTCGGCGACTCGCTCGTCAAACTGCTCTTCGGAACCAACTAGGGCTGCCTTGCCTTCCCGGCCTCACTGCTGAGCCTCACTGCTGAGACGAGTGAACAAGAATGCGGCTGCGCACCGACGATGACATCTACCGGGCCCGCCTGGTCTACCTCGGGCCGCCCGGCTACACCCTGCCCGTCCAGCTGCCCTATGCGCAGTACGGGGTGTTCGCGCTGCTGGTGCCGTTGTTCATGTTCATCCGCTACATGATCACGCTGCAGGTCGACTTCTTCCCCGCCTACGAGATCGCCCTCGCGATCGTGGCGACGTCGCTGATCTTCCGCTACGTCGACCCCGACCGTCCCGCCCGGATGGTGGTCCGCACAGCCCTGACCGACTGGCGCCACACCCGGGAGCCGAGCCACGAGCAGCGCGATGCCAGGCTCGTGGCCACCAGGGTGCGTATCCGCCCGGAACTCACCGGTGATCTCGCATGACCAACCCGCCTCCCCGTCGCACTGGGGGCTACTCCAATCAGCCGGACACGGATGACGACGCTGCGCACACGTCTGACTACGATGGCGGACTGAGGGCCGCCGCCGAGGGCGGTCGCGTGGCGATGTTCCGCGGCCCGGCCCACAGCCCGGCGGGCGCGTCGACTCCCCCATCAGCCGCGGCGGACGTCGACTCGCCGTTCCTCGGCCTGTTCGACGACCCGCCCAGCGGGCGGCCCCGCGACCAGGTGAAGGCCCTCGATCCCGGCAGCAGCCGGCCGATCTCCGGCATCCCGGTGTCGGCGGCCCCGTCGTCCGGCGCCGGCCGGGCCCCGGAGGACCTGCGCGCCCCCAAACGGGTGGTGCCACGGACCGAGGCGCTGCCACCCGGCGCCTACGAGCGACGCCAGCTGGACCGCCCGGCCGTCGAGCGCCGCCCGATCGAGGCCGGCCCGCCGGCGCTGCCCGCAGCGCCGGGGCAGTCCGTCCGCGGCGGATTCGCGGACCGCGATCACCCGGACGTGTTGGAGTGGAGCGGCGAGCATCCCCGCATGCTCGGCCGGCCCGGGACGGCCGAGCGGCCGCCGGCCGACCGCCGGCAACCCACCGAACGGCAGCCATCACAGCGGCAGCCGGATCGTTCCTCACGGCTGCCCAGTCGGCCGTCGGGCGGGGGCACCAGCCGTACACCAGCCAAAACGAACGGCAAAGTGGTGCCGGTGCCACCGGCGCGCCGCAACCCGCAGGACGCCCCGGGGCAGCCGCCGCGGCCGGCCAGGACCCAGCCGGCGATCAAGCCCGGCCGGCGGACGCCGCTGGACCGCACCCCGAAACCCCGGCACAAGGACCGCCATGCGTCGATCGACCTGGCGATCACCGAGATCGCCGGGCACCTGACCTTCACCCCGAACACCGTCACCGCGTGGTACTGGCTGCCCGAGGTCCGCTGGGCGTTCCGCCCGGACGCCGAGCGTGAGGCGCTGCTGTCGGCGATCTCCGAGCAGTACGCCGGCCTCGCTGGGTTCCGCCTGCACCTGCGCCGCACCACCAAGCCGTTCCCGGCCGACCAGTGGGCCCGCGTCGTGGACAACAACACGCCGTATCCGCTGCCGTCCGCCGGCGCCGGCCCGTCGTGGGCCGACCACCTGGTCGCCGCGCAGAAGCACCTCCTGGCGATCAACCACGCCGAGGGCCAGACCTACCTCGGCATCTCCTTCGCCCGGCGCACCCTCGGCGACACCTTCGCCGAACGCATCGGCTCCCTCTTCCGCCGCGGCGTCGCCGACGCCGAACGGCGCAGGATGGCCCGCACCGTCGAACAGTTCGACGAGGTCCTCGGCGCGTTCGGCATGCGCGGCCGCCGGGTCACCGCGTTCGAGCTGGAATGGCTGCTCTACCGCTCCGTCGCGCTGTGCATGTCGCCGCCGGGCCAGATCGCCACCCTCGACGGCTCCTGGGACCGCGGCGACCTGCTGGCCCTGACCGAGCAGGTCGAGCGGTACCGCACGCCCTACGGCTCCACGGTCAAGCTGGTCAACCGGGTCAGCGGCGAGGAGCGGCACGTCGCGGTCCTCACCGTCGGCCGGATGGAGCCCCTGGAGATCCCCGAGCGGCACGAGCCCTGGCTGCATTTCCATGAGCGGCTGCCCTGGCCGATGGAGCTCTCCTCGCGGATCGACATCCTCGGCCCGAACGACTCGTTCCGCAACCTCGAGCACCGCCTCAGACTCATCCGCTCCCAGCAGGCCGACTACAGCGAGCACGGCATCGACGCTCCCCCGGAGCTGGAGCGCCTCGCGAAGCGCGCCCTCACCATCGGCGACGAGATCAGCACCGGGCTTCCCGTCGACTCCTCCCGCGCACACGGCTGGCACCGCATCGCCGTCGGCGGCCGCACCCGCGAGGAATGCCTGGAGCGGGCCCGCCGGGTCACCCAGATGTACTCCCGGGAGATGCGGGTCGCCCTGCAACACCCGAAGCAGCAGGACTGGCTGGCCCGCGAGTTCATCCCCGGCGAGCCCCTCGCCAACACCGGCTACCTGCGCCGCATGCCGGTCAAGCTCTTCGCCGCCGCCCTGCCCCAGGCGGCCTCCACCGTCGGCGACCGCCGCGGCGACCTCATCGGCCGCACCGCCGGCACCTCCCGCCGCCCGGTCTTCCTCGACCTGCACTTCCCCATGGAGGTCCGCGAGCGCTCCGGCCTGGCCGTCTTCGTCGCCGAGCCCGGCGGCGGCAAGTCCACCCTCATGGGCGCCCTGGGCTACCTGAACGCCCGCCGCGGGGTCCAGGTCACCCTGCTCGACCCGTCCGGCCCGCTGGCCCGCTTGTGCGCGATGCCGGAGCTGGCCCCGTACTCGCGCGTCCTGAACCTCACCGGCTCCGAGCAGGGCACGCTGGCACCGTACTCACTGATCCCGACCCCACAACGCGGCCACTACGCCCCCGGCCCCTCCGGCGACCGCGAGTTCGAGATCGCCATCTCCAACGCGCGGGCCGAGCGCCGCATGCTCGTCCAGGACATCTGCATGATGCTCGTCCCGCCCCAGGTCGCCCGCGAGGCATCCACGGCGACGATGCTGCGCCACGCGGTCCGCCAGGTGCCGGCCGAGGAGTCCTCGACCCTCGAGGACGTCATCCGCTCCCTGCGCGACACCGGCGACCACGACGCCCTCGAGCTCGGCAACCTGCTCCTGGACACCGCCGAGATGCCCCTCGCCATGCTCTTCTTCGGCACCCCACCCCCCGGCCTCCTCGGCGCCGACGCGACCCTCACCGTCATCACCATGGCCGGCCTCCGCCTCCCCGACCTGAAGATCGAGCGCGAGTACTGGTCCGCCGAGGAGTCCCTCGCCCTCCCGATGCTGCACACCGCCCACCGCCTGGCCGTCCGCCGCTGCTACGGCGGCGACATGACCCAACGCAAACTCGTCGGCCTGGACGAGGCCCACTTCATGGAGGGCTGGCGCTCGGGCCGCTCCTTCCTCGTCCGGCTCGCCCGCGACTCCCGCAAATGGAACCTCGCGGCGCTGGTCGCCTCCCAGAACCCCCGCGACATCCTCGGCCTCGACGTGCAGAACCTCGTCTCGACCGTCTTCGTCGGCCGCATCGCCGAGGACTCCGAGATCGCCGCCGAGGCGTTGCGCCTGCTCCGCGTCCCGACCGACGTCGGATACGAGCAGACGCTTGCGGCGCTCTCCCAGGTCGACACGTCCTCGTCGTCGCGGCTGGGGTTCCGCGAGTTCGTGATGCGCGACGTGGACGGCCGGGTGCAGAAGGTCCGCGTCGACGTCTCCTACGTCCGAGACCTCCTGCGCTACCTCGACACGACACCGGGGGGTGTACACGTCGACGGCACCGTCGGCGGCGAGGTCGTGGACATCCACGACGACGACCCGGAGGTCGATAGGTGAGACGCCTGCCCGTGTACGCAGCTGTCATCATCGTGACCGCAGTGGCAACGTTGTTCGCCGGACCGACAGGACCAGCGGCCGCCGCCCCCAGCGCCCCGATCCAGGCACCGGGCGATCCGTTGTGTTCTGTTGAAGAGTGGCGAGTACCTACCAATTTCAAGAACTGCGCCGATCGGCTGCAAGTAGATATCCAATCTCGTATAAGCTGCTTGGACGCTCCCACCCCGAGCAGCCCAGACTCTGGAATGGCCGGATGGTTTGCCACCAGGCCGGACTCCTCAACAAAATCCGGGATTGGCAGGCAGTACAGCAAGTATGGCTATGCTGGCTACGACTTCACGACCTACGATTTAAAGTGCGCATCAGTCGTTACAAACCCAAGCGCCGAATTCGAGAACACCATTGCCAACGGCGAGTTTGCCCTTGCCACCGGCATTCTCGGAGCATCTAACGCAATACGCGAACGCGCATGGGACCCCACCTATATGTGGGGATGGGCCGACCCGCTTGTCGAACAAGCAACTAAGTCACTTTACGCCAAGGTTTTCACCGCGTTCGGCGCCGTTACTCTAACGATTGTCGGTCTCTATCTACTTTGGCGTTCAAGGCAATCGGACCTGTCCAACGCTGTCACCACAGCCGGTTGGGCAATCTTTGTAATGGTTTTGATCAGCGCTATCGCACAGTGGCCGACTTTTTCGGCAAGCCTTGCGGACAATACTTTGGTTTCGAGCCTCGGCGTAATCCATGACGCGGTCGGCCCCTCGGACAAACAGGACGAATCTTGCAACAATATCGAGCCGGAGGCTTGCCGGGACGAGCGACCGCCTGCTGTTCGCGCAAGCGACACCGTAGTCGACGGCCTGCTGTACCGAAATTGGCTACGAGGAACCCTCGGTTCGGCGGATAGCGACACCGCCAAAAAATATGGGCCAGCCCTTTACGACG
>NZ_JBHSIU010000009.1:0-71788 GCF_042653625.1 Dactylosporangium cerinum | reverse complement strand
AAGCAAGAAAACGGAACAGGAAGCGGAATACCACTTCCTACGGAATCAAACCTGCGAAGCATCACAGAGGATGAGAAGAAACAGCGATGGATGCGGATCGCTGAACAAATCAAGACTGAAGATCCAGAAGCTTACGCACACCTCCAGGGCAGCAATGGAATGGATCGGATCGGCGCTGGCTTCTTGGCGATCCTGTCTACGCTCTTCTTCGCTCTTTTCGATCTAACCGCTTCGGTACTCGTCATCCTTGGCTTCCTGATTTTCCGTTGGGCAGTAATCGCGGCGCCCATCCTCGGTACAGTTGGCCTTTTGAGGCCCGCAAATGCTGGGCTGCGCCGGCTCGGCAATGCCGTAATCGCAGCAATCTTCAATATTATATTGTTTGGAGCTGGTTCGGCGATCTATCTCTTTGCCGTGACCCTGATTCTTGGTACCGACTCGCTCGCTGGATGGCTGCAGGTTCTGCTGATCTGGTTGACCGGCGTCGTTGGCTGGCTCCTTCTGCGACCGTACCGGCGGATCACACAGCTCGGCGGTAAAGACTCTACGACGGCGATCACCTCCGCCGGCAACTGGCACAGGCTATTCCTGCGCGACGTACGCCAGGCCGCCGCGCTGAAAGTTGTCGATGCCGGAGGGACAAACGAACCTCAGCGGCGCGGCAAGGGTGATCCGGTCCGGCAGCGGCCGGAATCTCGGGACGAGGACCCGTTGTCGGTCGGTGGCGGTGAACGGTCAACAAATACCGTTGAACGGCCCACGCGCACCGGCGAACGAGTGTCAAGGCCTGAGGAACGAGCGACGCGACCGGACAGTCCGCAACGCCGGCGGCGGGAACCAGTGTGGGAAGAGCCTGATTCGCCAGCGGAAAACGTGCCGTCGTACTCGATATATCGACCCGACTCGGATCGGTCCACACAGGACCGGACACCGGCGCGACGGCCGGAGTCGGCAAACCTGCCGGGGTGAGCATCCATGCGTACGGTTCTGCGTCTTCTCGGCACGCGGTACGGCATTGCCATACTGCTCATTGTCGTCGTGCTCGCAGTCGTGGGATTCGGCCGCACCATCTTCACCGAGAACGACCAGCCGAACAATGACGCACTCGGTCCGACCGTCGCTCCGGTGACGAGGACCCCGGATCCGTTCAGTTCACTCGGCGACGACGGCGTTCAGGATGAGCCAGCCTCAGCAGCTCCGTCATTGAGCAAAGGCGCCAGCGACGCGAACGCGGTGGCGACCCGATTCGCGAAGGCGTGGGTACGCAGGCCCGGCGTCTCCGGCGAGCAGTGGCGGGCAGGACTGAAGCCGGACGCGTCGAGCGAGCTGATGGAGGATCTCGCCGATACGGACCCGAACGACGTACCGACGGCCACAATCACCGGTCCGACCATCTTGGAGGATTTCGGCCAGGTCGCGGCAGCAAAGATACCGGCCGATGGCGGAACTATCGTCTTGCAGCTCGAAGCCATCAACGGCCATTGGCAGGTCACCTCCCTGGATTGGGAGGTGGCGTGACAGACTTTGAGGACAGCGACGGTTACGGCGAGAAACGCCGACGCAAGCTCCGTCCAGCGCTGCTAGTCGGGTTGGTTGCGGTGTTCGCTTTAGTGTGTTGCGGCGGCGGAGTCGTGTCGTTCTTTCTCGACGCGGCGACTAAAACCGTCAACTACGACGCGGGCTGCGGCAACGGAAAACTGGTCGACACATCGGCGGAGATGCCGAGCCATCGCAGACTCGGCACAGAGCAGGTACGAAATGCGGCGATCATCGTGCGAGTAGGGCAAAATCTAAACGTGCCCCCACGTGGCTGGGTCATTGCGGTAGCGACTGCGATGCAGGAATCGTGGCTGCGTAATCTGCCGAATCTCGGCAGCCGCAATGACCACGATTCGCTGGGACTATTTCAACAGCGCCCCAGTTCTGGTTGGGGCACGCCCGAACAGATCATGGATCCGAGTTATGCGTCACGAAAGTTTTACGAGAAGCTTGTAGCAATCCCCGGCTGGCAGTCAATGAGCCTGACTCGCGCGGCGCAGAAAGTTCAGCGCAGTGCATACCCTAACGCTTACGCCAAACACGAAGAGCTGGCGTCAACCGTCGTCAACTCCTTAACCGGCGGCGCAGCACGAGCAGTGGGGAATCAGACAAATTTGCAATGCGTCAGTGCCGGACAGATCGCCGCCTCTGGCTGGACAGCACCGGTTAAGGGAAAAGTTGGATCAGGTTTCCGGACTGCCTCCCGACCAACGCACCAAGGCGTCGATCTCATCGTACCGCGAGGCACGCTCATTCACGCTGCGGCAGCGGGTCGTGTCATAAAGGTCCGCTGCGACGCAATCGGCCCGAACGGCAAACCTTGGGGCTGTGATCGAGATGGTTCACCGTCGGTCCGCGGATGTGGCTGGTTTGTCGACATCCTCCACGCTAATGGGATCATTACCCGATACTGCCACATGGTTAAGCAGCCGAGTGTCGTCGTCGGGCAAAGTGTCGCGCCTGGTCAAGAAATTGGCTTCTCCGGCACTACGGGACACTCCTCGGGACCCCACGTTCACTTCGAAACACATAGGAACAATGATTCGAGCAAGTATGGCGCAGTCGATCCGGTGTTGTTCATGCAACAGATGGGTGCGCCTCTCGGAGCCGAGCCATGAGTGACTTTTCCACCGATGGCGACCTACCCAATTGGGATCTGATCGCCGGCAACAGCGAACGTACACCAGCAGGAATCGAACTGGTACCAGCCGCATCTGTGCGTGACCTGCGTGGTGGCCGAGCGATGGTCGGGCTGCCAGGTCTCGGCTGGCGCGGCGACCTGCGCATCGATGACGCGGTGGTACAGGCAAGCCGCACCTATGTGCCGGTGCTGCCCGAGCAGGAGTGGTATCGCGCGGAGGCGGAACAGACCGAAGTATTCGCACCGCTCATACCGATCGAGCGAGTCTGGGTCGAACGAATAACATCGAAAGTGACGGCAACCGGCAGTGATTCGAACTTGGTGGGACGGCTGGTATCACTCGACGCACCGCCACCGCGGCCGCCACGGCCGATTCGCACGGTAGGGGCAGTCACTGGACTAAGGGTAGTTCGGCTACCTGGACCGACTGACAAGATCGGGACGGACGAACGCGATCTACGGGCGGTAACAGAGCCATATAGCGGCGCTGATGGCGATATTTGTGTGCGGGTATCCACGGAGCTGAGTTGGTATCGGTGGGCATGGAGCGGCCAGGCACCAAAGACCCTTGAACTACCGATCCACCTGGTGTGGGTCGAATAGCTAGGGCAACAATTGCTTAGCACCACACAAGCGCCAGCCGTTTGATTCGACCATCGCAAAGTCCCAGTGCTGAATCAAGTTTGACGTATCTCCGCCCGACTCATCAGCCTCGATGTTCAGGTTGCCTCGAATCTGAGCCGTGGCGTCTTGGCCAGTCACTACGGTATCGGACAGCGTGACCCGAATTCCGACCTTAGTCTCTGCTTCCCGTTCCTTGATGCGCTTCAGAAGATCGTCCAACTGACCCAGGTCTGGACGATCACAAATAAACAGGCGCACACGCACATCGTCCCTGCGCTCAAACTTAGCGGCTACATACTGCCTCAACGACTCTGTTGGATCACTTCGCTTCGGCCTAGTTTCTTTGTCGTACAAGGTATAAGCGATCAGCGAGCCGCCGATACAAATGCCTACGGCTATGACTGCCACCACGATCAGCAGGGTCTTGCGGAAGCCGAGGCCTCGCTTTGGAGGCTTCGGCGGCGATGGAGGGACGGGGCCCGGCCGGCGCAGGGGCTCGTCCTTGCCGATGATCTCGCCTTCGAGGACCTCGTCGTCGGCTGGGCGGGATCGGGGGATTGACCTGCCCTGATCGATGCTCGGCTCGTTCGGCTTCGATGGGTCCACGCATCAGAGGCTATCTGCCCATGCGAAGACTGGCACCCTCCCGCGCCGCAGCCCTGCCCCGCGCCACAAGCAGCCGGTCCCCACCCAGCCGGCGAGCCCCGACGCCACCACAAAAACGCCGGAAGCAAGGGCAAGCACGAGCAGCAAGGCAAGCATCGGAAGCGACACACCCGCCAGAAGCAAGGAAGCCTGGAAGCCTGGAAGCCCAGAAAGCTCAGAAAGCCCAGAAGGCCAAGAAAGCCAACGAAGCCCACGGACGCCGCGGAAGCCCGAAACACCGCGAACGGCAGCGCAAAGCGTCGCCGCAAGTACCCGCCGCAGCTTGTGCAAGATCGGGAGGGCGTGGTGGGGGTACCAGGACCAGAGCTCGCACCTGCGGGAACGCAAGACTCCCAGTGCGCCTACTGACTGCTTCCCCGGTCTGCGTTACCGTTCCCGCATCTGCTGGATCGGAAAGGGCGGAAAGGGGCACGGTGGCACGCCTGCGGGCACGGATCGAGCGAGCGGCTGCGCTGCATCGGCACACCGCTGCGCTGGTCGCCGCCGCTGGGCCGGTTCTGGACGCATACTCGCCGAGTGCCGCGCCGGCCTCGCAGTACGCGGAGCAGCACGACCTCACCGCCAGCCTCAGGGCCGACGCGAATCAGCTGGCGCCCGGCTGGTTGGGTGCGCAGCTGGACGCATTGGCGCCGACGACGCCGCTCGGGGGGCCGTTGCCGCCGACGTTCGTGCGGGTGGGGCAGGCGCATCCGCTGGATGACGCGCGGTTCCCGGTGGTGGTGCCGCTGCTGCGGGCCGGGCACATCGCCATTGACGCCGATGCCAGGGACAGTCGGGTCGCGGGGTTGCTGCGCAGTCTGGTGCTGCGGCTGCTCGCCTCGTCGCCGCCGGGGTCGGTGAGGATCCGGGCCATCGACGCGGTGGACTCGGGGTCCACGTTCGGGTGGTTCGCGGGCATCGAGTCGATCATGCCGACGCCGGTGAGTGATGCAGAGGGTCTTCGCGCGGTACTGGATGAGGGCGAGCAGTGGATCGCCGCCCGCACCGACGCCCCGGGGCCGACGCTGCTGATCGTGATCGCGTCCCTGCCCGAGCTCACCGAGGGCCGGGATCTGGCCAGGATCGCGGGGCTGGCGCACGCCGGGCCCGCCGGTCGGCTGCATCTGATCGCCGCTGGGTGGCCGCCGCCGCCGTTGACGGCGGAGACGACACAGGCACCGCTGCCGCACGCGACGCAGATCGCGATCCGTAACCCGCACGCGTGGGTGGGTGACCCGCCGGGAGCGACGTTCTCGGGCACCGGCGTGACCCCGGCCCGGCTCAACGCCCCGGTGTACCTCGACCAGGATCCGCCCGCCGATCTGGTACGCCGAGTCTGTGCCCAGCTCAGCGGCCCCTGGGGCACGCCCCCGGCGCAGGCCGGCGAGCCGAGCCGCACCGCGTGGCTGAACTACGTCGCCGCGGGGCAGCGGCTCGACGCGGTCCGCCGGGAGGTGATCGCGGTCGTCGCGGAGCACAAGGCGGCGTTGAAGGCCGCCCGCGACGACCTGTCGGCGATCCGGGCCAAGCTCGCTCACCACCAGGCGTACCTGACGGAGATCGCCCGGGAGGCGGGCGGCCGGGCGTTCGACCTCCTGCCGAGCTGGCAGGAGACGCAGACCGCCGCGGCGGTGCTGACGGGCGCGGCACGGCCCGCGGCTCAGCCCGCTGGGCGGCGGCGCGGCGCGGCGCAGGAGCCCGCCACGACCTGGCCGCAGCAGGGTTCCCGCACGGCGACCCTGCCGGTCAGCGCACCGCCGGTGGCGCCAGGCGTCACCAGCCCGGCGCCGCCGACCGGCAATCTGTACCTGGGCAGCACCGCGGGCAACACGGGCGCGATCATGGGCCCGTTCCAGAACTACCCGGGCGCGCCGAACTACAACGGCCCGACGGGCGCGCAGCCGATCTATCGCCCGCCGGTCAGCGGCATCCCGGCCCGGCCGCAGAGCCCGGGCCAGGCACCGGGGTACGTCCCGAGCCATGCCAAGAGCCCGGCACAGGTCAGCGGTGGCCCGGTCAGGCCGGCGGCCGTCAGTGGTGTGCCGGCCCCCGTGCCCACCGGCGCCACCGGAACGGGCACCGCACGCCCCCAGAGCCCCCAGAGCCCCCCAGCGCCCGAATCCCTACCCGGAAGGGTCTCCCATGCCCTCCGCGTGGCAGCGGCCGGCCTGAAGCAATCTGAGGCTGCGCTCGCTGCCCCCGACCGGTCCGGCACGGCGTCCAGCACGCGGGTCTGGATCAACGCCGCGATCTACTTCACGTTCGCGGTGCTGGCCGCGGTCGTGCAGGTGCCGACGCTGCTGGCCGGTGAGCGGTTCGACGGGATCAGCCTGCTGGCACTGCCCTGCGCGCTGGTGCTGCCGGCGCTCGCCTTCGGCCTGGGTTGGCTGACGATCGGCGCGACGACCCGGCGGCCCACGGCGAGGACACCGGTGATGGGTATGGCGATCAGCCTGCTCGCCCTGGTCCCGCTGATCGTCTTCGGCGCGGTCCTGATCCTGGACTGAGCCCAGACCCGCAGTCCTGATCCTGGACCGAGCCCAGACCCGCGGCCTGGTCCTGGACCGAGCCCAGAACCAGGAACCGCAGCAGAACCGGCAAGGCCGGAAGACTAGCCGCGCAGGATCAGCGACATCGCCTCGGCGCGTGACTTGGCGTCGTCGCGGAGCAGCCCCCGGACCGCCGACGTGATCGTGCGCGAGCCACCCTTCTGGATGCCGCGCATCGACATGCACATGTGCGTGCACTCGATCACCACGATGACGCCGCGCGGGTTGAGCTCCTCCATCAGCAGGTCGGCGATCTGCGAGTTGAGCCGCTCCTGGACCTGCGGACGCCGGGCAAACACCTCGACCAGCCGGGCCAGCTTCGACAGCCCGGTGATGCGACCGTCGTGGCCGGGGATGTACCCGATGTGCGCGACCCCGTGGAACGGCAGCAGGTGGTGCTCGCACATCGACATGACCTCGATGTCGCGGACGAGGACGAGCTCCTCGTGGTCCGCCTCGAAGGTCGTGGACAGGACCTGGGCCGGGTCGACGCGCAGGCCGGCGAAGAGCTCGGCGTAGGCGCGGGCGACCCTGGCGGGGGTCTTGCGCAGTCCGTCGCGGTCGGGGTCCTCGCCGACCGCCACGAGGATCTCGCGGACCGCGGCCTCGATGCGCTTCAGGTCGACGTTGCGCTCGACCTCGACACCGCCGAGCTTGCCGCTGACGAGCCGGGCCGCGACGTGGTCGAGTTCCACCTCGACCTCGACCTGGTCAATTGATGCACCGAGCCCGGCGCCGTCATCGTCGGCGTCGGGCTCGGTGCTGCTGATCTCGCTCAGTTCTTGCCGTCCGTGGTCTCGCCGCCGCTGGTGATCCGCACCTGGTCACCGTCGCCGCTCAGCCCGACCGGCTGGCCGATGTCGTTGCCGTTGGCGCCGGCCTCGAGGGCCCGCCGCCGGCGGCCGTTGCCGCTGTACGGAGCCATCGGAGGACGCTTGACCACCCGGGCGCAGATGCGCGCCATGTCGTTCTGGGAGATGGTCTCCTTCTCGAACAGCTCCTCGACGATCTGGTCGAGCACGTCGCGGTATTCGACCAGGATCTCCCAGGCCTCGTCGTGCGCGATCTCGATGAGGGCGCGCATCTCGCCGTCGATCTCGGCCGCGACCTTCTCCGAGTAGTCCCGCTCGTGGCCCATCGTGCGACCGAGGAACGGCTCACCGTCGCCGACGCCGTACTTGACGGCGCCGAGCTTGGCGCTCATGCCGTACTCCGTGATCATCGAGCGGGCGAGCGCGGTCGCCTTCTCGATGTCGTTGCCGGCGCCGGTGGTCGGCTCGTGGAAGATGAGCTCCTCCGCGGCCCGGCCGCCCAGCGCGTAGGCCAGGGTGTCGATCATCTCGGAGCGGGTCTGCGTGTACTTGTCCTCGGTCGGCAGGACCAGCGTGTGGCCCAGCGAGCGGCCGCGGGACAGGATCGTCACCTTGTGCACCGGCGCGGAGTGCGGCAGTGCCCAGGCGACCAGCGCGTGGCCGCCCTCGTGATAGGCGGTGACCCGCTTCTCGTGGTCGCTCATGATGCGGGTGCGCCGCTCGGGGCCGGCGATGACCCGGTCGATCGCCTCTTCGAGGTAGTCGTTGGTGATCGCCCGCTTCTCGTGGCGGGCGGTCAGCAGCGCCGACTCGTTGATGACATTGGCCAGGTCCGCGCCCGTGAAGCCGGGCGTGCGGCGGGCGACCGAGTCGAGGTCGACGTCGGGCGTGAAGGGCTTGCCCTTCGCGTGGACCCGCAGGATTGCCTTGCGGCCCTCCATGTCGGGCCGGTCGACGGGGATCTGCCGGTCGAAGCGGCCCGGGCGCAGCAGCGCCGGGTCGAGGATGTCGGGCCGGTTGGTGGCCGCGATCAGGATCACGCCGCCCTTGGTGTCGAACCCGTCCATCTCGACGAGGAGCTGGTTGAGCGTCTGCTCGCGCTCGTCGTGCCCGCCGCCCATGCCGGCGCCGCGGTGACGGCCGACGGCGTCGATCTCGTCGACGAAGACGATGGCCGGCGCGTTGGCCTTGGCCTGCTCGAACAGGTCACGGACCCGGGAGGCACCGACACCGACGAACATCTCGACGAAGTCCGAGCCGGAGATCGAGTAGAACGGCACGCCGGCCTCGCCTGCGACGGCGCGGGCCAGCAGCGTCTTACCGGTGCCGGGAGGACCGTAGAGCAGGACGCCCTTCGGGATCTTGGCGCCGAGAGCCTGATACTTGGCCGGGGCCTGCAGGAAGTCCTTGATCTCGTGCAGCTCTTCGACGGCCTCGTCGGAGCCGGCCACGTCGGCGAAGGTCGTCTTCGGCGTGTCCTTGGAGATCAGCTTGGCCTTCGACTTGCCGAAGTTGAGCACCCGCGAGCCGCCGCCCTGCATCTGCGACATGAAGAGCAGCAGGAGCACGACCAGCACGGCGATCGGCAGCAAGTTGATCAGCAGGCTGACGAATATGTTGTCCTGCGTGACATTGACGTTGTACTGGTCGACCTTCTTGTCCGCCTGCAGCGTGGCGAGCTCGTTCTGGAGCTCGTCGGCGAACTGCGAGGTGAACTGGGTTTCGACCTTGTCCGTCTTGGTCTTGTTGATCGTTTCCTTGGACCTCAGTTCAAGCCTGAGGGTCTGTTCCTTGTCCTGAATCACCGCCTTCTTGGCCTTGCCCTCACGCAACAGGGCAAGCACCTGCGATGTGTCCGCCTTCGTGTAACTGGGGCCGGACGTGAAGAAGGAACTAAGGACGATCGCACCGATGATCACCAGGAGGATCCAGACCACCGGCCGGCGGAACAAACGGGTACGTTCCATGTTGTCGTCGGGCGCACGCGGCGCCCGGCCCCTCCATCCGTAAGACCGCTGACCACGCCGGACCCACTGTGCCGACGCGATGTCTCAAGCGTCGAGGAGTATGGCTCAGTTGACGCTCGTGACCATTTGACGGTACACCGTGGCACCGACAGTCGCGGATCGGCGTGGGCCGCAGACGGGATGCTCCCAGCAGACTCCCAGGAAGACCGGGGTCAGCCGCGCCCGTACACCGACGGCTTGAGCACCCCGACGAAGGGCAGGTCACGGTACCGCTCGGCGTAGTCGAGCCCGTAGCCGACGACGAACTCGCTGGGGATGTCGTATCCGACATACCGCACCGGCACGTTCACTCTCAGCGCATCGGGCTTGCGCAGCAGCGCCACCACGTCGACCTGGGCAGCCGAGCGGCTCTGCAGATACTTGAGCAGCCACGAGAGCGTGAGCCCCGAGTCGACGATGTCCTCGACCACGATCACGTGCCGGCCGGCGATGTCGCGGTCCAGGTCCTTGAGGATGCGCACGACCCCGGAGGACGTCGTGCCCTGCCCATACGAGGAGACGGCCATGAACTCGAGTTCGACCGGAGGGCCGACCCGGCCCAGCGCACGGGCGAAGTCCGCCATGAACATGACGGCGCCCTTGAGCACGCCGACGAGGAGGATGGACTCGGCGTCGGCGTAGTCCGCCGCCACCTGCTTGGCGAGCTCCGCCGTCTTGTCGCGGATCTGCTCCTCGCTGATGATCACGTGGTCGATGTCGGACGCGTGCCAGGTGGTGCCGTCGGCCATACGCCTAGCCTGCCGTATCGGCCCTCCCGGATCGACGGCGGGTCACCCCCGAGAGACCCTCGTCGCAGCAGCGCTAGAAGCCCAGCGCCGCGCCGTCCGCCCGGGGCTCGGAGCCGGCGACGTAGCCGGACGGCGTGCGCCAGATCGCCTGGCCGTAGCCGAAGGCGCCCTGCTCCTCCACGATGCGCACCTGGTGACCGCGTCGTCGCAGGTCGTCGGCGGCGTCGGCGAGGCCCGGCTCGAGGCGCACGTCCAGCCCCGTGTGCCAGTACCAACGCGGCCTGTCAAGCGCGGCCTGCGGGTCCAGCAGGTCGTCGACGGTCGAGCGGACCACCTGGACATGGCCCTGTGGCTGCATGTGTCCGCCCATGACGCCGAACGGCCCGACCGCAGCGCCGTCCCTGGTCAGGAACCCCGGGATGATCGTGTGGAACGGCCGCCGCCGCGGTCCGACCTCGTTCGGGTGCCCCTCGGCGAGCGCGAACCCGGCGCCCCGGTTCTGCAGGCTGAAGCCGGTGCCGGGCACCACGACGTGTGAGCCGAATCCCATGTAGTTGGACTGGATCAGGCTGACCATGCGCCCGTCGGCATCGGCTGTGCAGAGGTAGACCGTCCCGCCACGGGCCGGGTCACCGGGCGGATGCTCGATCGCCCGCTGGCCGATGCGCGTCCTGCGCTCCGCCAGATAATCAAGATCCAAAAGATGCGGCGGCGGTACGGCCAGCGCAGGATCCCCCACATACGCGTGCGCGTCGGCGAACCCGAGTTTCACCGCCTCGATCTGCCGGTGCAGGTCGTCCTCGCCCCCGGCGCCGAATCCGTCGAGGATGCCCAGGGCCTGCAGCGCGGCGATGCCCTGCCCGTTCGGCGGCAACTCCCAGACGTCGTGCCCGCGGTACCGCGCGGAGAGCGGCTCGACCCACAGCGACGCGTGCTCCGCCAGGTCGGCCTCCCGCAGCAGCCCGCCGGTCCGCTCGGCGTGCGCCACGAGCGCCTCGGCGAGCTCGCCCCGGTAGAACGACTCGCCACCGGTCGCCGCGATCGACCGCAACGTCCGGGCGGCGTCCGGGTTGCGGAACCGCTCCCCGGCCCGCGGCGCCCGGCCGCCGTGCGTGAACACCCGGCTCCACTCAGTGAACTCGTCGCCGGCCAGGCCCGCGTGGACCACCTCGACGGCGCGGTCCCAGTGGTGCGCGACGGTCGGCGACACCCCGTAGCCGTGCTCGGCGTACGCGACCGCGTCCTCGAACAGGTCCGCGAACGGCAGCGAGCCGAACCGTCCGTGCAGGTCACGCCAGCCGGCCGGGGCGCCGGGCACGGTCACGGGCAGCCAGCCGCGGGCCGGCATGACCTGGTCCGCGACGGCCTGCGCGCCGCCGAGCGCGGCCGCGGCCCGGGCCGACGGCTCGCGCTGGACGACGAGGTCCCGGGTCAGCAACGCCGGCGACCGCCCGGAGGCGTTCAGGCCGTGCAGCTGTGAGCCGTCCCACACCAGGGCGAACAGGTCGCTGCCGATGTCGTTCGAACCCGGCTGGAGCACGGTCAGCGCGGCGGCGGTCGCGATGGCCGCGTCCACGGCGTTGCCACCGCGGCGCAGCACCGCCAGCCCCGCCGACGCGGCGAGCGGCTGGGCGGTCGCCACGACGCCCCGCGGCGCGTACACCGGCCGGCGCGGATGCAGGTCCTTCGACATCTGTGGATCTTAAGCGATGCAGTGCACCCCGCCGCTCCGCCCGGCACCCGCGGCCACCCGGCAACCCCACCCATGCCGATCGGCGACCAGCCTCCGAGCGAACCGCAGCCCCGGAGGCACGCACCGGCCACCCTGCCGACCACACGACACCTTCAATCAACCCATGATCGAAGACGCGACCCGCGCCCAGGTCTTCGGTCACGACCGGGTTGATCGAAGGCACCCCACGGTCCCCGGAACTGACAGTCACCGGAACGACCGGTTCGCGACTTCGATCACGGGAAAGATCCGCTCCAGGAGCGGAACAAGCCCTGTCCGGACATCGAAAACGCGAACCGGACACACCCGGCACCCCGAGTCGCATGCCAGCCCACCGCCGAACAGCCACCCCGCGCGCTCCGCGGATCTCAGGCGATGCGGCGCAGCCTGCCACCCTGCCGGGCGACCCGCAGCCCACCCGGCAGCGCCGCCGGCCCCTGCCCGTGCCAGTCGGTGACCAGCGCGTCCATGGCGACCACGTGACGGTGTGACAGCGCACCCCCGGACACGCCGAGCCGGCGGGCCCACGAGTGCAGCACCCGCGTGCGGACCGGCGGTGGCAGCCGCTCCAGCTGGGCGACGTCGAGCTCGTCCGTCCCCACGACCGCCTTGTCGAACGCGTCCGAGGCGAGCTCGTCGAGCAGCGCGGTGTCCGCGGCGATCAGCCCCGCGGTCCGGGCGAGGTTGTCGATCACGGCCGGTCCCAGGGCCGTCACCAGCGGCCGGACGCGCGAACGGGCATACGCGTGATCGGTGTTGTGCGGGTCCTCCCACGGGCTCAGCCCCGCCACCTCGCACGCCGCCCTGGTGTCGGCCCGTGTCACGTCCAGCAGCGGCCGGGCGAACAGCACCCCCTGCCGCTCCCGCCTGGCCGGCATCCCGGCGAGCCCGTGCGGCCCGGCGCCGCGGGTCAGCGCCAGCAGCACCGTCTCGGCCTGGTCGTCGCGGGTGTGGCCGAGCAGGACCAGCACCGCCCGGTGCGCCTTCGCGGCGGCGACCAGCGCCGCATACCGGGCGTTCCGGGCCGACGCCTCCGGCCCTCCGTGCCCGCCGACCTTGACCGTCCGCACGTCCACCGGGTCGAACTCGTGGTCCCTCGCCCATCCGGCGAGCCGGGCGGCCCGCTCCCCGGAGCCCGCCTGCAGGCCGTGGTCGACCGTGACCAGGCCGCAGTGCGTCCGCATGCGCTGGGTGACGAACCTGGCCGCCACGGCGAGCGCGAGCGAGTCGGCACCGCCGGAGCAGGCCACCAGCACCGTGTCGCCGGGCGACAGGTCGGCCAGGCCACGCCGGACCGCGGCACGCACCGCGGCCACGGCCGGCGCGAGCGCGGCCATCGCGATCAGCCGGTGGTGTCGGACTTGGCCGGCCGCTCCTGGGTGCCGTCGCCCTCGTCGCCCTCGTCCGCCTTCGCCGCCGGCTCCGCCTCGGCCGGCACCGCCTCGTCGACAGGCTCGACGGTCGTGGTCACCGTGGTGACCGGGGGCGTGGCCGTGGCCTCCTCGGCCGACAGGCCCGCCACCTCGGTCGGCTCGGCCACTCCCGCCTCGGCCGACGCCGTCTCCACGGGCTCGGGCAGCGTCGGCACCGGCGCCGGCGGCACCTCGACGACTCCCGCCTTGGCCGGGGACGCCGCCGGGGACTGGACGGTCGTGCCGGTCGCGGCCTGCGCGACGGGCGGGATGGCGACGGGCCGGTTCAGCGCGCCCGAGCCGTGCACCCGCACGACCCACGCGTCGGGATCGCTGAGCTCGTCGAGCCGCGGAATGGTCAGCGGCGACTGCCAGATCTTGTTGAAGCCGTCCATGCCGATCCGCTCCACGACCGCGTGGACGAACTTGCGGCCCTCGGCATACTGGCGCATCTTCACGTCGACGCCGAGCAGCTTGCGCAGCACCCGGTCGAGGGGGTTGGCGGTCGACTCGCGGCGCCGGTTGAACTTGGCCCGGATCTCCTCGACCGACGGCACCACCTCGGGGCCGACGCCGTCCATGACGAACTCGGCGTGCCCTTCCAGGACCGTCATCAGTGCGGTGAGCCGGTCGAGCACGGCCCGCTGGGCGGGCGTCTGGACCAGGTCGAGCACGGAGATCTTGCTGTTGGGGTCGCGGACCACGTCGGCGAGGGCGCCGATGCCACGGCGGAGCCGCTCGGCGAGCTGGTCCTGGTTGAGCTGGGACGCGTCCACGAACGCGCCGACCTCACCCAGGAAATAGCCCCGCATCCAGGGGACCGCGGTGAACTGGACCCGGTGGGTGACCTCGTGCAGGCACACCCAGAGCCGGAAGTCGCGGGGTTCGGCGCCCAGCCGGCGCTCCGCCTCGACGATGTTGGGGGCGACCAGGAGCAGCTGGCCAGGGTCCGCGGAGAAGACCTCATACTGCCCGAGGACCTTGCCCGACAGGTACGCCAGCACGGTGCCCGCCTGCACGCCGGTGAACCGTGACCCGATCGCGCTGGCGACCGGCCCCGGCTGTTTACCGCCGGCGAGCCGCTCGGCCAGGGGCTGGATCACCTGCCGGAGGCCTTCGATGTTGGTCGCCGCCCAGTCCCGGCGGTCGACGATGCGCACCGGTGGTGCCAGGAGCTTCGTGCGCAGGCCGGTGAAGGAGCTGACGTGCTCGGTCGCCTCGTCCGCCAGCCCCCGGAGGTTGGTGACGGCGGCGGCGGCCTCCTCGTAGGACACGGCAGGGCCGCTCTTGCCCAACGCCGCTGCGGTTGCCGCGGCCAGATCCCAATCGACGAACTGCGCCATGAACCCACCGTACCCGCGCCCGACCACCGCCTGCCGCTGAGAAGACCCGGAGTCGACCCTCGGCGACGGGTCAGCTACCGGCAGCCACAGGCGGCGAGCGCGGCGGCGACCCGGTCGAGCGCGACGACGGCCTTGTCACGGTCCGTGGTCTGATCGGCCATGAACGCGAACGCGAGGGTCCGCCCGTCGGCGTCCACGACGATCCCGGCGAGCGAGTTGACGCCGGAAAGCGTGCCCGTCTTGGCCCGGACCAGCCCGGCCGCGCCGGCACCCTCCTGCGGTTTGACATACCGTCCGGTCAGGGTCCCCGAATACCCGGCAACCGGCAGGCCGCTGAAGATCCCGTGCAGGTCGGCCCGGTCGGAGCGGGCGGCGGTCGCCAGAAGCGTGGTGAGCAGTGCCGGAGACAGCCGGTCGTTGCGGGAGAATCCGCTGCCGTCGACCAGCCCGTACCCGGTCACGGGCAGGTTCAGCTCCTCCAGCACGGCCCGCATGGCGGCGGAACCGCCCTCGAACGACGCCGGCTGTCCCTTGGCCAGCGCGACCTGCCGGGCGAGGATGTCGGCGAGCACGTTGTCGCTCTCCGTCAGCATGAACTCGACCAGCCGGATCATCGGCGCCGACTCGACCTTGCCGAGTTCCTGCGCGCCCGCGGGCGCGGTCCCCGCGGCGACGGCGGCCGGGGCCAGCCCGAGCAGCTTCGCGAACGCCTGGGCGGCCTGCACGTCGGGCTGGGGATACCGCACGGCATACGGGGCCCGGTTCGGCCGGCCACCCTCGGTCATCAGCGGGGTGATCACCGCGCCGGAGCCGGCGGTGGTGGCGTCGGCGTCCCAGCCCGGGCCGATCCCGGATCCGGGGGTGAACACGGAGTTGTCGTAGCTGACCTTCGTCGGTGCCGTGTCACCGAGGGCCTTCTTCACCTGCGCGGCCAGGTCGTCGAGCCGGGCGGAGCCCGGGTAGTACGGGTTCGGGAACACGGCGAGGGTCGGGTCGCCGCCCGCGACGATCACGACCTCACCCGGCTGCGCGCCGGCGACGACACGGGTCGGGATGCGGTACGCCGGTCCGCGCGCCGCCAGGGCCGTCACGGCCGTGACGATCTTCGTGGTGGAGGCCGGGGTCATCGCCGCGTCGGGCTCGGAGGAGAACAGGACCTGCCCGGTGGCCACGTCCACGACGGAGGCGGTGATGTGCGGGCCGAGCGCGGGCGCGGCCAGCAGCGACGTCAGGGCGGCCTTCACCCCGTCCGGCGAGGGCAGCGGCGCCTGGCTGTCCATCGCGGCCAGGACCGCGGGCGGCAGCTCGGGCGTGACGCCGGCGGTCCATCTGGCCTGTCCGTCCGACCCGGCGAGGCCCAGCAGACGGATGGTCTGCGGTCCCGCGTACACCGAGCCCAGCGCAGCGACGAGCGCCACGACCAGCGCGATGACCGCGACAACGGTGCCAACCTGTGGTCTTTCCCTCGCCAACGGACCCTCCCCGTTCCACCGTGGTGCTGTCAGGGAGACTAATGGTCGGCGCAGCGGTGCGAGGGTGAGGAGTCATCAGATGGACTTCGACGTGACGGTCGAAATCCCGAAAGGTCAACGCAACAAGTACGAGGTTGACCACGCGACGGGCCGGATCCGGCTCGACAGGACGCTGTTCACCTCGACGCAGTACCCGGCTGACTACGGCTTCATCGAGGGCACGCTCGGCCAGGACGAGGATCCGCTCGACGCGCTCGTGCTGGTGCAGTCCCCGACGTTCCCGGGCTGTCTGATCCGCTCGCGGGCGATCGGCATGTTCCGCATGACGGACGAGAAGGGCGGCGACGACAAGGTGCTCTGCGTGCCCGCGGAGGACCCGCGCCTGGAGCATCTGCGCGACATCCACCACCTGGGCGAGTTCGACCGGCTGGAGATCCAGCACTTCTTCGAGGTCTACAAGGACCTGGAGCCGGGCAAGAGCGTCGAGGGCGCCACGTGGGTGGGCCGGGTCGAGGCCGAGGCCGAGATCGCTGCCTCCCGCAAGCGCTACCAGGACGCGATCGCGGACGGCACCTATCACGACCCGGGGGTCGCCCCGACCGTGCGCCCGACCGAGTAGTGGCTCAGCCCGCCTCGACGTGCGCGACCTGGATCAGGCGCGCGCCGTCGCGGCGGGTGACCAGCCAGCCCCGCCCCGGTGGCAGCGGACCGGGGCGGACGTTGCCGAGCAGCGCGCCCTCCTCTCTGTCCCCGGACAGCAGCAGGCCAGGTGAGGACAGCTCCCGCAGCCGCTGCAGCACCGGCTCGAACAGGGCGCGTGACGCGCCGCCGCTGCGCCGCGCCACGATCAGGTGCAGGCCGACGTCGCGGGCCTGCGCGAGGTAGGGCAGCAGCGGATCGATCGGGTTGCCGGGTCCGGTGACGACCAGGTCGTAGTCGTCGACCAGCACGAAACACTCCGGCCCGGTCCACCAGCCGCGGGTGCGCAGCTGGTCCTGGGTGACGTCCGGCCCCGGCAGGCGCCGCTGCATGTAGGTGGCGACCGAGGCGACGAGGTCCTCGGTCTGCTGCGCGCCGGTGCCGTAGCCGATGAGGTGTTCGGTGCGCACCGCGCCGAGCAGACTGCGCCGATGGTCGACGAGCACGATCCGCGCCTCCTCGGGCGTGAACCGGTCGCTGATCGTCGTGGCCAGGCCGCGCAGCAGCGTCGACTTGCCCGAGCCGGCATCGCCGAAGACCAGCAGGTGTGGCTCCGCGCCGAGGTCGACCCGGGCCGGACGCAGGTCGGTCTCGGCGATGCCGACCGGCAGGTCGAGCGGGTTGGCCGGATCGGCGTCGCCGGCCACCGCCGCATACGGCACGAGGACCGGCAACAGCCGCACCCTCGGCGCCGCGTCGCCGGTCCAGCCCGCCGCGACCGCCTTGACCAGGTCCGCCTGGTCGCCGCTGGTCAGCTTCGGCAGCGCGACCAGCAGGTGCAGCCCGTCGGAGGTGACGCCCCGGCCCGGTGCCTCCTTCGGCACGTTCGCGGCGGCCTTGCGCGACGCGAGGGAGTCGCTCTCGTCGCCGAGCCGCAGCTCGATCCGGGAGCCGAGCAGGTCCCGCAGCGCCGGCCGGAAGTCCATCCAGCGCGACGCGGACGCGGCGACGTGGATGCCGTAGGACAGGCCACGGGTCGCGATGTCGGTGATCGCGCTCTCGAGGTCCTCGTAGTCACCTCGGACGGTCGCCCAGCCGTCGATCACCAGGAACACGTCACCCCACGCGTCGGCGGCCGCGGCGGCGCTGACGGTGGCGCGGCGGCGGCGGTACGTGGCCATGCTGTCGATCCCGGCCTCGGCGAAGCGCCGCTCCCGGTCGTTGAGCAGGGCCGCGACCTCGCCGACGGTGCGGCGGACCGCGGCCGGGTCGAGCCGCCCGGCCACCCCGCCCACGTGTGGCAGGTCCCGCAGGCCGAGCAGCTGCCCACCGCCGAAGTCGAGGCAGTACACCTGGATCTCGGCGGGCGTGTGGGTCAGCGCAAGCCCGACGATCAGGGTGCGCAGTGCCACCGACTTGCCGCTCTGCGTGCCGCCGACGACGGCGACGTGCCCGTTGGCACTGTCCAGGTTGAACCACAGCACGTCGCGGCGCTGCAGGAGCGGCTTGTCGACCAGCGCGACCGGCACCTGCAACGCACCGCGCAACCGGGGGTCGGCGACGCTCAGGCCGCGGCCCGCCTCGATCGCGACCGGGCCGAGCAGCTCGTCGATCGACGCCGGCGTGCTCAGCGGCGGCAGCCACACCTGGTGCGCGGGGACACCCTGACCGACCAGCCGGTCGACGAGGATGTCGAGCAGACTTCCCGAGGGCTCCTGCGAATCCGGCGGCTCCGCCGAGGGCGCCCGGGGCGGCGCGAACCGAGTGTCGTAGACCGCGACCCGCCGCCCCGGCTCCGCAGCCGCACCGGCTCGTCCCGCTTGATGGTGTACGCCCGACACGTACGCAGCCTTGAACCTGGTCAGCGGCTCGGTGCCGGATTTGAGGTAGCCGTGGCCGGGCGAGCGCGGCAGCTCGTAGGCGTCGGGGACGCCGAGCACCGTGCGCGACTCCAGCGACGAGAACGTCCGCAGCCCTACCCGGTAGGACAGGTGCGTGTCGAGGCCGCGCAGCCGGCCCTCCTCGAGCCGCTGCGAGGCCAGCAGCAGGTGCACACCGAGCGACCGGCCGACCCGCCCGATCTGCACGAACAGGTCGATGAAGTCCGGCTTGGCCTCCAGCAGCTCGCTGAACTCGTCGCAGACCACGAGCAGGCTCGGCAGCGGCGCGAGCGGCGCACCGCCGGCGCGGGCCCGCTCGTAGTCGCGGACCGAGTCGTATTCACCGGCCCGACGCAGCAGCTCCTGGCGGCGCACGACCTCGCCGTTGATCGCGTCGGTCATGCGGTCGACCAGCGGCAGCTCCGCCGCCAGGTTGGTGATGAACGCGGCGACGTGGGGCAGCCGGTCCAGCCGGGCGAACGTCGCGCCGCCCTTGAAGTCGATGAGCACGAAGTTGAGCGTCTCGGACGAGTGCGTGGCGGCCAGGCCGAGCACCAGCGTGCGCAGCAGCTCCGACTTGCCGGACCCGGTCGCGCCGATCAGCAGCCCGTGCGGGCCCATCCCGTCCTGCGCCGACTCCTTCAGGTCGATCTCCACCGGCTGTCCCTGCGGCCCCACCCCGATCGGCACCCGCAGCCGGGCGCGGTGCGGGCGCGGTGCCCACGCCCTCGCCACGTCCAGCGACCATGGGTCGTCGAGCGCCAGCAGCGCCGCCAGGTCGGCGCCGGTGTCCCGCTGACCGGTTTCGTCGTCGGTGCCACCGGCAACCGCCAACCTGATCGGCGCCAGGCGACGGGCGAGCGCCTCGACCTCGGCGATCGCGAGGGCGTCGGGCACGCCGATCGAGCCCTCCGGCCCGGCCTGGGCACCGTCGGCCGCCACGGACGTCGTCACCAGCTCCCCACCCGACGGGTGGAGCACGATCGCGGCCGGATCGAGCAGCCTGGACGGCGCGCCGTCCAGGTCGATCAGGGTCACGCCGTCCACGCCGCCGTCGGCACCGAGGTGGCCGCCACCGTCAAGGTCACCACCGTCGAGCACGACCACCAGGTGCGGCGCGGCACCGCGCCCGGCGGGGCGACCCGCGTCGAACCTGGCCCGGTTGGCCAGGAGGTCGTCCAGGAGGGCCTCCAGCTCGACCGCGGAACCGGCCACCAGCCGCACCGGCCCGACCGCGTCCGTGCGCGCCGGATGCATCGCGTGCGGCAACCACTTCGTCCACTCCCACCGCTCCCGGCGGTGCGGCCCGGCGCAGACCGCGATCAGCAGGTCCTCGGGCGCGTGGAACACCGCCAGCTGCGCCAGCATCGCCCGCACCAGCGCCGCGGCAGCGTCGTGCGGCGCCTCGGCGCTCAGGTGCACCCGGGCGAAGCTGCGCAACGAGATCGCCACCGGCAGGTCGGGCACCACCGAGCAGGCGTCGAGGAACCGGCGCAGCGCCCCGGCGGTCAGCGGCTCCAGGTCCTCCAGCGGCCCGGTCAGGGGCGGATGCAGCGGCGTCGCGAGGGTCTGCGGGCCGACCGCGACCCGCACCACCGCGAAGTCACCGTCGGTCGGGCGCCGCTCCCACAGCCGGAAGCTGTCCACCGTCGACCACAGCGAACCCGGGTCGGGATGCCGGTAGTGCAGCCCGGTGCGCTGCTTGGCGGAGGTGTCGCGGACCTGCCGCCGCAGCGCCGCCAGGTGACGCAGGTAGTCCCGGCGGGCGGCCATCATCTCCGCCTTCTTCGGGCCGCCGCCCGCACCCGCCGACGTCAGCAGCATGCCCAGCGTCGAGAACCCGAACACCGCCCCGATCACGTACGAATACGTCCCGCCGTCCCGCCCCGCGAACAGCAGCGCGGTGGCGAGGGTGCCGGTGAGCATCGGCACCACCTGGACCATCTGCTGCCAGCGCGACGGCGGCACCGGCGGGATCTCCGGCGGCGCCTGGACCACCAGGTCACCGCTCGGAATCTCGGGCGCGGGCCGCCGAGGCGACCGCTTCATGATGACCGTGCTCACGCCAGAGACTGTAAGTCCGGCACAGTCGACGCGGGACCCCTGATGCATCCTGCGTGACAACTCCATCACACAACGTCCGATTCGTGCCGGCAGGGCGACACTCACCCATCGACCGTGGTACCTCTGAATCCATGCCCGCAGCCTCGCCCGGCCTGGCCCGCGTGACGATCAACTCGCCCCAGCGGCGGGTCGACGTCGCGCTGCCCGACGCCGTGCCCATAGCCGAGCTCCTGCCCGAGTTGCTGCAGCACGCGGGCGTCGGACTCGCCGACGACGGCGAGCGCCACGGCGGCTGGCTCCTGCGCCGCGGCGATGGCACCGCGTTGTCCGCCACCACCGGCCTCGCCGGCCAGGAGGTCCGCGACGGCGCCGTCCTGCACCTGGTCCCGGCCCGGTCGAGCTGGCCCGAGCTCGAGTTCGACGACGTGGTCGACGCGATCGCCGCCGGCGCCCGCCGCCAGGGCGTCGCCTGGAGCCCCGCCGCAACCCGCGCCGCCGCCCTCACCGCCGCCGGCGCCGGCCTGCTCGTCGCCCTCACCGCCACCGTCCGCAGCGACCTGCCGCTGCTGGCCGCGGTCGCCGCCCTGGTCCTGATCCTCACCGGCACGCTCGCGTCCCGCGCCTACGGCGACGCGCTCACCGGCGCGACCCTCGCCGGATACGGTCTGCCGTTCGCGGCCGCCGCCGGCTGGCTCACCGCTCCGCCGCTCACCGACGCCGCCGGCCGGACCCTGCTGGCCTCGACCGCCCTCCTCATCGCCTCACTCCTGGCCGGCGCCGGCGTCGCCCACCTGCTCCGGCTCTTCGTGGCCGGCGCCACCACCGCCCTGCTCGGCGTCACCGGCGCCTTCCTCGCCCTGCAACTGCGCCCCGCCGCGGCCGCCGCCGTCGTCCTCGCGGCACTCGTCGCCGGCGTGGCCGGCACCCCGCTGCTCGCCATCCGCCTCGGCAAGCTGCCGATGCCCGTCGTCGCCCTCCCCGGCGACCTCACCGCGACCGGCGCCGGCCTCGGCACACCCCCGGACCGCGGCCGCGTCTTCGCCGCCGTCGCCCGCACCGACGAGATGCTCACCGGCCTTCTGCTCGGCTGCGCCCTCACCGCCGCCGCCGCGACCACCGTTCTGACCCACTCCCGGGACGTGTCCGGCCTGGTCCTGGTGGCGGTCGCCGGCGCGGCCCTGCTCCTGCGCGCCCGCATGTTCGTCACCGTCCGCCACCGGTTACCCCTGCTGGCGGCCGGCGGCTGCGGCCTGGCGACCCTGGCCGGGTCAGCCCCACCCACACCGGCGCTGACGTCGCTGATCGCGGTCGTGGGCGCGGCGGTGGCCCTGACCGGCGCTCGAGCGGCGTTGCGCCCGCTTTCTCCGTACGCCGGCCGCGCCGCCGACATCCTCGACATCCTCTGCCTGGTCTCGGCGGTGCCGCTCGCCTGCGCCGTGCTGGGCCTGTACGGCCTGCTCAGCTGACCTGTCCACCGCCATGTGCCCGGGACGTCCCCAGCCACCGGGACTGCTCTCCGACACCGACGTTCGCACGTAAACGCGGCGCGCCGCCTGCACGACGCCGCAGCACGAAACGCGCGGCGCAACGCCCGCAGCTCGGAACACGCGGCGCAAACGCCCGCAGCACGGCACACGCGGCGCAAACGCCCGCAGCACGGCACACGGGGCGCAACGCCCGCAGCACGAAACACGCGGCTGCCGCCCGAAGCACGGAACACGGGGCGCAACGCCCGCAGCACGGAACGCGCAACGCCCGCAGCACGGAACACGCGGCTGCCGCCCGCAGCTCGGAACGCGACGCGAAACGCGCGGCCCGACGCCCGCAGCACGGAACACGCGGCTGCCGCCCGCAGCTCGGAACGCGACGCGAAACGCGCGGCCCGACGCCCGCAGCGCGACGTCGGCGCTCCCACCGAGCCGCGACAGAGGCGTGGGACGCCCTTGCGCTGCAAGCTTTCACCGAGGCAGCCGGGCACGACAGCTTGTCAATGATCCAAGTCCTGGCCCGGTCGGTCCTGCACCACGCCGCCAGGCGCGACCTACCAGCGAAAGCGTGAAGCGTGAGGGACGCCCACACGCAGATGCCGCCGAGCGAAGACTCCCGACCACTGGTCCGGACGGACTGGGGCTCGGGCGCCGGATGCTGGAGTGCGGCGCCGGGTGC
This sequence comes from Dactylosporangium cerinum, assembly GCF_042653625.1. Lineage (NCBI taxonomy): Bacteria > Bacillati > Actinomycetota > Actinomycetes > Micromonosporales > Micromonosporaceae > Dactylosporangium > Dactylosporangium cerinum. The sequence continues at coordinate 49,015 of NZ_JBHSIU010000009.1, read as the reverse complement.
CGGCTGCGTCGATTCGGCGCTCCCGATGTCCGGATGAGGCCCTTTGCGAGCTTGTTCCGCCACCAGAGTGGATCTTTCCGGTGATCGAAGTCGCGGGCTGGTCGTCCGCACGACCAGGCCCATCCTTCGATCACGGTCGCAAGATCGGCCACAGGGCTCAGGCTCACCGCGGCAAGTGCGGATCTCGAGTTGCCACCGCCGCCATCACCCGATCGAAGGCGGGCAGGGGCGTACTCCGCGACGCACGTTTAGGGGTTGGTTAAGAATCGCCCGGCGGCGGGACGGGAGGCTGACAGACCCGGCCAACACGGTCCAGAATGGGTGCCATCGCACCCGCCTCCCTCCCCCGTGCCGCCGCCCGTGGCCTCGTTACGGCGGTCTTCGCGCTGCTGGCGTGCCTGGTCGCGGCGCAGCCGGCCGCCGCTGACCAGACCAGGTCGGCGCAGTGGCAGCTCAACGCGCTCGACGCGAAGGACGCCTGGAAGGTGTCGACGGGCCGCGGGGTGATCGTCGCAGTCCTCGACAGCGGAGTCGACGCGACGCATCCCGATCTCGCCGGACAGGTGCTGCCCGGGCTGGATCTCGTCGACGGCGGTGACGGCCGGGTCGATCCGGTCGGGCACGGCACGACGGTCGCCGGGTTGATCGCGGGGCGGGCCGACGACAACACCGGCGTCGCCGGGATCGCGCCGGGGGCGAAGATCCTGCCGGTGCGGGTGCTCGACAAGCTGAACAAGTACGACGACCCGGCCGTCATCGCCGAGGGAATGCGCTGGGCGGTCGATCACGGGGCGACGGTGCTCAACCTGTCGCTCGGCGGCGCGCTGCGCAGTGACGAGATCGCGGAGGCGTTGCGATACGCGGCGGCCCAGGACGTCGTGGTCGTCGCGTGCACCGGCAACATCGCGACCGACCCGTCGATCCACGAGGTGTGGTATCCGGCCCGGGAGCCGGGGGTTGTCGCGGTCGCCGGCTTGAGCGGGGGTACGCCACCGAGCGCCACGCCGGCGGCAAGCCCGAGTGCGTCGAAGGCGGGTGGCAACGGCGGCGGGCTGTGGGCCGGATCGTTGACAGGTCCGGAGACCGTGCTGACCGCCCCGGCCGACAATCTCACCGGTGCGCGCCCCGGCGGCGGGTACTGGCAGGTGCAGGGCACCAGCTTCGCCGCTCCCCTGGTCGCCGCGACGGCATCGCTGATCCGGGCGAAGTATCCCAGGATGAGCGCCGCGAACGTGATCAACCGGCTGATCGGCACCGCGAAGGATCTGGGTGCGCAGGGGCGGGACGACCGGTACGGGTACGGGGAGGTCGACCCCCTGGCCGCGCTGCGCGAGCCGGTGGCGGAGGTCGTCGCGAACCCGCTGACCGTCGCCGCGCCGAAGACGGAGAGCGGGAAGCCGGCGAAGCCGAGCGCGGCGGCGCAGAAAACGGACGAAGGCGGCGCGGCCCCGCAGCCGGTCAGCGAGGCGGCCGGCCTGTCCGGCGCCCGGCAGTCACCGGACGCCGAGCCGGTCGGCAGCAGCGTCACCGTCGGTCTCGCGGCGACGCTGCTGATCCTGATCCTCGGTGCGGCCGGGGTACTGGTCCGCCACCGGACCAGACGCCACGACCGCTGCTAAGCCAAGGTGCTCAGGCGCACTTCCCGGTCCCGGTCGGGTCGTTGTGGGTCTTGCCGGCCTCGGCGACGACGGCGGCCTCGTCGGCGGTGATGGCGAAGCCGGTGTTCTGGTCGTCGGCGGCGGCGGCGAAGATGACGCCGAGGACGGTGCCGTCGGGCGAGACGAGCGGGCCGCCGGAGTTGCCGCTGCGGACCAGCGCCCGGATCGTGTAGATCTCGCGGGTGACCTTGCCGTCCTCGTAGATGTCGGGGCCGGTGATCTCGCGGTGGTCGCGGATGCGGGCGGACTGCGCGTTGTACGGCCCGTCCAGCGGATACCCGATCACGATGGCGTCGGCGTTCGTCTCGGCCTTCTTCGTCGCGAACGGCATGACGGGCGCGTTGAGCCCCTTGACGTAGAGGACGGCGAGGTCGCGGTCGGGGTCGTACGCGACGACGATCGCCTTCTTCTGCGAACCGTTGACCTCGACGGTGGTCGACTTCGTGCCGGCGACGACGTGGGCGTTGGTCATGACGCGGTCGGTGGCGTACACGAAGCCGGAGCCCTCGATGCGCCGGGAGCAGCTCTGCGCGATGCCGCGGACCTTGACCACGGACCGCTCGGACTTCTTCACCAGCTCGGAGCCGGCGAGCTTCGGGTCCGGCGCCTCGACCTCCCGGACGCGGGTCGGCGACAGGCCGTCGAACACGTCGGGGAAGCCGCGCGTGTCGACGGTGTCACGCAGCGCGGCGGAGAGCCGGTCGGCCTGCTGCGGCATGAGCTTGTCGACGCCGTTGAGGATGAACGAGTTGCTCACCGAGCTGGCCAGCCACGGCAGCGACGACTGGCTCAGCGGCGCGGCGACCAGCCAGACCACGACCAGCACCGCAACGACGGAGACGACCGCGCCGCCGGCGTTGTCGACGCCCTGCGCGGTGCGGTTGACGATCGCGCTGCGCAGCCGGTTGCCGACAAAGCTCGCGAGGGCCTGGCCGGCGACCGCGAGGCCGAAGACCGCCGCCAACGAGACGACGACCCGGATCGGGTCGTCGTCGAACTGCTGGGCTATGACGGGCCCGATCTGCAGGCCTAGGAGCGCACCGCCGAAGAAGCCAGCGAATGACAGCAGACCAACGAGGAACCCCTGGCGGTAGCCGTTGACGGCGAACATCACCACGAGGAGCACAAGGACGATATCGATCACGCTGCCAGACACGCATTCAGCCTACGGTGGCGGCACCAGGTGCCGGCAGTTCCTCAACCCGGTCTGTCGGCCAGTCGACCGCCCATCCGCCGAGTTCCAGCAGCGTAGAGACCACGCCGGCGGTGAATCCCCACACCAACATGTCGTGTATCCGAAACGCCGGACCGATCCATCCGCTCGGGTGGCGGATCCGCAGGCGGTTCGCCGGGTCGACCAGATCGCGGATCGGCAGGCGCTCGACCCGGGCCACCTCGGCCGGATCGGCGGGCCCGACGGGGTGCGGCGAGCGCCACCACGCGACCACCGGCGTGACCAGGAAATTACTCACCGGGATCCACAGGGTCGGCAGGGTCGCGACGACCTCGACGGTGGCCGGGTCGAGCCCGACCTCCTCCTCCGCCTCCCGCAGCGCGCACGCGATCGTGTCGATGTCGGTCGGGTCGACCGCCCCGCCGGGAAACGCCGGCTGCCCCGCGTGGTTGCGCATCGTCGCGGCGCGCTGGAGCACCAGGATGTCGGGGCCGCTCTCCGGCTGCTCACCGAACAGGACCAGCACCGCGCTCTGCCGCTGCCCTTCGTCGTCCGGGGTCGGCAGGCGCGTGAAGTCGCCCGCCTCGGTGTCACGCAGGCGGGTCAGGAGCGGTTCCAACCAGTCAGGAACGTCACTCATGCCGCCACCTCGATCCCGAGATGGTCCGCCGTGAGGGCCCTGATCTTCTCGTCGTCGAGGGCGATCCCCTGGTACGTGTAGACGATGCGACCTCCCGGTGCGATGAACAGCGTCGCCGGCAGCGCATTGGCAACGGACTTGCCCACGACCTGACTCAACGCGATCGAGAACTGCTGGTCGCGGTCCTCCAGCATCGGAAACGTCAACTGTTTGTCGTCGATGACCGACTGTGCGGCGGGCCGGGAGTCCTTGACGATCACGCCGACGACCCTGACCTTGCTCCCGGCCGCGGTCACGAACCGCTGGAGCGCGGGCAGCTCCGTGCGGCACGGCTCGCAGTTGGACCGCCACAGGTTGAGGATCGTCGGGGTGCTGCCGAGCTGCGCCACATCGACGTACCGGCCGCCGTCGAAGCACCGCACGGCCATCGCGGGCAGCGGCTTGCCGGCGACACCCGCCGACGGCGACTGGGCCGGCGAGGGCGAGGCGGCCTGCAGGCACGGCGGGCCGGTCGGTGCCGCCGCGGCGTCATCGATCTTCGGGGATTCGTCGGTACACCCAGCGAGCGCGAGCAGCGCACCGGCCACCAACCCGGCGAGGACGCGTCTCATGAGGCCAGGGCCAGTTCCGTCAGCTCCGCGACCCGAGGGCCTTTCAAAAGTCCGATCGCCGTCTCCAGGTCGGTGGGGCCTATCCCGTAGGACGGGCAGTCGCGCCGCAACGTGCACGCACCGCATGCCGGTTTGCGGGCGTGGCAGACCCGGCGGCCGTGGAAGATCACCCGGTGCGACAGCATCGTCCAGTCGCGGCGCTCGATCAGTGCACCGATGGCGCGCTCGATCTTCACCGGGTCGGTCTCCGTGGTCCAGTGCCACCGAGAAGTGAGCCGCTGGAAGTGGGTGTCGACGGTGATGCCGGGCACCCCGAACGCGTTGCCGAGGATCACGTTGGCGGTCTTGCGCCCGATCCCGGGCAGGGCGACGAGCTGGTCGAGCGTGCCCGGCACCTCGCCGTCGTGCCGCTCGATCAGCGCCTGGCCCAGCTTCATCAGCGAGTCGGTCTTGTTCCGGAAGAAGCCCAGCGGCACCAGCATGTCCTGCATCTCCGTCCGGTCCGCGGCCGCGTAGGCGGCGGCGTCCGGGTAGCGCGCGAACAGCTTCGGGGTCACCTGGTTGACCCGCACGTCAGTGGTCTGCGCGGACAGGATCGTGGCGACGGCGAGCTCCAGCGGGGTGCTGAAATCCAGCTCGCAGTGCGCGTCCGGGTGGATCGTCGCGAGTGCCCGCCCCATCCTGCGGGCACGCCGCTTCAGCCCCAGCGCAGTCTCTGTCACGCTCCGACTTTACGTCGCCGCCCGCGCGGGGCGGCTCGGCCCGCCCGGCAGGAGTGATCGACGGATCAGCCACCCGCCGGTGCGGTGATGGTCCCGTCGGCGGCGATCTTCGCCCCCGTGGTCGGGAAGTCCTGCTTCGTCAGGTTGGACACGAACGGGATCGCCTGTTTCTTCGGGTCGGGCTGTGGCAGGCCGGGCGCAACCATGTACGTCGCCGTCAGCGAGCCGCTCTTGTACGAGCCGTCGCCACCGAGCGTCACCTTGAGCACCCCGCCGATGCCGACGACGCCGTTGTAGCTCAGCGCCCGGTATCCGGCGAAGTTGCCGAGGCTGTACGCGATCAGCCGGCCCTTGTAGAACTCCATCGCCCGCATCACGTGCGGCCCGTGCCCGACGACCAGGTCGGCCCCGGCGTCGATGACCTTGTGCGCGAACGCGATCGTGTCGCACCGGTTCTCCCCGAGGAAGAACTCCGTGCCGGGCTTGGTGTGCGTCTTGTCGGAGCCCTCGGCGCCCTGGTGCACCTGCACGACGACCAGGTCGGCCTTGGTCGCGGCCTCCTTGATGATGGTCTCCGCCGCGTCGAGGTCGCTGCACAGGTTGGACCACTTGTACGAGGCGAACCCCACGACCGCGATCTTCACGCCCTTGGCCTCGCCGACCGAGATCATCCCGGGCCAGCCGGTGTACTTGATCCCGGCGCCGTCGAGCGCCTTCTGCGAGTTCTTGTACCCGACCTCGCCGAAGTCGTACGCGTGGTTGTTCGCCATGGTCATCATGTGGAACCCGGCGTCCTTGAGGTTGCTCACGTATCCCGGCGGGGTCCGGAACGCGAAGCACGTCTTGCCCGCGGACTCCGCGGAGCACTTGCCGACACCGGTGTCGTCGGTCAGCACCTGCTCCAGGTTGCCCATCTGGAAGTCCGCCGCGAGGAAGCTCTTGACCGGGTCGAAGAACCCCTTGCCGTTGTTCGGCGGCAGCCCGCCGGGCGCCATACCCATCACGATGTCACCGGTGGCGGTCATCGTGATGCCCTCGGCCGGTCCGGCCGCGGCCGGCGCGGAGGTGCCACCTGGCTTCGGCGCCTCGCTGCCCTGCTGCGCCGCCGGCGCGGAACTGGTGGCCGGCGCCGGGTCGTCACCGCTGAGGAACGTCGCCGCCCCCGCCGTCCCGGCACCGATGATGAGGGCTGCGAGCGCGCCCAGGATGATCGCCGTGCGGCGCCCACTCCCGTTCTTCGGCGACGGCGCCTCCCCGGGCAGCGGCAGTTTGCGCCGTCCGGCCCGCTCCTCGGGCTGATACGCCTGCGCCGCGAACAGGTCCTCCGGCCCCCGGGTCGCCCCTGGGTCCGGCGCCCGCGAGGCGCTGTAGACGGGCCCGCTCGTCTGCGCGCCGTAGACGGGCCCGCTGGCCTGCCCGGCGCCGAACGACGGACCGGCCGGCTGGCCGCCGTATCCCGGGCCGTCACCGTACGCGGGGCCCTCGCCATACGCCGGACCACTGACCGGCCCACCGGCGCCGAACATCGCCCCACCCGCCGCCGGCGCACCGTCGCGGAAGGTCCCCGTCGCAGGGGGCTGACCGTCGCGGAACGTCCCCGTGGCGCCGTCGCGGAAGGTCCCCGTCGCGCCGTCCCGGAACGTCCCGGTGGCCGGGCCGCCGTCCCGGAACGTGCCCGTCGCGGGCGGCTGACCATCGCGGAAGGTGCCCGTCGCAGAGGACTGACCGTCCCGGAACGTCCCTGTCGCGGGCGGCTGCGCGTCACGGAACGTGCCCGTCGCGGGCGGCTGGCCATCCCGGAAGGTCCCCGTCGCGGGCGGCTGACCGTCGCGGAACGTGCCCGTCGCGGGCGGCTGACCATCGCGGAAGGTCCCCGTCACGGGCGGCTGACCATCCCGGAACGTGCCCGTCGCAGAAGGCTGACCATCCCGGAAGGTCCCCGTCACGGGCGGCTGGCCGTCGCGGAACGTGCCGGTGGGCGGAGCGCCCGCGTCCCGGAAGGTGCCGGTCGCCTGAGGCCCGGTGTCGCGGGCGGAGCCGGTCGGCTCGGAATTCGGGCCGGGCACGGCCGCGGCGCCATAGGTGCCGCCGGCGGGCCTGGCGCTCCCACGGACCGGGCCGGCGCCCGCCCCACCGGTGTCGAACAGCGAGCCGGTCGGCGAGGCGCTCCCCCGGGCCTGGTGGCCGGCGTCGAACGAGGCCGGCGGCGAGGCCGAGCCCCGCGCCGGAGGCCCGCCGTCGTATCCGGGTGCCGCACCGCCGCGCGCCGGCGAGGCCGGGTCGAACAATGAACCGGTCGGCGACGCGCTCCCACGGACCGGAGCGGACCCCCCGAAGGTCGGACCGGGCGGCTGAGCCCCACGGGTGTCGGCGGGCGCCCATCCGCCGCGGTCGGCCTGCTGGCCGCCGTGGATGTCGCCGGAGGGCTGCCCCGCGCGGAAGTCGCCACCGCGCAGCTCGGCGCCCCGCGGATCGCCGGGCCGGGTGTCGCCGCTCCAGGCGGGCGGCCCGACGTCGTCACGACGGTCGTCACCGGTCCAGGCGGCCGTAGCGGGATCGGCGCCCCGCCCGTCCCCGCCCCACGCGGCGGCCCCGGGATCGGCGCCCCAGGCGGCCGTGCCGGGCTCCTGGCCCCGCCCGTCGCCCCAGGCCGCGGTCCGCGGGTCCGGCGCCCTGTCTCCGCGCCGATCAAGACCGCGGGGGTCAGCACCACGAGGGTCAGCGCCGTCCGGCCCGTAACCCTGGCCCGGCCCGGGCGGTTGATCGTGTGGAGGCTGATCGCGATCGTCCGGCCAACGGGACGGGTCGCTCGGCGGTCCGCCGTACACCGTCATGCGCTTCCCACCCCACCGGTCTTTCAGCTGTGGGGTCAAGTCGCCCCGCGGCGAACATATCGCACCCGCGCGACCTCGTGATGGTCCGGCTCCGATGCGTTACGGGTACCGTAGACAGGCACCGCGCCGCAGGTCGGCATGTATCGTGACCATCCTGCCCGACGCCCGGGACACGACCCCGTGTGCATAAACTGACGTTCGCGTGATTGCTCATGGCGAGTGACACGCCGACGGATTCGAGGTGGACGCGATGGACGAGGTACTGGCGCGCAGCGGCATTTTCCAGGGTGTCGAGCCCGAGGCTGCCGAATCCCTCGCCAAGGAGATGGAGACGATCGACGTCCGCAAGGGCGAGATCGTGTTCAGTGAGGGCGAGCCGGGCGACAGTCTGTACATCGTGCTGTCCGGCAAGATCAAGGTTGGTCGCCGGGCCGCCGATGGCCGGCAGAACCTGATCGCCGTGATGGGCCCGAGCGACATGGTCGGTGAGCTGTCGCTGTTCGACCCGGGTCCGCGGACCGCAACCGCCACGGCGGTGCTCGACACGCGGCTGGCGCGGTTGCGCAAACAGGCCCTGCGGCCGTGGCTGACCAACCGGCCGGAGATCGCCGAGCAGCTGCTGCGGGTCCTCGCGAGGAGGCTGCGGCGCACCAACGACGCCCTCGCCGACCTGATCTTCACCGACGTGCCCGGCCGGGTGGCCAAGACGCTGCTGCAGATGGCGGGCCGCTTCGGCACCCGTGACGGCGGCGTCCTGCGGGTCAACCACGACCTGACCCAGGAGGAGATGGCGCAGCTCGTCGGCGCCTCCCGCGAGACGGTCAACAAGGCCCTCGCGGACTTCGCCTCCCGCGGCTGGCTCCGCCTGGACGGCAAGAGCGTCATCATCATGGACCCGGAGCGCCTGGCCCGCCGCGCCCGCGTCTGAGCACCAAGCAGCGCAGACACCCCAAAAAGGCACGCCCGCCGCGTGCCTTTTTGTCTGCCACCAAAAAAGTCAGTCTTGACTGTTTGTTTTTCGGGCAGCACTCTCGGAAGGGTGAGAGCACCGCAACAGGAGCGCAGCCGCGCCACCCAGCAGCGCCTGCTGGAGGCGACCGTCGACTGCCTGGTGCTGCACGGCTGGTCGGGCGCGACCACCACGGTCATCGCCGAGCGCGCCGGAGTCTCCCGCGGCGCCCAGTTGCACCACTACCCCACGCGCGCCGCCCTGGTGCTCGCCGCCGTCACGCACCTCGCCGAGCGGCGCGCCGACGAGATCCGCACAGAGGCCGCCGCGCTGACCGGGGACCGCGACGAGCGCCTCGACCGGGTGCTCGACATCCTCGCGGCGGCGTTCACCGGGCCGCTGTTCGTGGCCGCCCTCGAGGTGTGGGTCGCCGCCCGCACCGACCCTGAGTTGCGCGACGCGCTCGTGCCCCTGGAGGCGAGGGTCGGCCGGGAGATGCACCGCCTGACGGTCGAGGTGCTCGGCGCCGACGAGCGCCGGCCGGGCGTCCGCGAGGCGGTCCAGGCCACCCTGGACCTGCTGCGCGGCCTCGGCGTGGCCAACCTGCTCACCGACGACAGCCACCGCCGCGGCCTGCTGCTCGCGGCGTGGAAGCTGCAGCTCACGACGATCCTGGGGACCTGACATGGTGACGTTGCGCGAGGTCCTGCACGACCTGAACGCAGAGTCCGAGTCGCTGGACCGGCTCGTGTCGGTCCTCGACGAGAAGGACTGGAGCCAGCCGACCCCCGCGAAGGGCTGGACGGTCGCCCACCAGATCGCCCACCTGCACTGGACGGACGGCGTGGCGACGCTCGCCGCGACCGACCCGGCGGAGTTCATCCGGCAGATGAGCGCGATCGAGGATCCGCACACGATGGTGGACCGCGCGGCGGCGGAGCACATCGCCCCGCCGCAGGAGTTGCTGCGCCGCTGGCGGGTCGGCCGGGAGGCGCTGGCCGAGGCATTGAGCGAGATGCCCAAGGACGAGAAGTTGCCGTGGTTCGGCACCGCGATGTCGCCGCTGTCCAGCGCGACGGGCCGGATGATGGAGACCTGGGCACACGGCCAGGACGTGGCCGAGACGTTCCCGGACCGCGCCGCCGCCCAGGAGCACCGCCGCCCCACGGACCGGCTGCGGCACGTGGCCAACCTCGGCTTCCGCACGATCGGGCACAGCTTCCTGAGCCATGGCAGGCCCGCTCCAAAGGCACCGTTCCGCGTCGAGTTGTCCACTGTGGATGGAAAGGTGTGGACGTTCGGCCCCGAGGACGCGCCGAACCGGGTCGTCGGCCCGGCCGAGGACTTCTGCCTGCTGGTCACCCAGCGCAGGAACCCGGCCGACCTCGCGCTGCAGGCCACCGGCGACGAGGCCCGGGAGTGGACGACCCTGGCCCAGGCGTTCGCCGGGCCGCCCGGAGGCAAGCGGGAGCCGGCGAAAGCGAAAGCGCAGTGATCCGCATCGGCAACGCCTCGGGGTTCTACGGCGACCGCGCGACCGCCTGGCAGGAGATGCTCGACGGCGGCCCGCTCGACGTGCTCACCGGCGACTACCTCGCCGAGCTGACCATGCTGATCCTGGCCAAGGACCGGATGAAGGACCCGGACACGGGCTACGCGAAGACGTTCCTGCGCCAGCTCGAACAGACCCTCGGCACCGCCCTCGACAAGGGCACGAAGCTCGTCACCAACGCGGGCGGTCTCAACCCGGCCGGCCTCAGAACGGCGATCGAGGCGCTCGCGGCGAGGCTGGGGCTCAGCGTCCGGGTCGGCCACGTCACGGCGAGCGACCCGAATGCCTACACCGGCGCCTCCGGCATCGCCGAGTGCCTCCGGGCCGGCGCGGACGTCGTGGTCACCGGCCGGGTCACCGACGCCTCGCTGGTCGTCGGCCCCGGCATTGCCCACTTCGGCTGGAGACCCGAGGACTACGACGCGCTCGCCGGCGCCACCGTGGCCGGGCACATCCTGGAGTGCGGCGCACAGGCCACCGGCGGCAACTACGCGTTCTTCACCGAGCTGCCCGACCTGGACCATCCCGGCTTCCCGATCGCCGAGCTGCACGAGGACGGCTCGTCCGTCATCACCAAGCACCCCGGCACCGGCGGCGCGGTCACCGTCGACACGGTCACCGCGCAACTGCTCTACGAGATCGGCGCCCCCAACTACCTGGGCCCGGACGTCACCACGCACTTCGACACGATCCGGCTCAGCCAGCCCGACAGGGACCGGGTCGAGGTGCGGGGCGTCAAGGGCAGCCCGCCGCCGGACACGCTGAAGGTCGGCACCCCGACGTTCGCCGGCTTCCGCAACAGCATGACCTTCGTCCTGTGTGGACTGCAGATCGAGGAGAAGGCCGCCCTCGTCGAGCGCCAACTGCGCAGAAGACTGCACCACGAGCTGGAGTTCACCCTCGCCAGGACCGACCACCCGGACTCCGACGACGAGCAACGGGCGAGCGCGCTGCTGGCCGTACACATCAAAAGCACCGATCAGAAACAGGCCGGCCGGGCGTTCTCGCAGGCGGCGGTCGAGCTGGCCCTGTCGTCCTATCCCGGCCTCACCCTGACCAGCCCGCCCGGCGACGCGACGCCCTTCGGGATTTTTCAAGCAGAGTTGGTGCCGCGCAGCGCCGTCCAGCAGGTAGCGGTCCTGCCGGACGGCACGACGGTGGAGGTCCGATGAGAGTGCCGCTGGGGACACTGTTCGGCGCCCGGTCGGGTGACAAGGGCGGCGACGCGAACATCGGCGTCTGGGCCCGCACCGACGAGGCCTACGCCTGGCTGCGGGAGACGCTGACCGAGGACCTCCTGAAGGGCCTGCTGCCGGAAGTCACCACCGTGGAGCGCTACGAGCTGCCCAACCTGCGCGCCCTCAACTTCGTGGTGCGCGGCATCCTCGGCGACGGCGTCGCCGCCAGCACCCGCTTCGACCCGCAGGGCAAGGCGCTCGGCGAATGGTTGCGCTCGCGGGTCGTCGACATCCCGGACGAACTGTTTCCAGCTCCCCCGGCTCCGCCGGCGGTTTCGTGGGGGGCTGCGCCACCCCACACCCCCCATGCTGCGCACCAGGACCTGTTTCCAGCTCCCCCGGCTCCGCCGGCGGTTTCGTGGGGGGCTGCGCCACCCCACACCCCCCATGCTGCGCACCAGGACCTGATGTGACGACCGACGACTTCGCGAAGCCCGAACTGCGGGACCTGGTGCGCAATTTCACCCGCCGGGAGATCGTGCCGCACCTCGCCGACTGGGAGCGGGCCGGCGCGGTGCCCAGAGACCTGCACCGCAGGGCCGCCGAGGTCGGACTGCTCGGCATCGGCTTCCCGGAGGAGGTCGGCGGCGAGGGCGGCGACCTGATCGACTCGATCGTGGTCACCGAGGAGATCATCCAGTCGGGTGGTTCGTCGGGGCTGATCGCGGCGCTGTTCACCCACGGCATCGCGCTGCCGCACATCGTCGCCGGCGGTGACCGGGACCTGATCGACCGGTTCGTGCGGCCGACGCTGCGCGGCGAGCTGATCGGCTGCCTGGCCGTCACCGAGCCGGACGGCGGATCCGACGTCGCCGGGATCCGCACCACCGCGACGGCCGACGGCGACCAGTACATCGTCAACGGCACGAAGCTCTTCATCACCAGCGGCGCCCGGGCCGACTTCGCGACCACCGCGGTGCGCACCGCGGACGGCCTCAAGCTGCTGGTGGTCCAGGGGTTCACCGTCACCAGGACCCTGGAGAAGATGGGCTGGCACTGTTCCGACACCGCCGAACTGTCCTTTGTGGACGTGCGGGTGCCGCGCAGCCACGAGGTGGGCGGCATCCACACGCTGCTGGCGCACTTCGCCGCCGAGCGGCTCTCGCTCGCCGTGCAGTGCTACGCCACCGCGCAGCGCTGCCTCGACCTGACCCTCGCCTGGGTCCGCGACCGGCACACGTTCGGCCGGCCCCTCGCCAGCCGGCAGCTGGTCAGGCACCGGCTCGCCGAGATGGCCCGGCAGGTCGACGTCGCCCGGACCTACGTGCGACACGCCGCGAGACGTGTCGCAAGCGGCGAGCTACTCGTTACGGAGGTGGCGATGGCGAAGAACACGGCGGTCGCGGCCTGCGACCACGTCGTCGACCAGGCCGTGCAGCTGCACGGTGGCCTCGGGTATCTGCGCGACGCCGAGGTCGAGCGCCACTACCGGGACGCTCGGATCATGGGTATCGGCGGCGGGACCACGGAGATCATGAACGAGATCATCGCGAAGCAGTTGGGGGTCTAGAGGCATGCCGATCCTGAACAGCGCCCTCGACCCGCGCGGGCCCGCCTACCTGGACAACCGGGAGGCGATGCTGGAGCGGCTGACCGAGCTGGACTCGGCGCTGCGACAGGCGCGCGGCGGCGGGGGCGAGAAGTACGTGACCCGCCATCACGCCCGCGGCAAACTGCTGCCCCGGGAGCGGATCGAGCTGCTGGTCGACCGCGACTCGCCGTTCCTGGAGATCTGCCCGGTCGCCGCGTGGGGCACCGACTACCCGGTCGGCGCGAGCGTCGTCACCGGCATCGGCATCGTCGAGGGCACGCCGTGCGTGATCGTGGCCAACGACCCGACGGTCCGCGGCGGCGCGGTCAACCCGTTCTCGCTGAAGAAGACCCAGCGGGCCGGTCAGATCGCCCGCGAGAACCGGCTGCCGATGATCAACCTGGTCGAGTCGGGCGGCGCGGACCTGCCGCAACAGGCGGAGATCTTCATTCCCGGCGGGGCGGCGTTCCGGGACCTGACCCGGCTGTCGGCGGCGGGCATCCCGACGATCGCGGTGGTCTTCGGCAACGCGACGGCCGGCGGCGCGTACGTGCCCGGCATGTCGGACTACACGATCTTCGTGCGGGACCGGGCCAAGGTGTTCCTCGCCGGCCCGCCGCTGGTGAAGATGGCCACCGGCGAGACGGTGGACGACGAGACCCTGGGCGGCGCGGCGATGCACGCCTCGAAGTCAGGGCTGGCGGACCACATCGCCGAGGACGAGCGGGACGCGCTCAGGCTCGCGCGCGGATGTGTCCGGAACTTCGGACGATCCGTCAAAGCCGGATACGGTCCCGAGCCCAAGTACGACGCCGACGACCTGCTGGGGATCCCGAGCGCCGACCTCAGGGTTCCGTTCGACCCGAGGGAGATCCTCGCCAGAGTCCTGGACAGCAGCGAGTTCGACGAGTTCAAGCCCGCCTACGGCCAGGCCCTGTGCACCGGCTGGGGCGCCATCCACGGCCACCGCATCGGGGTGCTCGCCAACACCCGCGGCGTGCTGTTCTCCGCGGAGGCACAGAAGGCGGCCCAGTTCATCCAGCTCGCCAACGCCGCCGGCACCCCGCTGCTGTTCCTGCAGAACACCACCGGATACATGGTGGGCAGCGAATACGAGCAGGGCGGCATCATCAAGCACGGCGCCCTGATGATCAACGCGGTCGCGAACTCCACGGTGCCGCACCTGACGGTCAACATCGGCGCGTCCTACGGCGCCGGCAACTACGGCATGTGCGGACGCGCCTTCGAGCCGCGGTTCCTGTTCACCTGGCCGAACGCCAAGTCGGCGGTGATGGGCCCGCAGCAGCTGGCCGGGGTGCTGTCGATCGTCGCCCGGCAGGCCGCGGAGGCCAAGGGGCACACCTACGACGAGGAGCAGGACCGCACCATGCGGTTCATGGTCGAGCACAAGGTCGAGCAGGAGTCGGCGGCGCTGTTCCTGTCCGGCCGGCTCTACGACGACGGCGTGATCGACCCCCGCGACACCCGCACCGTGCTGGGCATGTGCCTGGCGCTCGTCCGCTCAGGTGAACAGCACCCCAACTTCGGCGTCTTCCGCCTCTAAGCAAAGGAACAGCCGTGATTCGCAGGCTCCTTGTCGCCAACCGCGGCGAGATCGCCCGGCGGGTGTTCGCCACCTGCCGGGCGATGGGCGTCGAGACGGTCGCCGTCTACTCCGACTCCGACGCCGACGCGCCGCACGTCGCCGAGGCCGACTACGCGGTGCACCTGCCGGGCAACGCGCCGACCGCCACCTACCTGCGCGGCGACCTGCTCATCGCGGCCGCCCGCAAGTGCGGCGCCGACGCGGTGCACCCCGGCTACGGGTTCCTGTCGGAGAACGCCGACTTCGCCCGGGCGGTCATCGACGCCGGGCTCACCTGGGTCGGGCCGTCGCCGAAGGCGATCGCGATGATGGGCTCGAAGCTGGAGGCGAAGGCGCTGCTCGCGGACGTCGGCGTGCCGATGCTGCCGACCGCGGTCGAGCCCGAGCAGGTCGACACGTTCCCGGTGCTGGTGAAGGCCTCCGCCGGCGGTGGCGGCCGGGGCATGCGCATCGTGCGGGACCGGGAGTCCCTCGCCGAGGCGGTCGCGGCGGCGCGGCGCGAGGCCGCCTCGGCGTTCGGTGACGGGACGGTGTTCTGCGAGCGGTACGTCGAGCGGGCCCGCCACGTCGAGGTCCAGATCATGGCCGACTCGCACGGCAACGTCGTGACGCTCGGCGAGCGGGAGTGCTCGATCCAGCGGCGGCACCAGAAGATCGTCGAGGAGACGCCGTCGCCGGCGGTCGACCCGCAGCTGCGGGACCGGCTCTGCCAGGCGGCGATCGCGGCGGCCCGCGCGGTGTCCTACGTGGGCGCCGGCACGGTCGAGTTCCTCCTCGCGCCGTCGGGCGAGTTCTTCTTCCTGGAGATGAACACCCGGCTGCAGGTCGAGCACCCGGTCACGGAGTGCGTGGTCGGCGTCGACCTGGTGCGGCTCCAGCTGGTCGTCGCGGAGGGCGGTCCGCTGCCGTTCAACGGCCCGCCGCCGTTGCGCGGGCACGCGATCGAGGTCCGCCTGTACGCCGAGGACCCCGCCTACGCCTGGATGCCCTCGACGGGCACGCTGCACCGCTTCGACGTGCCGGGCGTCGCGCACGCGTTCGGCCCGCTGCCCGCGCCGGGCCTGCGCCTGGACTCCGGGGTCGCGGACGGCTCCGTGGTCGGCGTGCACTACGACCCGATGCTCGCGAAGCTCATCGCCTGGGCGCCGACCCGCGCCGAGGCGGCCCGGATGCTGTCCAACGCGCTCGCCCGCGCCCGCTTCCACGGCGTCACCACCAACCGGGATCTGCTGGTGCGGGTGCTGCGGCACTCGGCGTTCCTGTCCGGCGGGACCGACACCGGCTTCCTGGACCGGCACCCCGAGGTGTTCGCGCCGCTGCTGTCCTCCGTGGACGCGGTGCGGCTGTCGTGCCTGGCCGCCGCGCTGTCCGGCGCCGCCCGCCGGGCCAAGTCGGCGACCCTGCCGGGGCTGCCCTCCGGCTGGCGCAACGTGCCGAGTGCGCTGCAGACGGTGGTGTACGAGGGCCCGACCGGCACGATCGAGGTCGGCTACCGGCTGGACCGCTCCAACGACCTGGCGGCCTGGGCGGTGCGCCGCATCGACCCCGAGGACATCGGCCTGCCGGGCGCCGCGCTCGATCCGGCCGGCGCGCCCGACCACCCGCCGGCGCAGATCCTGTCCGCGACCGGCGACCAGGTGGTGCTCGACGTCGCCGGGGTCCGGCTGCAGTTCGCCGTGCACGAGGTCGGCCCGGTGTCCTTCGTGGACAGTTCCGAGGGCTCGGTGACCCTGACCGAGCTGCCCCGATACCCGCTGCCGGTCGCCGAGCAGCCGGAAGGCTCCCTGATCGCGCCGCTGCCCGGTGCGGTCGGGCGGGTCCTCGTCGTGCCCGGTCAGCGGGTCGCCGCCGGCGAGCTGCTGCTGACCGTGGAGGCCATGAAGCTCGAACACCCTGTCCACGCACCCACCGACGGGGTCATCAGCGACCTGCGGGTCACGGCCGGCTCGCAGGTCGAGTCGGGAGCCCTGCTGGCGGTGCTGACCCCCGCGTAGCCTCAGATTGGAGCCCACCCCTCATGGACTTCGACTACACATCGGAACAGCAGGACCTCCGCGACGCGGTGGCGAAGCTCGGCAAGCGCTACGGGCACGAATACTTCGTGCGCAAGGCCAAGGCCGGCGAGCACTCCGACGAGCTGTGGGACGAGGCGGCCAGGCTCGGCTACCTCGGCGTCAGCGTGCCGGAGGAGTTCGGCGGCGGCGGTGGCGGCATCACCGAGCTCGCGATCGTCTGCGAGGAGCTGGCCGCGGCCGGCGCGCCGTTGCTGCTGCTCGTCGTGTCGCCCGCGATCGCGGCGACGATCGTCAACCGGCACGGCACGGCGGCGCAGCGGGCCCGCTGGCTGCCCGGCTTCGCCGACGGCACGCGGAAGGTCTGCTTCGCCATCACCGAGCCCGACGCCGGCTCCAACTTCCACAAACTGTCCACAGTGGCCCGCCGGGACGGCGACGACTACGTCATCACCGGGCGCAAGGTGTACATCTCCGGCGTCGACGAGTGCTCGCAGGTCGTCGTGGTGGCCCGGATGGCCGACGAGCGCACCGGCAAGCTGAAGCCGGCGCTGTTCATGGTCCCGACCGACGCGCCCGGGCTGACACTGTCCAAACTGGACATGGAGATCGTGTCGCCGGAGAACCAGTTCCTGCTGTTCTTCGACGAGGTGCGCGTCCCGGCCACCAACCTGATCGGCGAGGACCCGGAGGCCGGCCTGCCGGCGCTGTTCTCCGGCCTGAACCCGGAGCGGATCACGGTCGCCGCGATGGCGTGCGGGACCGCCCGGTATGCCCTGGAACGGGCCTCGACCTACACCGCGACCCGCTCGGTGTGGGGCCGGCCGATCGGCAGCCACCAGGGCGTCGCGCACCCCATGGCGCACGCGCACATCCAGGTGGAGCTGGCCCGGCTGATGGTGGCGAAGGCGGCGGCCCTCTACGACGCCGGCCGGGACCTGGAGGCCGGCGTCAACGCGAACATGGCGAAGTACGCGTCGGCGGAGGCGTCGGCGCTCGCCGTGGACACCGCGATCCAGGCGCACGGCGGCAACGGCATGACCACCGAGTACGGCGTGGCGACGCTGCTCGGCGCCACGCGGGCCGGCCGCATCGCGCCGGTCTCGCGCGAGATGATCCTCAACTTCGTCGCCCAGCACCTGATGGGGCAGGAGAAGTCTTACTGACGTGCAGCTGCTGGCCGGTGAACGTGCTCGGCGGGTTCCCGGCCAGGCAGCGGAAGACGGTGGGACCGGCCTGCTGCTCGGACAGCGCCGGCAGGAGCGCGTCGACCCTCCAGTTCACCGTCCGCAGGTCCAGCAGCAGCAGGGTCTTGAAACTGCACACCTCGTCGACCGGGCTGTCCTTGCCGGTCTTCACCTGGCTGCCCTTGGCCAGGTCGCCGTAGGCGAACACCTCCCAGGTGTGCACGCCGGCACACGGGACCGCCTGCTTGTCCGCGTCGAGGCACTCCACCGTCGGCGAGCAGCGGGCCAGCTTCGTCACGGTCGGCGGGCACGCGACCGCGCCGGCGGCCTGGCTCTGTGCGGAGGTCGGCGCGGTCGACGGGCTCTTCGTCGGCCCGGGGCCGGGTCCGGCGTTGAGGTTGTACGCGATGCCGGCGCCGGCGAGCCCGACGACGAGCAGCACCACCGCGGCGACGATGAGCATGAACTTGCGGGCGCCGGGCGGGCGCTGCGGCGTGTCGAGGATCACGCCGTCGACGGGCGGACCGACCGGCGGCGGGCCGCCGCCCAGCCAGGGGGCCTCCACCGCGTGCTGGACGGTCTGCTCGGGATCCGCCGACGCCTCGCCGGCCATGAACGGCGAGGCGAGGATGCGGTCCGGCGCCACCGGAGGAGTCTGTGCCGCCTTCGGGAGCGGGACCGGCGCGACCGGCGGCGGCGCGACCACCGGGGGCGGCGGCTCCAGCCGCAGGCCGATCAGCAGGTCGCGGAGCTCGATCGCGCTCGGCCGGTCGGCCTCCTCGTTGGCCATGCCGGCCCGCAGGACCGCCATCAGGTTCTCGGGGCAGCCGGGCAGGTCGGGGATCCGCTCATTGAACATGTCGACCAGCGACAGCAGGCTCGGCGCCTGGTCGTCCCGCCAGCGCGGCGGGCGGCCCCGCATGAGCGCATACAACGTGGCGCACAACGCATACACGTCCGCGGCGGCCGCCGGCGGTGACTGCCGGAACGTCTCGGGCGGCGCGTAGGCCGGGGTGAGCGTGTCGAGCGTCATGGACTCGTCCCGCCATTCGGCGAGGATGGCCAGGCCGAAGTCGGCGAGGGCCGGCTCACCGAACCGGCTGAACAGGATGTTGGCCGGCTTCACGTCGCGGTGCAGCACCCCGAGCGCGTGGGCGTCGGCGAGCGCGTCGGCGATCTTGAAGCCGACGTCGCGGGCCTCGGCCGCGGTGAGCGGCGTGTCCTTCATGCGCTCCGCGTAGGACCCGTCGCAGAGCTCCATGATCAGGTACGGGTGGCCGAGCTCGGTCACGCCGGCGTCGAACAGGTCGACCACGTGCGGGTGGCTGGACATCCGCCCGGCGGCGCGGGCCTCGCGCAGGAAGCGGCGGCGGTCCCGGTCGGTCTCCAGGGTGCGGTTCTCCACCTTGACCGCGACCTCGCGGCCGACCGATTCCTGGGTGGCCCGGTAGACGGTCGCGTACCCGCCACGCGCAAAGACGGACAACCCGGTCATCCCGGGCACCGTCGGCAAGGGGGCGGCTGCGGTCACGGCTAGAACGGTACGACAGCCACCGGATATTCGCCGTCACGCATCGGCCACAACGCCCGCCGTCGTCAGTGCCGCGGTGACGACCGCGGCCTCGTCGCACTGGCCGTTGGCCTCGAGCGCCTCGGCGAGAACCCGCGCCGCGTAGACCCGGCTGCGGACGTCCTCCCCGGCGAGGGTCTGCGCCTGCCGGGCCCAGTCGAGTGCCTCGACCTGCCGGCCGGCGGCGAGCAGCGCGCCGGCGTAGGCCGCGACCGCGTGCCGGCGGGAGAACATCACCGACGGACCCGGTCGCTCCGCCGCCACGCAGCCGAGCACCTCCAGGGCCGCCGCCAGGTCCCCCTGCGCCTGGCGGGCCAGGCCGAACAGGACCCGCGGCGCGACCTTCGCCGCCTCCAGGACGTCGTGGGTCTCCACGACCTGGAGCACCGCGCGGGCGTCGTCCTCGGCCGCCACGGCGTCGCCGCGGTCCAGGCTGACGAACCCGCGCATGGTCCGCGACATGCCGATCAGCAGCGGGTGGCCGGTCTTCTCGCCGTATTCGGTGGCGTCGGTGAGCAGGTCGTAGGCGTGTGCGGGCTCGGCCAGCTCCCGCGCGACCACCCCGCGGACCACGAGCGCCAGCCCGCGCCCCCAGTCGTCACCGGCGGCGGCGAAGTCCCGGTAGGCCCGGCGCGCCTCCCGGTCCGCGTCGGCCAGGTCGCCGCTCTCCGCGGCCGCGAACGCCTCGACCGCGCGCAGCGTGCCGACCGCCCACGCGTCGCCGACCCGCTCACCGAACGGCAGGAACGCCTTGGCGAGGCGCCGGGCCTCGCCGAGACGCCCGGCGAGCAGGCGCACGAAGGCGGTGGTGCCGCGCAGCCAGGCCCGGCCGACAGGGTCGCCGAGCTCGGCGAAGCGGCGGGCGGCCCGGCCGAGGGCCGCGTCGGCGCCGGCGAAGTCACCTCGGGTCGTGGTGACCCAGGCCAGGTGCTGCAACGACCACGCCTGCGCCCGCCGGTCCCCGGCGCTGACCGCGATCTGGAAGGACTCGGCGAAGCGCCCGCCGGCCTCGGCGAGGCGCCCTTCGAGGAAGTCGGCCATGCCGAGCCGGCGCATCGCGTCGCCGCGCTCGTAGGTGAGACGGGACTCGGTCGCCGCGTCGAGGGCGTCATTCAGGATCTGGTAGCTGCGGCGCTGGTCACCGGTGGCGCGGTAGGCGCGGCCGGCGACGAGGAGCGCGCCGACCCGCACCGCCGGGTCGTCGGGCGCGTTGGCCGTCACCTTCTCGGCGTTGGCGAGGGCCTCCGGCACCTGGCCGAGTTGCAGCAGCGCCCGCGCGTGGACGAGCCGGTCGGCGGGCGGCACGACGCCGCCGCCGAGCACCGCGGCCCGGTCGGCGGCCTGCGCGGCCTGGGCGGGCTCGCCGGTCGCGAGGGCTTCCCGGGCGGCCCGGCCGAGCGCCTGCACGCCGAGCGGCGCGGCGGAGCGGGCCAGGGAGTCGGGGCGCAACCCGACGACGTCGGCAAGCCGCGAGGCCCGCTCGGCGTGCTCGGCGATGAACGCGTCGGCGGCGCCGGCGGTCATGTTGATGCCGGTGACGGTGCCGGCCACGTTGCCGGCGCTCAGGTGGGCGGCCATCGCCGCGGCCGCCCAGCGGGACAGCGCCGCGTGCCGTTCGGCGAGGTCGGCCTTGCCGATGCCGGCATACGCGGCCTCCCGCAGCAGCGGCGTGGCGAACGCGAACCCGCCCCTGGCGCGCCGCAGCATGCGCCGCTGGAGCAGCTCCTCGACGGCGCGTTCGAGCTCGACCGCGGCGACGACGGCCGGCCGGGCCGGCTGCCCGGGCGGGTTGAACCGCAGCGCCTCGAGGGCCCGGCCGGGCACGGTGTCGCCGATGACGGCCGCGTCGCGCAGCACGGCCCTGGTGTCGGCGGGCAGCGCGTCGATGCGGGCGGCGAGGACAGCGGCCAGGTCGCGGGACAGCAGCCGGCCGCCGAGGGACCCCGGGGTGAGCCGCCAGCCGGTCGGGTCGCTGCCGGGCACGGTGCTCAGCGCGCCCCGCTCCTGCAGCAGCGTGACCAGCTCGGCCAGGTAGAACGGGTTGCCCTGGGCCGTGGCGAGGAGCCGGTCCTCGTCGGGCGCGGCGAGCCGCCCGCCGCCGAGATACGCGGTGAGCAGCCGGGCCGCGTCGGCGCCGCGCAGCGGCGGGATCGGCACCAGCTCGGCGTCGGGGACGCGGGTGAGGACACCCGCCGAGCGGACCAGCTCGGGCCGGCCGAGCAGCACGATGAGGACCGGGCCGGTGATCCGCTCGATGGCGGCGCCCAGCGCGTCGACGGTCTCGGCAGTGGCGTCGTGCAGGTCGTCGACGATGACGACCAGGGGCGTCTCGGCGGCCATGCCGGACAGCAGCTCCGCGACCGCGTTGGGCACGGCGTGCAGGTCGAGCTCGTCGGCCTTGGCACCCGGCGCGACCCAGGACGCCTCGGCGAACGAGCCGGAGTAGCCGATCAGGCTCAGCAGCAGGTCGGTGGCGAAGCGGGGCGGCTCGGGCCGGCCGCGGGCGGCGCGGGCCAGCCGCTGGGCCAGCCGGCGCAGCCGCTCCTCGACCGCCTCACGGGTGAGGTTGGTGGCGTCCGGCGGCAGGCCGATCGCGGCCCGGACCAGGTCGGCGAGGGGGGCCAGCCGGCGGCGTTCGCCGAACGCGGCGCAGTGCACCGAGAGCACCCGGGCGCCGCCGCCGGAGGCGAACCCGGCGCTGGGCGTGTAGCCGGCGCTGCCGAGGTAGCCGGCGGCGAAGCGCTCGATCTCGCCGGCCAGCCGGGACTTGCCCAGCCCGGCCTCACCGGTGAAGACCAGGACCCGGGTCTCCTGCCGGTCGGCGATCTCGGCGAGCCGGCCGGAGACGCGGGCCAGCTCCGCCTCGCGGCCGACGAACGGGGCCTCGTCGCCGAGGCCGGAGCGGGTGCCGGGGGCGTCGAGGAGGCCGAGCAGTTCGAACGCCTCGACCGGCTCCCGCTTGCCCTTGAGGCGCAGCGGCCGCAGCGCGCGCCAGGAGGCAAGTCGCCGGGTGGTGGCGGAGGTGCGGTCACCCGCGTAGATGGCGCCGATCGCGGCGGCGTCGGCGAGGCGGGCGGCGGTGTTCACGGTGTCGCCGATGACCGTGTATTCGATGCCGGCCTGGACGCCCGCGACGACCGTGCCGGTGTTGAGCCCGATGCGCAGCCCGAGGGGGGCGCCGCCGCCGCGCTCGTCGTCGAGCACCCGGCGCACCGCCCGCTGCATGGACAGCGCCGCGCGGACGGCCCGCTCGGCGTCGTCCTCGTGCGCGACCGGGGCGCCGAAGACGGCCATGATGCCGTCGCCGGTGAGCTTGTCGACGTGACCACCGAAGGTCTTGACCGCGCCGGCGAGCGCGGCGAGCACCCGGTCGGTGACGGCACCGACCCGCTCGGGATCGAGGTCCTCCGACCAGGCGGTGAAGTCGGACAGGTCGCCGAAGAGCACCGTCACGATCCGCCGCTCGGCGGCCGGGAGGGTGGCGGCGGCCGGCAGCGCCGAGCCGCAATGGTGGCAGAACCGCGCACCGGGAACGGCCACGGTCCCACACACCGAACACGTCACGTTGCGTCCAACCCTAAGTGGGGTGGTTGTGATTCCCGCCTCAGGTAGGCAAGTTGCGCGCGCACCGACCACTCGGCGGCGGGCCACAGGCTCCGGTCGACGTCGGCGTAGACCCGGGCGACCACCTCGGCGGGCTCTTCGGCGCCCGCGGCCAGGGCCTCGCGGACCTGTTGCAGCCGCGCCACGCGGTGCTGGCGGTAGAAGCGGGCGGCCACGGCGGTGTCCGTGAGCGCCGGGCCGTGACCGGGCAGGGCGGGCACGCCCTCGAAGCCGGCGAGCCGGTCCAGGCTGTGCAGGTAGTCGCCGAGGTCGCCGTCGGGCCAGGCGACGATCGTGGTGCCGCGACCGAGGATGGTGTCGCCGGTCAGGACCAGCCGCTGGTCGCCGTGCCGGGCGGCGAAACATACGGAGTCGGCGGTGTGACCGGGCGTGATGACCGGTTCGATCAGCACTCCGTCCACGTCGAGCGTCGCGTGTACGGGTGGCTGGTGCACCGGCGCGCCCGTGAGCTCGGCGAGCCGGGGCACACCTTCGGTGTGGTCCTCGTGGCCGTGCGTGAGGATGATCGCCGCGATCGGGGCGTGCCCGGCGACCGCCCGCAGGTGGCCTTCGTCCAGCGGGCCCGGGTCGACGACCACACAGCCGCCACCCGGCGCCCGCAGGAGCCAGGTGTTGGTGCCGTCGAGCGTCATCGGGCCCGGGTTGGGCGCGCGGACCAGCGTCACCCAGTCGGGCAACGACGTGAGGACCTCGGCGGTCGGGGCGGTGACGTGGCTTACCACGAAGTGATCGTACGGCGGGCCGCTTCGCTCGACACGTCACCCGACCGGCCAGGGACCGCGTCCTGTGCGCCGGCCGGGCGACCGCGTCAGGCGACCTCGAAGATCGCCTCGACCTCGACGGGGGTGTTCAGCGGCAGGACGGAGACGCCGACGGCGCTGCGGGCGTGCTTGCCGGCCTCGCCGAAGACCTCACCGAAGAGCTCGCTGGCGCCGTTGACGACGCCCGGCTGGCCGGTGAAGCCCGGCGCCGAAGCGACGAACCCGACGATCTTGACCACCTGCACGACCTTGTCCAGGCCGACCAGGGCGTGCACGGCCCCGAGGGCGTTGAGCCCGGCCTGCCGGGCGAGGTCCTTGGCCTGCTCCGCGGTGACGTCCTCGCCGACCAGGCCCGCGGCGGGCAGCTTGCCGTCGATCATCGGCAGCTGGCCGGAGACATACACGTAGTTACCGGTCCGCAGGGCCGGCACGTAGGCGGCCACCGGCGGCACGACCGGGGGGATCGTCAGCCCGAGCTCCTCCAGCCGGGCGAACACCTCACTACCCATGTCAGCCGGCCTTCGGCCGCTTGAAGTAGGCGACGAGATTCTCCGGGTTGAGGCCGGGCACGATCGCCACCAGCTCCCAGCCGTCGTCACCGAAGTTGTCCAGGATCATCTTGGTGTTGTGGACCAGCAGCGGCGCGGTCAGGTACTCCCATTTCTGCATGACGCGAGCCTATCGGTCGCCTGGTGCACACCGACCGAATCGGGTCCCCCAATGCGTGCGTGCTGCGGCTACCCTAAGGGCCGCGCCGCACGGGTCCCGGGAGCCGGACCGCCGGCGGACCGGCCGTCGCACACGAGGTGGAGACATGACACAACCGCCCCAGTACCCAGGGCAGCCCGAATATCAGGGCCAGCCGGGTGACCCTTACGCCGCGCCGGGACAGCCACCACAGGCACCTCCGGGGCAGGGCTGGCCGCCCGCGCCGGCGGTGCAGGACCCGTTCGCGCCGCCCACCTCGGCCCCGCCGACGTCCGGCCAGCCGTATGCGGTGCCGGTCCAGCCGCCGTTCCCGCAGCAGGCGGGGTACCCCCAGCAGCAGCCCGACCCGACGCAGTACGGGCAGCAGCCGCAGTACGGGCAGCCCGACCCCAACCAGTACCCGCAGCAAGGCTACCCGCAGCAGTACCCGCCGACCGGCGCGTTCCCGACCGGGCCGCAGCCGACCGGGCAGTTCCCGACGGGTCCGCTGCAGCAGCAGCCGACCAGCGGCTTCCCGGGCCAGCCGACCAGCGGGTTCCCCGGCCAGCCGACCACCGGCTTCCCGGCTCAGCCGACGAGTGGTTTCCCGGGTCAGCCCACCACCGGGTTCCCGGCCGACCCGTATGCGGCCGGCTACCAGCCCGGCTACCAGCAGCCGCAGCCGCCGAAGAAGCGCGGTCTGATGATCACGCTGATCGTGCTGGCGGTGGTGCTGGTCCTGTGCGGTGGCGGCGGCGCGGCCGCGTATTTCGTCACCCAGAACAACCAGGGCAAGGGGCAGACGACCGCGCTCGACGCGGTCAACGGCTTCCTCAAGGCCGTCTACAAGGACAAGAACACCACCGAGGCGCTCAAGTACGTGTGCGCCAGCTCGCGGAACAAGGACAAGCTCGCGGCCCGGGTCGAGGAGATCAAGAAGTACGACGCCGGCCTGAGCAGCCCCACCTATACCTGGCCGGCGCCGGCGGAGGAGAAGAAGGACACCTCCTCGGCGACGTTCCTCGTGCAGATCAAGGTCGCCACGAGTGACGAGAAGGTCGCGGAGACGAAGTACAAGTTCCTCGCGACGAAGGACAACGGCTGGTGGGTGTGCGAGATCACTGCCGCGTAGTCATGGACGGCGCCCTGTAGCGTCGAGGAGTGACAACGCGCGAGTCTCAGGACGGGCGGACCGGCTACGGCTGGCCCGCCCGTCTTCATGTGGTCACGGGCAAGGGCGGCACCGGCAAGACCACGGTCGCCGGGGCCCTCGCGCTGGCGCTGGCCCGCGACGGCCGGCGCACGCTGCTCATCGAGGTCGAGGCCCGCCAGGGCATCGCGCAGCTGTTCGACCGTGACCCGCTGCCCTACCAGGAGCTGCGGATCGCGGCGGCGAGCGGCGGCGGCGAGGTCCGCGCGCTCGCCGTCGACGCCGAAGAGGCGCTGCTGGAATACCTGGAGATGTTCTACCGCCTCGGCGTGGCCGGCCGGGCGCTGCGCAAGGTCGGCGCGGTCGACTTCGCCACGACGGTCGCGCCGGGACTGCGCGACGTGCTGCTGACCGGCAAGATCAAGGAGGCGGTGACGCGCACCGTCGACGGCCGCCGGGTCTACGACGCGGTCGTGCTCGACGCGCCGCCGACCGGCCGGATCGGCCGGTTCCTCAACGTCACGGCCGAGACCGCCCGCCTGGCGAAGGTCGGCCCGATCAAGACGCAGAGCGAGGGCGTGGCGGCGATCCTGCGCTCGCCGATGACCGCGGTGCACGTGGTCACCCTCCTGGAGGAAATGCCGGTCCAGGAGACCGCGGACGCGATCGACGAGCTCACCAGGCTGGGCATCCCGATCGGGACGGTGATCGTCAACGCGACCCGGCCGCCGATGCTGGCCGGCGCCAAGGTGACCCAGGCGGACCTGCGCCGCGGCCTGACCGCGGCGGGGGTCGCCGCCGACAAGGAGACCCTCGCCGGCCTGGCCGGCGAGGCGAAGGCATACCAGACCAGGGTCGCCGCGGAGGCATCGCTGCGGGCCGACCTGCAGGGTCTCGGCCGGCCGGTGGTGGAGCTGCCGGTCCTGCCGGGCGGCGTCACCACCCGGTCGCTGGAGTCGCTCGGTGATCTGTTGCTCACCTCGGCTTGAGCGAGCACCGAGCGGATACGCTCGCTAGGTGGGGACTCCCAAGCTTGACGTCGACGCGATCCTCGCCGACCCGGCGATCCGCATCGTCGTCTGCTGCGGCTCCGGTGGGGTCGGCAAGACCACGACCGCGGCGGCCCTCGCGGTGCGCGCCGCCGAGCGGCACGGCCGGCGCACGGTCGTGCTCACCATCGATCCGGCCCGCCGGCTGGCGCAGGCCCTGGGCCTGACCGAGCTGGACAACACGCCCCGGATGGTCAAGGGACTGCAGCCGGACTCCGCCGAGCTCCAGGCGATGATGCTGGACATGAAGCGGACCTTCGACGAGGTCGTGCTCGAGCACACCGACCCGAAGCGGGCCGAGGAGATCTTCACCAACCCCTTCTACCAGGCCATGAGCTCGACGTTCTCCGGCACGCAGGAATACATGGCGATGGAGAAGCTCGGCCAGCTGCGGGCCCGCGAGGAGTGGGACCTGATCGTGGTCGACACGCCGCCGTCCCGCTCCGCGCTGGACTTCCTGGACGCGCCGGCCCGGCTGTCGCGCTTCCTCGACGGCAAGATGCTGCGGCTGCTGCTGGCCCCGGCCAGGGCCGGCGGGCGCAGCGTGTTCAACCTGGTGTCGGCCTCGTTCGGGCTGTTCAGCCGCACCGTCACGAAGATCCTCGGGGCACAGCTGCTGACCGACCTGTCGGGTTTCGTCGGCGCCCTGGACTCCATGTTCGGCGGCTTCCGGGAGCGGGCCGAGCAGACCTACCGGGTGCTGCAGGCCCCGGAGACGGCGTTCCTGGTGGTGGCGGCCCCGGAGCCGGACGCGGTCCGCGAGGCGGTCTACTTCGCCGGCCGGCTCGCCGCCGACCGGATGCCCCTGGCGGGGCTGGTGCTCAACCGGGTCGTGGCCGTGCCGGCGGCGGGCCTGACGGCCGACGACGCCCGGGCCGCGGCCGGTCGCCTCGACGAGCTGGGCGGTCACCCGGCGACCGCGGAGGTGCTCCGGGTCCATGCCGAACTCGCCGACCAGCGGGACCGGCAGGCGGCAGTCTCCGGCCGGTTCCTGCGCGCCCATCCCGGTGTGCCGGTGGTGAAGATCCCGGCACAGCCCGCCGACGTCCATGACCTCGACGGGCTGCGCTCGATCGGAACCAGCTTCTAAAGTTGTCCTTGGCCCTCGTGCCGCCGGTGCCTCAGCCGGTCGGAACGAGTTCCTTGGTGGCGTCCTTGTCATTACGTTCCATGGCGGCTTCGAACATCTTGCGCCAGCTGGGCACCTGCGGGTGACGGCGCAGCAACGCACGGCGCTCGCGCTCGGTCATGCCGCCCCAGACTCCGAACTCGATCCGGTTGTCGAGGGCGTCCGCCAGGCATTCGTACCGCACGGGGCAGCTCCGGCAGATCCGCTTCGCCACGTTCTGCTCGGCACCCTGGACGAACAAAGCGTCCGGGTCGCCATTGCGACACGCGGCGATGCTGGGCCAGTCGACGACCATGCTCATATTTCCTCTTCCCCCCTTGGACTCCCCCCGGGTCCATCCGCCGTGCTTGCCCCAGCGAATAGCACCCAAACCACGTCCCCCCATGGCATTTGGATGCTGTTCGCCGGGCTACCCGGCGCGACGGCAGGGTCCCCGGCCACGGGAACCCCGAGAGGAGCTTTCCGGAACATCATGCTCTGTAGTCATCCAGTTACGCAACGTTGTTGCACCAGGTTAACCGCCACTTTGGCGATCCACCAAAGGGTGGAGCGTGGTACCGCAGCGTCACGACCGGGTGTGATTTGCCCAAAATGCCTGCACCCCCGTGATCCGTGTATCAGACTCGGCTACGGGTCAACCTCACGCCCGGTGTCACGCGTCTAGGACAACGAGGCCGCCACCATCTGGACGCGGCCTCATGACGCCGTCCCGTAGTCTGAGGAAGTGACCTGGATGCGCAAACGCGAACACGGCCTGCTGCCCAATGCAGCATCACTCCTGCTGTGTGGGCTGCTCGCGGGCTTGGTGGTCGCTGCCGCCGCATTCCCCGCGGTGGCCATGTCGGGCCTCGCCGCGAAGGCCGGCGCCGACACGTTCGAGAATCTGCCGACCGACATCGACGTGCTTCCGTCGCCGCAGATCAGCTATGTCTACGCATCCGACGGCAAGACCCTGCTGGCGATGATGTATGACGAGAACCGGCGCGACGTCCCGCTGACCGATGTCGCGGACGTCATGCGCAAGGCGATCGTCGCCGCGGAGGACAACCGCTTCTATGAGCACCGCGGTGTCGACGTGAAGGGTGTGGCCCGCGCGTTCGTGGCCAACCAGAACGCCGGCGGCCAGACCGAGCAGGGCGCCTCGACGCTGACGATGCAGTACGTGCGCCAGGCGATCTCCTACTCGGCGAAGACGCCGCAGGACGTCGTGGACGCCACCGACAAGACGCCGACGCGCAAGCTGCGCGAGATGAAGTACGCGATCGACCTGGAGAAGAAGCTCAACAAGGACCAGATCCTGGAGCGGTATCTCAACATCGCCGCGTACGGTCACGGCGCCTACGGCGTCTTCGCCGCGTCGCACGTCTACTTCGACAAGGACCCCAAGGACCTGACGCTGCCCGAGGCCGCGCTCATCGCCGGCCTGGTCAAGGCGCCCGGCACGAGCGACCCGGCGACCGCCGAGGGCCTGCCCCGCGCCCTGGACCGGCAGAAGTACGTGCTGAACCAGATGGTCGCGATGGGCTACATCAAGCAGCCGGAGGCCGACGCGGCCGCCGCCGTGAAGCTGAACATCATCGGCAAGCGCACCCCCGAGGGCTGCGAGTCGATCCAGAAGGTCGAGCTGGGCGCCGGCTTCTACTGCGACTACCTGCGCCGCTGGTGGATGGACCAGAAGATCTTCGGTGAGGACCAGTACCAGCGCGCCAACCGGCTCCGCGCCGGCGGCTACACGGTGATCTCCTCGCTCGACGTCAACACCCAGACCGCCGCCGCCAAGTACGCCCAGGACCAGCCGAACGTCGGCAAGAACGAGAAGATCCGGATCGGCAACCAGAACGCGGTCATGCTCGCCGCGGTCGAGCCGGGCACCGGGCGGGTCACCGCGATCGCGACCAACCGCACGTTCAGCAACGACAACAGCAAGAACGGGCCCAACACCAACCCTGACAAGAAGGGGCAGAAGGGCAACTACCCCAACACCACGGTGCCGATCATCACCGGTGACTCGGACATCCCCGGGTATCAGGCCGGGTCGACGTTCAAGATGTTCACCGCGGTGGCGGCGCTGGAGGCGGGCCTGCCCCTCGCGACGACGATCAACACCGAGAAGCAGTTCCAGTCGACCTTCAAGATCGAGCCTGGCAGCCCGGCGGCCTGCAACGGCCCCTGGTACTGCCCGAAGAACGCCGGCGGCCAGTCCGGTCCCTACAACATGTGGACCGCGTTCGGCAGCTCCATCAACACGTTCTTCGTGCCGCTGGAGCAGCAGGTCGGCGCGGACAAGGTCGTCGACGTGGCGAAGCGGCTCGGCATCCAGTTCAACGCGAAGGGCGACGCCGACCTGGCCGCCAACCCGAAGGGCTGGGGCGCCTTCACCCTCGGCGTCAGCGCGACCACGCCGCTGCAGCTGGCCAACGCCTACGGCACGCTCGCCGCGGACGGCCTGTACTGCGAGCCGACCCCGATCCTCGAGGTCCGCGACAACAGCGGCAAGAAGGTCGAGGGGCTCGACCCGAAGTGCAAGCAGGTCGTCGACAAGGAGGTCGCGCGCGCGGCCGTCGACATGGCCCGCTGCCCGGTCGGCGACCAGTCCGCCAGCGGCAAGTGCGCCGGCGCGACCGCGGGATACGCCCGCAAGTACGTCGGCCGCCCCCTCGCCGGCAAGTCCGGCACCACCGACTCGGAGAAGAGCGCCACGTTCGTCGCGATGACCAAGCAGCTCGCCGTCAGTGGCTTCCTCACCGACCCGGACTGGCCCGAGACGAACAAGGACATGAAGCACCCGCAGATCAACTACGCCACCCTGGGCACGCTCAAGGACGGCCTGGCGGGCAAGCCGGTGGTGCCGTTCGTCGCGCCCACCAAGGACAAGTCGATGGGCAAGCTGGTGGAGATCCCGTCCGTCAAGTGCGCGCCGGTCGACCAGGCCCGCAGCCGGATCAGCCGGGCCGGGTTCAGCGTGACGGTCTCCGGCACCCAGGTCGCCTCGGACTGCCCGGCGGGCACGGTCGCCCGGACCGAGCCGGGCGGCGCCACGGTCAAGGGCGGGCCGGTCGCGCTGATCATCAGCAAGGGCCCGGGCGCACCGGCGCCGCCGTACCTGGGCAATGACCCGGGCACCGGCGACGGCATCCGCGACGACGCGGACTGCCCGCTGCCCTGGGTCTGCTGACCCGCACCACACAACGAAAGCGGCGGCCCCGGATGTCCGGGGCGGCCGCTGTGGTCTTCGGCTGAGGGTTTCCGGTGGTCAGCCCTTCGCCAGCTGGGCGCGGACCGCGGCGGCCACCCGGCCCCCCTCGGCCCGGCCGGCGACGGCGGCCTGCGCGGCCTTCATCGCCTGCCCCATGCTCCCCATCCCGCTCAGGCCGGCCGCGGCGAGCGCGTCGCGGACGATGCCGGCGACCTCCTCGTCGGAGAGCTGGGCCGGCAGGTAACCGGCGAGCACCTCCTCCTCGGCGCGCTCCTTCGCCGCCTGGGCCTCCCGCCCGGCACCGGCGAACGCCTCGGCGGCCTCACGCCGCTTCTTCGCCTCCTTGGTGAGCACCGAGAGGATCTCCTCGTCGGACAGCTCGCGGGCGGCCTTGCCGGCGACCTCGGCGTTGCGCACCGCGGTGATCGCCATCCGCAGGGTCGAGGTCACCAACTCGTCGCGGGCCTTCATCGCCTCGCGCAAGTCGGACTCCAGACGCTCCTTCAACATGAACAAAGTCTATCTGCGGGACTTTGGTCATATTCGGTTGTAGAAGGCGGGAAGGCTCGAGTGGGAACCCCCACGGAACCTCGGGCGCAGCCAGGGGAGCTGGAAACAGCCATCCCGGTACGCTTTGCTCATGCGCTCGAAGACTGTCCGGCGACTCGCTGCCGGTACCGCCGCGGCCGGTGCTGCCGCGTTTGCCTACGCCTCGCTCGTCGAGCGCAACATGTTCACCCTGCGCAGGTTCGACGTGCCGGTGCTCGCCCCCGACGCCGAGCCGCTGCGGATCCTGCACCTCAGCGACTTCCATCTCACCCCGGGCCAGCACCGCAAGCAGCGCTGGATCGCGGAGCTCGCCGGCACCGACCCGGACCTCGTCGTCGTCACCGGCGACAACATGGCCCACGTGGACGCGGTGCCGGCCGTCGTGCGGGCGCTGACGCCGCTGCTGGACCGCCCCGGCGCCTTCGTGTTCGGCAGCAACGACTACCGCGGACCCGTGCTGAAGAACCCGTTCGGGTATTTCAACCGCGACAAGCCCTACGTGCAGGGTGCCGTCCTGCCCACCGAGGAGCTGCGCGACGTGCTCACCGGCTCCGGCTGGGCCGACCTCAACAACGCCCGCACCACGGTCAAGGCCGGCGGCCGCACGGTCGAGCTGGTCGGCGTCGACGACCCGCACGTCGGCCGCGACGACTACGACAGCGTCGCCGGCCCGGCCTCGGCCGACGTCGACGTGCGCATCGGCCTCACCCACTCCCCCGAGCCAAAGGTCCTGGACCGCATGGCCGACGACGGCTTCGACCTGCTGCTGGCCGGCCACACCCACGGCGGCCAGGTCGCGCTGCCGTTCTTCGGGGCCCTGGTCACCAACTGCGGCCTCGACCGGCGCATGGCGAAGGGGCTGCACCGCTGGCCGTTCTCCTCGGCGTTCCTGCACGTCTCCGCGGGCCTCGGCACCCACCCGACCGCGCCGGTCCGGTTCGCCTGCCCGCCGGAGGCGTCGATCCTGACCCTCGTCCCGCGATGACCGCCGCGTCTGCTCCTGCGGCGTTGGCACCACCCGCGACCGCCCGGAAGTGGCCGCGCCGGGCCGCGTACGCGGGGGTGGCCGGCGCCGCCGGGCTCGCCGTGCTGCTGCCGACCGGCACCGCGGGCGCCG
Organism: Dactylosporangium cerinum; assembly: GCF_042653625.1. Lineage (NCBI taxonomy): Bacteria > Bacillati > Actinomycetota > Actinomycetes > Micromonosporales > Micromonosporaceae > Dactylosporangium > Dactylosporangium cerinum. Next base: position 16,469 of record NZ_JBHSIU010000009.1, on the reverse strand, counting down.
GTTGGTTCCTCGCCGGGCAGGTCCTCAACGCCAACGCCATGCGGGCCTATCCGGTGCGGGTCCGCGCCCACGCCGGCAACCGGGTCACCCTGACCCGCACCCCCGACACGGCCCGCTCGATGCCGCTCGCCTTCGTGTGGCCCTCGGGTCACGCCGTCCTCGGCCCAGTCATCGCCACGGACCGCACGAGCGTGACCCGCGAGATCGCCAGCCTCACCCGCGGCACGCTGACGAGCGGGCTCAAGGGGTACACCACCGGGTATGTCTTCGAAGGCGACCCGCTGTCCGCCCGGGGCCTGCCCTTCGAGGAGGTGCTCGTCCCCGCCGAGCTCGGCGACTGCCCGGCGTGGCTCGTCCCGCCGACCAGCGGCCCCGCCGACGACACCTGGATCATCGCCGTCCACGGCCGGGGGGCGCCCCGCGGCGAGGCCCTGCGCATCCTGCCCACCCTCGCCGCGTCCGGTCACAACACCCTCGTCGTCACCTACCGCAACGACCCCGAGGCGTTCCCCAGCCCCGACGCCCGCTTCCACCTCGGCCACACCGAATGGCGCGACGTCCTGTCCGCCGTCGACTACGCCCGGGCCGCCGGCGCCCGCCAGGTCATCCTGGTCGGCTGGTCCATGGGCGGCGCCGCGATCCTCAACCTCATGCGCTCTTGGGACCACGGCGGCTTCGTCAGCGGCATCGTCCTGGACTGCCCCGTCGTCGACTGGTCCGCGACCCTGCGGATGAACGCCCGCCAGCTCAACGTGCCGCCCCTGTGGACCTGGACCGCTCTCAAGCTGATCCAGCACCGCCTCGGCGTGCGCGCCGCGGACCTCGACTACCGCGACGTCGCCCTCGACGTGCCGACCCTGCTCTACGTCGACCACGACGACCGCACCGTCGCCCCGCAGCCGACCGTCGCCCTGGCCGCGACCTCGCCGTCCATCCAGCTCGTCGAGACCCGTGAGGGCGGCCACTGCCGCAGCTGGAACCTCGATCCCGCCGCCTACGAGTCGACGGTGAGCACCTTCCTCAAGTCCCTCTGACGCCACAGGGGATGCCGAGTTGGAGCGCTGCCGGGCGTGGGCTACGATTACCCGGCACGCTCGGGGTATAGCGCAGCTTGGTAGCGCGCTTCGTTCGGGACGAAGAGGCCGTCGGTTCAAATCCGGCTACCCCGACAGCGTCCAGGGCCGGTCTTCCACACGGAAGACCGGCCCTGCTCCGTCTCTGGGACCGGTGTGAAGATTCAGTGCACGCCCGCAGTCCGAGCCCGATCGAGGTGCAGGATGTCACCATGTCGGCCGACACCGCGCTGGATGGACCTGGCTGGCGGTTGATCCGGGCCTCGTGGATCTGCGCATTCCACCTGGTCGTCGTTGCGGTGGCAGGTGCCGTGCTCTGGTCCTCGAGCTACCCGGGCTGGCACGTCTCACTGCTGGTGGTCAGCGGCTTCGCATCCGTGGTCGTCGCCTGCGGCTGGCTCGCCTTGATCCTCTACGTCGCCGGTGCCACCGGCAGGTGGCGGAGATGGTTCCTGGTCGGACCGGTCGTCGGCGGGCTGACCATGGTCCTGTTCTGCACCGGCACACCGCTGAAGCTGCGGTGGGCGGCCAACCGGGACGCGTTCGCCGCCGTCATTGCCGGACACCCGATTCCACCACCGGGCAGTGCGCAGCAGGATTTCACCGTGCCTCGCTATCTGGGCAGCTACATCATCGAAGGCGCCTCCTGGGTGCCCGGCGGCGCGATCTTCCTCGAAGATCAAGGCACCTTCCTCGACCTCGCCGGCTTCGCCTACCTGCCCGGCGGCCCAACCGCAGAACTCAACACCGGCTGGCTGGTGCGGCCGTCGTTCCACCACTTGGGCGGCGGCTGGTACACCTGGACCAACAACTCGTCGTAGCCGGCAAACGACGCTTGCCGGCCACCGGACCCGGCGGGCCGCAGGATCGCGGGACGCGACGCGGGAGACGGCGGCCGGCCACGGGACGGGCGCGTATGCGCCATCCCAGCCAGCGCGGAACGCGCGGCTGTGCGAGCGCAGCGAGCATTGGGGGTCCGGGGTGAGAATCCCCCGGCGGGACCCGCCGCGAAGCGGTGGGGCAGCGAGCTATGGCGAAGCCACCGGCGGGTAACAGGACAGCTTCAGAAGATTTTGCCGGGGTTGAGGATGTTGTCGGGGTCGAAGGCGGCCTTGATCGAGCGGTGCGCCTTCAGCCCGGTGGGGCCGATCTCGCGCGCCAGCCAGTCGCGTTTGAGCAGGCCGACCCCGTGTTCGCCGGTGGACGTGCCGCCGAGGGACAGGCCGAGGGACATGATGGCGTCGAAGACCTTCTGACCCCGGGCCAGGCTGGTGGGGTCGGAGCGGTCGATGACGATGATCGGGTGGAGGTTGCCGTCGCCGGCGTGGCCGACGGTGGCGACCACGACGCCATGGGCGGAGGCGATGCCCTCGATGCCTTCGATGAGCTCGACCAGGCGGGTGCGGGGCACCGCGACGTCGTCGACCATGATGCCGCCGCCGGCGGGGAAGAGCTGCGCGGCGAACTGCTCCATCGCGGGGTGGGCCAGGCGCCGGGCGGTGAGCAGCGCATCGGCCTCGGTGGCGTCGGTGGCGACGTGGATGTCGGCGGCCTGGGCCTGCCGGCAGAGGGCGGCGATCGCGGCGAGGTCGTCCGGTGCCCTGGTGCCGGAGTCGACGGCGGCGATGAGGAGGGCGGCGGCGGTCGTGGGCAGGCCCATGGGGCGGAACGCCTCGATGGCGCTGAGGGTGACCCGGTCGATGACCTCGAGCATGCTCGGCTGCATGCCGGCCGTGATGATCGACTCGACCGCGGCGCCCGCCGCGGGGAGCGTGTCGAAGACGGCGACGAGGGTGAGGGAGGAGGCCGGCGCGGGGCGCAGCTTGACCGTGATCTCGGTGATGACGCCGAGCGTGCCTTCGGAGCCGACGAAGAGGCTGGTCAGGTCGTAGCCGGCGACGCCCTTCGCGGTGCGGCGGCCGCAGTTGAGGACCTCGCCGCTGGCGAGGACGACCTCCAGGCCGATGACGTGGTCGCTGGTGACGCCGTACTTGACGCAGCACATGCCGCCGGCGTCGGTGGAGACGTTGCCGCCGATGGTCGACTGCTCCCAGGAGCCGGGGTCGGGCGGATAGTAGAGGCCCTTGGCGGCCACCGCGCGGCGCAGCTGGGCGTTGACGACACCGGGCTGGACGACGGCGATGCGGTTGGCCGCGTCGATGTCGACGATCTCGTTCATGGCGACCAGGGACAGCACGATCGCACCGTCGATGGCGTTGGCGCCGCCGGCCAGGCCGGAGCGGGCGCCCTGTGGGATGACGGGGACGCGGAACCGGCTCGCGGCGCGGAGCACGGCGGAGACCTGGCCGGTGGTGCGGGGGCGCACGACGACCGCGGGGGTGCCGTACGCGCAGAGGTCGGCCTCGTCGTGCTCATACGAAACCAAAAGGTCCGGGTCGGTGAGCACACCGCCCTCGTGGGGCAGCGCGGCGCGCAGCTCATGAATGAGATCCGAGTTGAGATCCATGTTTGGCAGGCTAGTAGGCGTGCTCTACATCGACACGCCGCGGTGGCCGGCGCACGGCCGCCTCTGGTCCCATCTGATCAGCGACGTCTCGGTGACAGAGCTGCACGTGTTCGCGGAGTTGCTGGGCGTGCCGCGGCGCGCGTTCGAGCGGGATCACTACGACGTGCCGGCGCATCGGGTGCAGACCGCCATCTGGCTGGGTGCGAGCCTGGTGACCGGCAAGGAGATCGTGGCGCGCCTGAAAGCTGCCGGCCTGCGCCGACCACGTCATTTGTCCGAATCAGCGCGCCCATCCAGGGCTGTGAAATAGCTGCTCAGGGGTTGTTTTCAGAGGTAACTTAGGCGACCCTTGCTTAGGTAAGGCTAAGCGAGGAGCACAAACGTGTATGTCTGCATCTGCGCCCGGGTACGGGAGTGCGAGATCCGGCGGGTCATCCGCGCCGGCGCGCACTCCGAGGACGCCGTCGGTGACGAGTGTGGCGCCGGCACCGGGTGCGGCACATGCCTCGATCGGGTGGCTGACCTGATTGAAGCCGAGGTGCCTAATGCGGTATTGCCCGCTTTGGCCTAGAAAAGCGGCTACCCTGCCCACATGCAGGGGGATGCACGAGTCATTGAATTTCTCAACGAACAGCTGACCGCCGAGCTCACGGCGATCAACCAGTACTTCCTACACGCGAAGATGCAGGAGAACTGGGGATATACGGTCCTGGCCAAATACACCCGGCACGAGTCGATCGACGAGATGAAGCACGCCGAGGTGCTGACCGACCGGATCCTGTTCCTGGAGGGTCTGCCCAACTACCAGCGGCTCTTCCCGATCCGCATCGGCGAGACCGTCCCGGAGCAGTTCAAGTGCGACATGCAGGTCGAGGTCGAGGCCGTCGACCGGCTGCACCGCGGCATCGAGTACATGCGCTCGATCGGCGACGTCACGTCCGCCAACATCTTCGAGTCGATCCTCGAGGACGAGGAGCACCACGTCGACTACCTCGAGACGCAGCTGGGTCTCATCGAGAAGCTCGGTGAGCCGCTGTACCTGCAGAACGTCACGGAGCACCCAGAAGCGTCGTGATCTCGGTCCGCAGGTTGTCGTGCGCGCGGGCGGTCCACTCCGCCCGCGCCGGCACCGCCCGGAACAGGTCCGGCTCGGCCAGGAAGGTCCCGAGGATCTGCGCCCGTCCGGCCCGGAAGGCGTCCTCGGGCACGGCGGCGTACTCCTCGCGCACCGCCGCCGCGTACCGGGCATAGTCCGCCGGCGGCGCGGCGAGAATCGCGAGATCCGCGTCCGCGAGCAGCGCGCCGTTGCGGTCGCCGGGCTCGACCGCGTGCCCCGCCGTCAGGCGCACGAGCCGGGCCACCTCGGCCACCCGGTCGGCCGGAACCCCCAACCCGGGCAGCACGGAAATCGCCAGGACCGCGCTGCGTTCCTCGTTGTCGGCCGTGTTCGGCTCGTAGATCGCGTCGTGGAACCACGCCGCCAGCCGGACCGCGAGCGGGTCGTCGGCGACCTCGGCGTGCTCGTCGATCACGCCCAGCATGACCGTCAGGTGATCGAGGGTGTGATATCGCCGGTGCGGCTCGGACCACCGCACGATCAGATCGGCCCCGATCAGAGAGTCCGCGGGAAACAGGCGCTGCCAGTCAACCAACGACACCATAGGACGACTGTAGGGCCTCGACGATGTGCTCGATGCTCACCGCCCGGCCCGCCGCCCGGTCCCGCTGATGGTCCAGCAGCAGCGGCAGGGTCACCGCGCGCAACGTCTGCGCGTCCGGTGGTTCGGCCAGCCGGTGCCTGGCCCGCAGTCCGTCCGCCGCGCCGATCAGCCGCGCCGCGTGCGCCGGGTCGTCGGCCGCGACCAGCGCCGCGACCACGTCCAGGGAGATCGCCAGGTCGAGCCGGTCGCCGACCTCGTGCCGGGTGGTGAGCGCGGTCACCAGCAGCCGCAGCGCCTCGACCCGGTCGCCTTCCAGACGGGCGGCGAGACCCAGCTGGTGCTGGGCCATCGCGGCGCCGAACGCGTCGCCGATCTGCCGGCTGAGCGTGAGGCTCTCGTCGAGCGCCTCGCGGGCCGCGGCGACGTCGCCCCGGGCGAGCATGATCTGGCCGAGGCACTCCAGGGCGAGCTGGATGCCCCGCGTGTTGCCGGCGGCGCGCTCCAGTGCCAGGCATTCGGTGGCGTACCGCTCGGCCCCGGCGATCTCGCCCTGCGACAGTGACACCTTGCTGAGGTTGCCGAGCGACGCGGCAACGCCCTGCGGCACGTCCAGCTCCCGCCAGATCGCCAGGCTGTGCCCGAAGTGCCCGGTGGCGGCCGCGTGGTCGCCGCCGCCGATCGCCGCGATCCCCATCGCGTTGTGCGCGTGGCCGACCGTCGCGCGGTCGCCGGCCGCCGTCGCCTTCTCCAGGGCCGAGGCGCCGAAGCGCAGCGCCTCCTCGTGCTCGTCCTGGGTCGCGGCGAGGATCGCGGCGGCGTGCAGCAGCCGGGCGAGGGCGCCGTCCTCCAGTCCGGGGGCGGACAGCAGTGCCGAGAGCCAGTCCCGGCCCTCGTTGATGTGGGCGCCGTTGCGCCAGTACCGCCACAGTCCCAGGCAGATCCGCGTCTTGGTGGCGACATCGGCGTGGGCGAAGGCGGCCCGGACGTTCTGGTAGTCCGTCTCGATCCGGCCGGTCCACTCGACCTGCTCCGGGCCGGACAGCCCGACCGCCGACGCCTCCGCGAACGCCGCGTAGAAGTCCGCGTGCCGGTCGAGGGGCTCGACCGCGTCGCCGAGCCGGTGCCGGGCGTAGGAGCGGATCGTCGACAGCAGGCGGTATCGCCCGTCGTCCTCGTCGCGGACCACGAGGTGCTTGTCGACGAGCGCCGACAGCCGCTTCACCAGCAGGTCCAGGTCGCCGCCGGGCAGGGTCACCGCGAGCCCCGCCGCGGCCGTCCAGCCGCCGGCGAACACCGACAGCTCCGTCAGCAGCCGCTGCTCCTCGGCGTCGAGCAGGACGAAGCTCCAGTCGATCGCCCCGCGGAGGGTCTGCTGGCGGGCCGGCAGGTCCCGCGGTCCGGCGCCGCCGAGCGAGTCGAGGTCCCGGTCGAGGTGCTCGGTGAGGTGGTTGAGCAGCTCGTCCGGGGTCCACCGGTCGATGCGGGCGGCGGCCAGCTCGATCGCGAGGGGCAGGCCGTCGAGGCGGCGGCACAGCGCCGCGACCGGCAGCGCCGTGTCGATGGTGATCTCGAAGTCGGCGTCGACGGCCCGGGCCCGCTGCTCGAACAACGTCACCGCGGGCGAGTCGGCGAGCGTCGGCACCTGGTACACCTGCTCGCCGTAGAGCGACAGCCGCTCCCGGCTGGTGACCAGCGCCCGGACCCCCGGCGCCGCCGCCAGCAGGTCACTGACCAGGGCCGCGCCGTCGTCGACGACCTGCTCGAAGTTGTCCAGCACCAGCAGCAGCTCGGCGTCGGTGAGCTGGTCCAGGACGGTGTCGAACAGGTGCTGGTCAGGCAGTTCGCTGACGTGCAGCGCCCTGGCCAGGGCGGCGGTCATCAGCTCGGCGTCGGTGCTGTCGGCGAGGGGCACGAACACGGCGCCGCCGGGGAATTCGTCGGCGAGCACGGTCGCGGCGGCCAGGGACAGCCGGGTCTTGCCGATGCCGCCCGGTCCGACCAGGGTGACCAGGCGCCCGTCCCGGACCAGGGCGGCGACCTTGGCCGTCTCCCGGTCCCTTCCGACAAGTCTGGTCATGGGTACGGGCAGCCGGCTGCGCCGTCGTCTGGCCTGCTGTGGTTTGACGGTCCAGGTGCCGTCCGCCGAGCCGATCAGCTCGCCCTGCGCCCGGAGCCGCCCGAGCTCGGCCTCGGCCCGGGCCGGCAGCCCACCGGAGCGCTCGACGAGGCGGTCGACCAGGGCGGTGCTGGGTTCGCCGGCGAGCGCGATGCGCAGCCAGATCCGCAGCGTCGCCGGGGACCAGGGGGTCAGCTCGACGACGGCTTCCCGCAGGCCCGTGCGGCGCGGGTCGTCGTCGTGCACGCTCGTGGTGGCGTAGACGATCGCGGCGGCGTCACCCAGCTCCGGCAGCGGGTCGCCGACGTCGACGAGGAGGATGCAGCCGGGCGCGCGGTCTGCCGCCAGTACCGCCGGAAAACCGCGCAACCGGGCGATCTGTGCGACCTCACGGAGGAACCGCGTGTGCCCGGCACCGGGCGGCCCGACGATCCGCAGGGCGGCGTGGCCGCCGGCGGCGACCCGGGTGAGGAACTCCTGCGTGGCGCTCAACGCCGCGTCCCGCTCCCAGAGGCGGGAGGATCCGGCGGCGGCGGACGCCTCGACGTCGTCGCCGACCGCCTGCCCGCGCCCGCGGCGCTTGGCGAGGTAGTTGCGCCGGTCCGCGGCCGCGATCAGGGTCTCGCCGTCCGTGCCGTCGACGGGGCTGGTGGCCACGCCGAGGCTGATCGACAGGTGCAGCGGCGGGGTCCCGGCGAACTCCCTGGCCCGGATCTCGTCCGTCAGTCGGATCGCGAGGCGCAGCGCCTCGTCGGCGCCGGTGTTCGGCAGCAGCAGCACGAACTCGTCGCCGCCGTAGCGGAACAGCACGTCGTCGGTGCGGATGAGCTCGGCGATGCGGTCGGCGAGCTGGCGCAGCAGCAGGTCGCCGCGGAGGTGGCCGAAGGCGTCGTTGACCGTTTTGAAGTGGTCGACGTCGAACAGCAGCAGGCTGCACCCCGCGACGTCGTGCAGAGCGACGTCCAGAGCGGCACGCGAATGAGCACCGGTGACTGGATCCATCGTCACCGGTGCCGGACCGCCCTGCACGTTCATTGTCAAACTGATCGGCCTACCGAGGTCGCCGATGAGGTGTTCAGCGGGTTTTGGCCGTCCGGTGTCCACCCGGTGGCCATTCGTCGCCACCGAAGGTGCCGTTGCGTCGCCGGGGCGTGACTATCTGTAAACGGTCCTGCATGTTTGGTGAGCCGGTACCGATCGGGCCGGACCCCAGGAAGGAGCACTGGTGGCAGCTCACAGGACTGTCGTCGCAGGTGCCGTAGCGCTCGGTCTCATAGCGCCAGTTGTTGCAGGATCGGCGGTTTCAGCACCGACGGTTGCCTACGCACACGATCAGGGTTCCCGGCTGTGGCACGCCGACGCCTGGTCCAACGCGGGCGGCTCCGGCCTCACCGCCACGAACCTCGGCAACGCCTACTCCTCACAGGTCGGCGGCGGCGACGGCGGCGGGGTCGGCGTCGCGCTCATCGACACCGGCGTCGTCAACGTGTCCGGCCTGCCCGCGGCGCAGATCGTCAACGGCCCGGACCTCTCGTTCGAGTCCCAGTCGGCCAACCTGCGCTACCTCGACACGTTCGGCCACGGCACGCATCTCGCCGGCATCATCGTCGGCAACGACACCGCCACCGGCTTCTGCGGCATCGCCCCCAAGGCGAAGCTGACCTCGATCAAGGTCGGCGCGTCCGGCGGCGCCGTGGACGTCTCGCAGGTGATCGCCGGCATCGACTGGGTCGTCCAGCACCGCAACGACGACAAGGCCAGCCCGATCCGGATCATCACCCTGGCCTACGGTACTGACAGCACCCAGTCCACCTTCTACGACCCGCTGAACTACGCGGTCGAGAACGCCTGGCGCAACGGCATCGTCGTCGTCGCCGCGGGCGGCAACACCGGCACCGTCGCCACGCTCACCAACCCGGCCAACGACCCGTCCGTGCTGTCCGTCGGCTCCGCCGCGGTGAACAACACCGTCACCAACACCGACGACACCGCGTCGACGTTCAACTCCCGCGGCACCACGCGCAACCTGGACCTGCTCGCACCCGGCGAGCAGATCGTGTCGCTGCGCGACCCGGGCTCCTACCTCGACCAGAACTACCCCGGGGCCCGTGTCGGCGACAAGTTCTTCCGCGGCAGCGGCAGCTCCCAGGCCGCGGCGGTGGTCTCGGGTGGCCTGGCCCTGCTCCTGCAGAAGCGCCCCACCCTCACCCCCGACCAGGTCAAGGCCCTGCTGAAGAGCACCGCGACGCCCCTGGCCGGCGGCGTCGGCGAGCTCAACCTCGCCGCGGCGGTGAAGGCCGCCACCCCGACCACCGTCCAGGGCGCCGGCACGTCGGCGGGCGTCGGCTCGCTCGAGTCCGCCCGCGGCAGCAACCACGTCGTGCACGACAACCAGCAGCTCGTCGGCGAGTTCGACATCTTCGGCGGGTTCAACCCGGCGGTCTGGGCGCAGGAGACGCGCAACGGCACGGCGTGGAACGGCGGCGTCTGGATGGGCCGCCGGATGGCCGGCGACGCCTGGACCGGCACCTCGTGGGCGTCGAAGACGTGGGCGTCGGCGGCCTGGTCCGGGGAGAGCTGGGCCGACGAGGCCTGGTACGACGACACCTGGTCCGGGCACTACTGGTCCGGGGGGGCCTGGTCCGGGCACTACTGGAGCGGGCACTACTGGAGCTCCAGCACCTGGTCCGCGAAGAAGTGGAAGTAGGTTTCCGTTCGTTTTGTCAGTCGGCCGCACCGTCACGCGATGGCGGTGCGGTCCGATTGGAAGCCGCGCACGTCCGGCACGCCGAGCCGGGCGGCGTCGGCGGTCAGGTCGTCCGGCATGCGCTGCGACTCCTGCTCCGCCGCCACCCGGGCCAGGTAGTGCTCGATCTCCCGGGCCCTGGTCGCCGCGTCCCAGCCCAGCACCGCTCCCATGACCGCCGCCGTCTCGGCGGCCGAGGCGGCGCCGCGGTGGTCGGTCTCGAACGAGATCCGGGTCCGGCGGGTCAGCACGTCCTCCAGGTGCAGGGCACCCTCGGCGAGGGCGGCGTAGGCCACCTCCGCTGCCAGGTACTCGGGGGCACCCGGCAACGGCCGGCGCAGCGCGGGGTCCAGGGACAGCACGTCGAAGGCGAGTGAGCCGTACCGCTCCAGCAGGTGCTCCAGGACGCCGACCGAGATCCCGTGCCGGCGGGCCAGGTCGGCGCGGTTGGTCCACAGCGAGTGGTAGCCGTCGGCGCCGAGCAGCGGCAGGTCGGCGGTGCGCGAGGCGGGCACCAGGCCACCGTGCCGGCGCAGGCCGCCCAGGCGGTGCGCGACCCGGTCGATGACGTCGGCCGCCATCACCCGGTAGGTGGTGTACTTGCCGCCCGCGATCAGCATGAGCCCGAGCATCGGTTCGACGACGGCGTGGGTGCGGGACAGCGCCGAGGTCTGCTCGTCGCGGCTGTGCGGCTGCCGCTGGCGGGCCTCGCGGGACAGCAGCGGGCGCAGGCCGGCGTAGACGCCTTCGATGTCGTCGGTGGACAGCGGCCGGTCCAGCACCTCGTTGACCTGCCCCAGCAGGTAGGAGATGTCGGTCGCCGACGCCGCCGGGTGCCCGCGGTCCAGGTGCCAGTCGGTGTCGGTGGTGCCGATGATCCAGTGCCCGCCCCACGGGATGACGAACAGGACGGAGGTCTGGGTGCGCAGGATCAGCCCGGCCTCGCCGGTGATCGCGGAACGCGGCACCACCAGGTGGACGCCCTTGCTGGCGCGCACCTGCATCCCCGCCGACTCGCGGGGGCCGCCGTTGGACAGCAGGCCGGCGATGTCGTCCATCCACACCCCGGTGGCGGCGACGACCGTGCGGGCGTGGACCTCGAACTCCTCCCGGGACTCCAGGTCGCGGACCCGCACCCCGGTGACCTCCCGCGCGTCGCGGAGCAGGCCGACCGCGCGGGCGCTGGGCACGATCGCCGCGCCGAGGCTGGCGGCGGTGCGGGCGAGGGTCGCGACCAGCCGGGCGTCGTCGACCTGGCCGTCGAAGTACTGGATGGCGCCGCTGATCGCGTCCTCGCGCAGCGACGGGAAGCGCCGGTGGGTCTCGGCGCGGGACAGGTGCCGGTGCAGCGGCATCCCGCGCGGCGCGGACCCGCGCAGCTGGGCGGCGGTGGCGAACGCGTCGTAGAGCCCGACGCCGGCGCCGTAATAGGCCCGCTGCCAGACGCGGTGGACGGCGCCGGTCAGGCCACGGTGGGCGGGCAGCGGCACGAGGATCGGCACCGGCCGGACCAGGTGCGGGGCGAGCCGGGTGGCGAGCAGGCCGCGCTCCTGGAGCGCCTCGGCGACCAGGCCGAACTCGAGCTGCTCCAGGTATCGCAGCCCGCCGTGGATCAGCTTCGAGGACCGGCTGGAGGTCCCCGAGGCCAGGTCACGGGCCTCGACGAGGGCGACGGACAGTCCGCGGGACGCGGCGTCCAGCGCCGCTCCGGCGCCGGTGACACCGCCGCCGATGATCAGGACGTCGAAACGCTCGCGGCGCAGCCTGGCGACGTCCTGCGCCCGGCGACCGGGCGACAGGCGGCTGGCCTCGAATCGGGACGTGGAGGGTTCACGGCGCACCTCACTACGGTAGCCGCGCCTGTCATTGGGCATCACATCATCGTGTCCATCACCGAACGTATCGTCAGCGCGCCCGCCGACCGGGTCTTCGCCGTCCTCGCCGACGGATGGACGTACAGCGACTGGGTCGTCGGCACCGCGCACGTCCGCGACGTCGACCCGTCCTGGCCGTCGCCCGGTTCGCGGCTGCATCACAAGGCCGGCCCGTGGCCTATGTCGATCAAGGACCGCAGCGAGTCGCTGGAGTGCGAGCCGGACCGGATGCTGCTGCTCAAGGTGCAGCTGTGGCCGCTCGGCGCCGGGGAGGTGCGCCTCACGCTCGACCCGCTGGACGACCAGGCGACCCGGGTGAGCATGCAGGAGCAGTTCACCGACGGGCCGCTGATCGGGGTGCGCAACAAGGTCGGCGACATCCTGCTGCACTACCGCAACACCGAGGCCCTGGCCCGGCTCGCCGACCTTGCGGAGCGGCGGGCCTAGCCTCTGTAGACGGCGTTCATCGCCTTTCCGACACCGGCGGCGTAGACCTCGCCGAGCAGCGGGCGGTGCCGGGCCAGCGCGGCGCGGGCCGCGTTCGCGCCGGCGGCGCCGTGCACCCCGCCGCCCGGGTGCGCGCTGGAACTCGCCAGGAACAGCCGGTCGACCGGCGTGTCGGCGCGCCCGAGGCCGGTCACGGGCCGCCAGATGAGCTGCTGGTACGCCGCCGCCGTGCCCCCGTTGATCGCCCCGTCGACCAGGCTCGGGTTCTTCGCGACCAGCTCGGCGGGCCCGCTGACGTGCCGGGCGAGCACCAGGTCGGCGAAGCCCGGGGCGTGCCGGCGCATCGCGTCCTCGACCCGTTCGACCTGCGTGCGGACCATCTCCGCGTCGACCTCGCCGGGCTTCGCGGGGCGCGGCAGGTGTGTGTAGGCCCACAGCGTCTCCGTCCCGGCCGGTGACCGGGTCGGATCGGCCGTGGTCATCTGCCCGACGAGCAGGAACGGGTCCTCCGGCGCCCGGCCGACGGCCAGGTCGGCGGCGTAGCGCTGCGGGTCGGCGCCAAGGTGGATCGTCCCGGCACCGGCGACGTCGGACGACAGCCACGGCGCCGGCCTGGACAGCGCCCAGTCGATCTTCAGCGTGGCGTTGTCCCAGCGGAACCCCTCCAGGTCACGCAACAGCCGGGCGGGCAGGTGATCTTTCAAGATCAAGGTTTGGTACAGGGTGGGCGCCGGCACATCGGCCAGGACCGCCCTCCGGGCGCGGACGAACCGGCCGTCGGCGCACCGGACGCCCAGGGCACGCCCGCCGGCGACGATCACCCGCTCGACCATCGCGCCGGTGCGGACGGTGCCCCTCGACCCGAGCCGCCGGACCAGGGCGTCGGTGATCTGCTGCGCGCCGCCGACCGGCACGGGGAAGCCGTGCTGCTGGCCGAGCATCGCGAGCAGCCAGCCGAACCCACCGCTCGCCGCGTCGTCCGGGGCCAGGTCGGTGTGCAGGGCCAGGCCGGTGAGCAGCAGCCGGGCGCCGTCGCCCTGGAAGAGCTCCTCGCCCAGGACCCCGGCCGGGACCAGGAACCTGCGGCCGAGCCGCAACGCGTCGCCGAGCCCCGCCCGCGCGGCCAGCTTCACGCCCGCCCGGATCGGGGGAAACGGGGTGAGCAGCGAATCGAGCAGGTCGGCGGAGAGTCGGTGCCATTGGGCGTACACCTCCCGCCAACGCTGACCGTCACCCGGCGCGAACCGCTCGAGCGACTCCGCGGTGAGGTCCAGTTCACGGCTGAGCACGGCGGACCGCCCGTCCGGGAACAGGTGCGCGACGACCTCGGGCGCGTGCGTCCACCGCAGTCCGTGCGCCTCCAGGTCGAGCGCCCGCAGTGGCGGCGAGCCGGCGCTGAGCGGATAGAACGCGCTGCACAGGTCGCTGAGGAACCCCGGTGCGGTGATCTCCGCCGAGCGGACCGCGCCGCCCAGGTGCTCGGTGCCCTCCAGGACGGCGACGTCCCAGCCCGCGTCGGCGAGCATGTTGGCGGCGACCAGACCGTTGTGCCCGGCACCGATGACCACCGCGTCCACCGTCTCCGTCATGCCCCTCAGTCTGCCCTGCCGGCGCATCCGGGGTTTGTTTGGCGGCGCATCCGGGGTTTGTTTGGCGGCGCATCCGGAACCGCTCGCCGACTCATCCGAAACTGTCAGAGGCGGGTCGTAGAGTGCGGCCATGGCTCGATCACGAGGGTTGGCGCTGGCATTGACCATCGTCCTCGGTCTGTGGGCGGTGGCGGTCACCGTCGCGGTCCACGGCGGGGGCTGGCTGGTCGGTCAGGGCCTGGTGGCGCTCGGATCGGGCCTGCCCCGATGGTTCTGGCCGGTGGCGGGCTGGCTGGTCGCGGTCCTCGTCGCCGGGCCGGCGCTGCTGCTCGCGCGGCTGTCCCCGCTGCCGTTCGCCCGGACCGCCGGCCTGCAGTGGGCGATCACCGCCCTGCTCGGCGGCCTGCTCGGCACGCTCCGCCTGATCCCCGACACCTATCACGAGGTCTACCTGGCGGCGCTCGCCGTGACCGCCGCGATCGCCGCGTCCGTGTGGCGCGCCGTCCGCGGGCGGGCCGAGCGGTCCGACGGCTGGCTGCTGTGGCTGTCCCTGGCGATCGGGCTGGTCGCGCTGCTGCCGTGGCTGTGGGTCGGCGCGTTCGGCGGTCTGGTGGAGACGCTCGTCGCCCCGTTCGCCGCGCTGGCGGTCGCCTGGCTCGCGGCCCGCCCGGTCTCGGCGCTCGCCGCGCTCGGCGGCCCGCTGCGCAACACGTGGGCCGGCACCGCGGTCGGCGGCCTGACCGCGGGCGTCGGCCTGGTCACCTTCGTCGCCGGCGTCGGCGAGCCCGCGGTGCAGTTGCTCGCGCTGGTGGCGGTCCCGCCGCTGGCATTCGCGGTGGCCGCGCTGGCGCGCCGGGGCCGCCCGGCGGTCCCGGCCCTGCTGGCGCCCGCCCTGTTCGGCCCGCTCGCCCTGGTCGACCCGGACGAGACGACGCTGCTGCTGGGCTTCCACGACGTCGCGTTCTGGGCGCTGATCGGCGCCCTGGCCGGCCTGGTCCTGGCGCTGCTGGCGGCGACCGCCGTCGTGCCGGCGACCGGCCGGGACCCGTGGCGGCCCCGCTTCGCCGCGCTCACCGCGGCCGTCGTCGCGGCCGGCGGCGCGATCGTCTACACGGCCCTCGGCCAGCCGGGCCTCCACGGCGAGCACCTCTTCGTGATCATGAAGGAGCAGGCCGACCTGAGCGGCCTGCGCGACGAGCCCGACCGCACCACCCGCATCCGGCTGACCTATGAGCGGCTGGTCGGCACCGCCGAGCGCTCCCAGGCCTCCCTGCGCGGCGCGCTGCGCGCCAAGGACCTCAAGTTCACACCGTTCTACCTGGTCAACGGCATCGAGGTGAACGCCGGCCCGCTCGCCCGCCAGTGGCTGGAGGGCCGCGCCGACGTCGACCGGGTCCTGCTCAACCCGGTCCTGCGCCCGCTGCCCGTCACGCCGGGACCGGAGGAGGAGGGCACGTTGCCGGCCCCCACCGCCCCGCCGTGGAACCTGACGCTCATCAAGGCCGACCAGGTCTGGTCCCAGTTCACGACCGGCCGCGGCATCGTCGTCGGCAGCTCCGACTCCGGCGTCGACGGCACCCACCCCGCGCTGCAGGCCACGTTCCGCGGCGCCGACGACTCCTGGCTCGACCCGCTCGACCACACCAGCGTCCCAGTGGACCCCAACGGCCACGGCACCCACACCCTCGCCACCGCGGTCGGCGCGGGCGTCGGCGTCGCGCCCGGCGCGCTGTGGGTGGCCTGCGCCAACCTCCCCCGCAACCTGGGCAGCATGGCCAACTACGTGAGCTGCCTGCAGTTCATGCTCGCCCCCTATCCCGCCGGCACCGACCCCATGCACGCCGGCCGCCCCGACCGCGCCCCGCAGGTCCTCACCAACTCGTGGGGCTGCCCGGCCGTCGAGGGCTGCGACACCCGGTCCCTGCAGCAGGCCGTCGACGTCTTCGCCGCCGCCGGCATCTTCTTCGTCGCCGCCGCCGGCAACACCGGCCCGGACTGCGCCACCGTCACCGACCCCCCGGCCAACTACCCCGCCACCTTCACCATCGGCGCCGTGACCAGGACCTCGAAGGTCGCCTCCTTCTCCAGCCGCGGCCCCGCCCCCGGCAACGTGCCCAAGCCCGACCTCATGGCCCCCGGCTCCGCCATCGTCTCCGCCCTGCCCGGCGGCGGCTACGGCGCCCTGAGCGGCACCTCCATGGCCACTCCCCACGTCGCGGGCGTCGTCGCCCTCATGTGGGCCGCCAACCCCGCTCTCATCGGCCACATCGAGCAGACCCGCCAACTCCTGCTCCGCACCACCCAGCCGGTCGACGCCTCCGGCTCCCCCTGCGGCCCCACAGACACCGCGGGCGCCGGCCTCGTCGACGCCTTGGCCGCCGTCACAGCCGCCACCGCCGTCGCCACCAAGCCGGCCTCCTGACCCCAGCCACTTCACCGCCACCCAGCAGCCGGCGCCGTCCCGATCCAGTGACTGCGCGACCTCCCAGGCCCAGC